>DAIMJJ010000099.1:0-14630 GCA_036722275.1 Rhizobium sp. | reverse complement strand
CCACTTCAGGCAATCGTGCAGCGCAATCCAGGCGCCGGTGATCGAGGCGGTGCGGGTGCCGCCATCGGCCTGGATGACGTCGCAGTCCACGGTGATCTGGCGCTCGCCGAGCGCCTCGAGGTCAACGACCGCGCGCAGCGAACGGCCGATCAGTCGCTGGATTTCCTGGGTGCGGCCGCCCTGCTTGCCGGCCGCGGCTTCGCGCTTCATCCGGTCGCCGGTGGCGCGCGGCAGCATGCCGTATTCGGCGGTGACCCAGCCCTTGCCGCTGTTGCGCAGCCACGGCGGCGTCTTCTCTTCCAGGCTCGCGGTGCACAGCACGTGCGTATCGCCAAACTTGACGAGGCAGGAGCCTTCGGCGTGTTTGGAGAAATTGCGCTCGAAAGACACCTTGCGCATTTGGTCGGTTTTTCTGCCTGATGGCCGCATTGCCCACTCCTAGGATCGTTAGACGCCTTCTACGGTCCGTGGGTGTGATTTGCAAAGAAAAACCATGGCGCCGGGCCATTCACGCCGAAAGCGGCGAAAATGCCCATTGGTGATCCGCGCGGGAATGGCTATATTTCAAACCAATGACAGACCAACCCTGCCTGCGCGACGAATGAAAGTACCGACGTCATTGTCCAAGGACGTGGCAGCTTCCCTGGATGACCGCTCCCGGGAGGTCTTCCGGCGTATCGTCGAGACCTATCTGGAATCCGGAGATCCGCTCGGCTCGCGCAATCTTTCGCGGCTTCTTTCCACATCGCTGTCGCCCGCCTCGGTGCGCAACGTGATGGCCGATCTCGAGGATCTGGGCCTGATCTACGCACCGCATGTCAGCGCAGGCCGTCTGCCGACGCAGCAGGGGCTTCGCTTCTTCGTCGACGCCTTCATGCAGGTCGGAGATCTGAGCGAGGAAGAGCGCGGCAGTATCGAACGGCAGATCCGCCCGCCGGGCCCGGCCCAGCCGATGGACAGCCTCTTGACCGAGGCCAGCCGCATGCTGTCGGGGCTTTCGCGCGGCGCAGGCCTGGTGATCGCGGCAAAGAACGACCCGGTTCTCAAGCATGTCGAATTCATCCGGCTCGAGCCGACCAAGGCACTCGCCGTGCTGGTCGGTGAACACAACCAGATCGAAAACCGGATCATCGACCTGCCGGCCGGCATCACCGCCTCCCAGCTCACGGAGGCTGCCAATTTCCTCAACGCCAACATGGCCGGGCAGACGCTTGTCGAGTTGAAGACCCAGCTCGTCAATCTCAGGCAGCAGGTGGCCGGCGAACTCGATAGCCTTTCGCAGGATCTCGTCGAGCGGGGCCTCGCCGTCTGGTCCGGCGGCAGCGACGAACAAAAGCCGACCCGTCTGATCGTGCGCGGGCGCGCCAACCTGCTCGAAGGGTTGGCGGGCTCGGACGACATCGATCGGCTGCGCCTGCTGTTCGACGACCTCGAGCGCAAGGAGAGCCTGATCGAGATCCTCAATCTGGCCGAAAGCGGCCCGGGTGTGCGCATCTTCATCGGCTCGGAGAACAAGCTGTTCTCGCTCTCCGGTTCGTCGCTGATCGTCGCGCCGTACCGCGATGGCGAGGACCGCATCGTCGGTGCCGTCGGCGTCATCGGGCCGACGAGGCTCAACTATTCCCGCATCGTGCCGATGGTCGATTACACGGCGCAACTGATGGCGCGATTGTCCCGCTCGGGGCTTTAGCGCGCCGACCGTCAGAGTTCTTGCGCGCAAGCCTTGATTTTTCCACCTCAAACCCTGATATCGGGCACGAATTCCCAACACTGTCACTCGGAGGACGTCATGACCGACGAAGCCAACAACAACGGACCCGACGCTGCGGCTGGCGAAACGGCTGCAGCCGCCGACATGGCGCAGGATACGCAGACCCGCACGGGCGAAGAGCCGTCGCAGCAGGTCGATCCGCTCGAGGCGCTGAAGGCCGAAAACGCCGAGCTGCGTGACCGCTTCCTGCGGCTCGCGGCGGAGATGGACAATCTGCGTCGCCGCACGGAGCGCGAGCTCAAGGATGCCAAGACCTATGCGGTCACGAGTTTCGCCCGTGACATGCTGGCAGTCTCGGACAATCTTCGCCGGGCGCTCGAAGCGCTACCCGAGGAAGCCCGGGCGGCTGCCGATGCCGGCCTGACGGCGCTGGTCGAGGGGGTCGAGATGACCGAACGCGGCATGCTGTCGACGCTCGAGCGCCACGGCGTTCGCAAGATCGAGGCGGAAGGCCAGAAATTCGACCCCAACTTCCATCAGGCCATGTTCGAAGTGCCCAATCCCGAGGTGCCGAACAATACTGTCGTGCAGGTGGTCCAGGCGGGTTATGCGATCGGCGATCGCGTGCTGCGTCCGGCCATGGTCGGCGTCGCAAAGGGTGGCCCCAAGCCCGAGGCGAATGGTGAAGCTGCGGAAGCTCCCAAGGCCTGAGCCTGGTCTCAAACATCCAGAAACGAAAAAAGCGCCCGCCGGGCGCTTTTTTTGTCTGGCTCGCAGGAGCCTTTTCAGGCGGCGTTGGAGGCCTGTTCCTCGTTGAGGAAGGCATAGATGGCCGATGCGGAATCGGTTGCGCGAAGCTTGGCAACCAGGTCCTGGTCGCGAAGCACGCGGGCAATGCGCGACAGCGCCTTGAGATGATCGGCGCCGGCGCCTTCCGGGGCCAAGAGCAGGAAAACCAGATCAACCGGCTGGTCGTCCAGCGCTTCGAAATCGACCGGGGTCTCCAGCCGCGCAAAGATGCCGGTAATCGCGCTGATGCGATTGAGCTTGCCGTGCGGAATGGCAATGCCGTTGCCGACCCCGGTGGAACCGAGCCGCTCGCGCTGCAGGATGACGTCGAAAATCTCCCGCTCGGGAATGCCGGTCAGCTTTGCGGCCTTGGCCGCCAGTTCCTGCAGCAATTGCTTTTTGGAGTTTACCCGCAGGGCGGGAACGACCGCATCTTGTTGCAGCAAATCTGCCAAGGCCATTTCACAATCCTTCATGCCGCCGAGACAAGGTGAAGCAAGCGGCGGCAGGCCGCCGCTTGCCGATGGCTTTTCAGCCTTTGATGTTGGCGGAATCGATCCATCCGATATTGCCGTCGTTGCGACGGTAGACGATGTTGACTTCCTGGTTGCCGGGGCTGCGGAACAGCAGGACCGGCTCGTCGGTCATGTCCAGCGCCATCACGGCATTGGCGACCGACATGGTGCGGAGTTTCTTGGTGCTTTCGGCCACGATCGTCGGGGCGAAATCTTCCGGAACTTCATCATGCTCTTCCGGGATCGCATCCATGACCGTGTAGGCGACCTCGATGGAGGCGGCCGACTGATTGGCCGGATGGTGATCCTTCAGCTTGCGCTTATAGCGGCGCAGGCGCTTTTCGATACGCTCGGCTGCCATGTCGAAGGCGAGCTGCGGATCGTTGGCCGCGCCAGTTGCGTGCAGATTGGCACCGGCATCCAGATGGACCATGCAGTCGGCTACGAACTGGGCAGCCGCTGCTGCCGACTTCGTCACCGTGACCTGCCCGGAATATCCTCCGTCGAAGTACTTCGTGACGGCGTCCTCGACCCGCTCGCCGATCTTCTGCCGGAAAGCTTCGCCGATTTCCATATGTTTGCCGGATACACGAACACTCATGGCGTTTCCCTTCTTATCATTGGTTGGCGAAATCAGTTTACGCCAAGCCCTCTCCGCATCCAAGCTTTTCGAGCGCTAATGTCGGTTCGTTTCCTGTGTGCCGAGCGTGTACTGGGGATAAGTCGGAACGTCGCTAAACCCGTGTCAATCGCGGCGGGCTTCTAGCCCTGCCGCCTGTAAAAGTCAACGTCTCCTTAACTTTTCTCGCGGGCATCGCCCGATTTCGCAACGTCAGATTGCTGCGGCTTTGGCCAGCGCCCGCTTCTCTCGCCGCCGCTGGACGGAGGAGGGAATGTTCATCGCCTCGCGATATTTTGCCACGGTGCGGCGGGCCAGATCGACGCCGGAGGCCTTCAGCGTGTGCACGATATCGTCATCGGAAAGGACCGCATCCGGGCTCTCTTGGGCGATCAGTGTGCGGATCCGGTGGCGCACGGCTTCCGCCGAATGGTTGTCTCCCCCCTCGGCGGAGTTGATCGAGACGCTGAAGAAATACTTCAGTTCGAACAGCCCGCGCGGCGTCAGCATATATTTGTTGGACGTGACTCGGCTGACCGTCGATTCGTGCATCTTGATGGCGTCGGCGACGGTCTTGAGATTGAGCGGCCGCAGATGGTCTACACCGTATTGCAGGAAGGCGCCCTGCTGGCGCACGATCTCGCTTGCGACCTTGACGATGGTGCGCGCCCGCTGGTCGAGGCTGCGGGTCAGCCAATTGGCGTTCTGCAGGCATTCGGAGAGGAAAGCCTGGTCCTTGTCGGACGCCTTGCTGCCTTTGCCGACCTGGGTCACGTAGTTCTGATTGACGAGGATGCGCGGCAGGGCGTCGGGATTGAGTTCCACCTGCCAGCCGTCGGGCGCGGGTCGGACAACGATGTCCGGTATGACCGATTCCAGAATGGTGTTTTCGAAGCCGCTGCCCGGCTTCGGATTGAGCTTGCGGATTTCTGCCAGCATGTCGACGAGATCTTCCTCATCGACGCCGCAGAGCTTCTTCAGCGTGTTGAAGTCCCGCTTGGCGAGAAGCTCGAGATTGTCCACCAGCGCCTGCATGGCGGGATCGAGCCGGTTGCGCTGCCTTAGCTGAATCGAGAGGCACTCGCTCAAGGAACGGGCAAAAATACCGGGCGGATCGAGTGTCTGCAGAGCCTCGAGGACTGACGCCACCCGCTCGACATCCTCGCCGAGGCGCCCGGCGATCTCGTCGAGATCGGCACGCAGATAGCCGGCCTCATCCAGGTGGTCGGTAAGGACCGCCGCGATCAGGCGGTCGCCGGTGCTCGCGACGGCAAAGGGGACCTGCTGGGCGAGATGATCGCGAATGCTGATCTGGCCGGCCACGAAATCGTCGAGATCATAAGCCTCTCCGCCGTCGGAACAGCTGCCGGGCATGGACTTCCACTGGCCGAGCAATTCCGGCGCATCCGCGCGCTCGGCCGTGCCCTCGTCCGACAGCGCTGAATCGAAATTGGAATCGAGACGCTCGTTAAGGCCGTTTCCATGGCCCGGTTCATACCAGTCGCTGTCGAGGGAGGTGCGGGATATGCCGCTCTCGTCCGCCGCGGCGCTGTCGGGCGCCTGGGCGGACAGGTCACCCTCGCCGCCGCCCGTGCGGGATTCGCTGATCGCTTCGCCATCGTCCGATGCGATTTCGAGCAGCGGGTTCTTTTCGACCTCTTGCGAGATGAAGTTCATCAGTTCCATATGGGTCATCTGCAGCAACTGGATGGACTGCATCAGTTGCGGTGTCATGACCAGGGACTGGTTCTGGCGCAGGAACAGGTTGGCCGAAAGAGCCATGCGGACGCGAAACTCCCCTACATTCCCCCCTCGAAGATCAGGTCATGACGAAACCGGCCACGGCGCTGAACTCCACTTGGCCCAAAAATTGCTTTTTTGAAAGGTTTGGTCAAGCGCGGGCGCGTGCGTGCGCGAATTTTCTTCGGCTGGGGGGTCAGAGGCTGAACTTGTCGCCGAGATAGAGGCGGCGCACATCGGCATTATTGACGATATCGTTGGCGCGGCCGTGGGTCAGGACCTCGCCGGCATGGATAATGTAGGCGCGGTCGATCAGGCCGAGGGTCTCGCGCACATTGTGATCGGTGATCAGGACGCCGATGCCGCGCGCTGTCAGGTGACGGACGAGGTTCTGGATGTCCGAGACCGAGATCGGGTCGACGCCGGCGAAGGGCTCGTCGAGCAGCATGAAGGTCGGGTCGGTCGCGAGAGCGCGGGCAATCTCGAGGCGGCGACGTTCGCCCCCCGACAGCGCGACGGCTGGCGACTTGCGCAGGCGCTCGATGTGAAACTCGCTCAGCAGCTCGTCGAGCTTGGCTTCCCGCTTTTTGCGGTCGCTCTCATGCAGCTCAAGCACGGCGCGGATATTCTCCTCGACCGTCAGACCGCGAAAGATCGAGGCTTCCTGTGGCAGGTAGCCGACGCCGAGGCGGGCGCGCCGGTACATCGGCATGCCGGTCACTTCGTTGCCGTTGATGGCGATCGTGCCGGCATCGACCGGGACGAGGCCGGTGATCATATAGAAACAGGTCGTCTTGCCGGCGCCGTTGGGGCCGAGCAGGCCGACGGCCTCGCCACGCCGCACCACCAGCGACACGCCGTTGACGACGCGTCGGGTGTTGTAGCTTTTTGTCAGGCCATGGGCGATCAGCGTGCCTTCGTAGCGCGCCTTGTCGAGGCGGTTGTCCGCAGGCTTCGGCTGCTGCGCCGGCTTTGCGCCGATCAGGTCTGAGACGACGGGAATCTTCACGTTCGACCCGATGCTGCTAGTTTTTCTTCTGGGACTTGGGGTCGAGCTGGATCTGGACCCGTCCACCGCAACTGTCGAGCTTGGCTTCGCCGGAATTCATCTGCACCGTCAGCCGGCAGCCGACGAATACGTTCTGGCCTTCCGAAAGGACGACACGATCGCCCTCAAGGACGAAGACCTGAGAGTCGAGGTTGAACGTACCCTTGTCGGCGGTGGCCTGCTGGGTTCCCGATGACAGGAACACCTTGTCGGTCACGTCGATCTTCTCGATGTCGGCATTGCCATTGGTAACCGTTGTGCCTTCGCCGCGATAGTGCACCGTCATATTGCCCGACTGCAGCGTTGTGGTGCCCTGCACCACCTTCACGTTGCCGGAAAACAGAGCGGTCTTGTCCTGCTCGCGGATCTCGAGGGAATCGCTCTCGATCTGGATCGGCTGATCGTTCGACAGCTTGAGGCCGTCGAGATTGCTCTTCGTCGACTGGGCGAGCGCGGCCGGAGAAGCAGCCAGCAGTGCGAGACCCGTGGCAAGCAGCAGGCCTGTCGGCAGAATAGGTGTGCGGCGTACGAATATCATGACTGGCCCGGCTCTCAATTGCCCGTTTTGCGGATGGCGGACGGTTGGATATTCACCCGAACAGCCCCCTGAAAAGTGATGATGCGCCCCTTATCCGTTATCTTGAGCGACTGTGCAACAATGGAGGCTTCGTTCGCCTTGATGGCGACCGGCTTGTCGGTCTCCATCTTGCCGCCCTTGATGTCGAGGTGGGCCGACTGGAAGCTGGCCTCAAGTCCGGTCGACAGCTTGATCGTGAAGGGCTTGTCCATGTCGAGGAGATCTGATGATCGGTCGAAGACGCCGCTCAATGCCTCGACCCGTGCGATGATCTTGTCGTTCAGCGGGACCGCGGCGGCGATCGTTTCGAGCGCGATGATGTTCGGATTCTTGATGTCCTGCAGCGCCCGCTCGGCGCGCATGGAATAGCTGATCCCGTCCTCGTTGCGACCGGCAATCGCCGGCTTTTCCATGACAACCTTGCCGTTCTCGATCTTGGCGGAACCGATCTGCAGGTTTTCCGGCAGATAGGCGCGCACCACGGATACGCCGAAGAAGGCGAGCGAGATGACGAAGGCGGCGATGGGCAGGAGAATCTTCAGTCGCTTGACCCGTGCCGAATGGTTGACGGCAAGACGATAGGGATCGTCGCTTGGCCGGCCGCCAGCGGTCGTCGCACGAGAGTCTACGCGATTGAGCATATACGAGGCCTGTTCGGGTTAGCCCGCCCGGAAACGCTTTGGGGAGATCCGGCCGACATTTCGCATTATTGCATTCGCTTGCCAATATGGAAATTGCACCTGCGAATACAAGCGGTGTCGTTGCTCGCGTCTTTCGCCGCTTATGGGGCGCCTGGCTGATCTCGCCGAGGTGCGCGAGATGTCGCAAGATCACGGTCAAGGTTGATTATCGCGTGACATTGTGGTGTTTTACCGGCGGCCCGGCTGAACACCGCGAGGCCGGTTAAGTTGTTCCTTGACGGTGCTTTTTCGCTTTGGCACGTTTGGAACGTCGAGCTTGACTTCAACCATTCAAGGGGGCGCGCGTGATCAAGTCGGAACTGGTGCAGATTGTCGCGGCACGTAATCCGCACCTCTATCATCGTGACGTCGAGAATATCGTCAATGCGGTGCTGGACGAGATCACGGATGCACTGGCGGCCGGCAACCGCGTCGAGCTGCGCGGCTTCGGCGCCTTTTCGGTGAAGAATCGCCCTTCGCGCTCGGGACGCAATCCGCGCACCGGCGAGACCGTTTTCGTGGAAGAAAAATGGGTTCCCTTCTTCAAGACGGGTAAGGAGTTGCGCGAGCGGCTCAATCCGGGCATGGCCGACGACGACGGCGACGAGTGACCGATGGGACGCCCGGCGCGCTTGAAAAGCTTCCCGCCGGGCCTAACTTGAAGCGTCCGGCCCGCAGAGCCGGACTGTCGGGCGGCAAGCCGCCGAGGAGCTAAGCGTCATGGTCAAGAAAGTCGTCACCCTCGTTGTCTTCGTGCCGCTGGCGATCGTCCTGATCGTGTTGTCGGTTGCCAACCGGCAGATGGTGACGCTGGCGCTCAATCCGTTCCGGCCGGAAGACGCCTATCTGTCGCTGACGGCACCCTTCTTCGTCTTTCTTTTTCTCGCGCTCATTGTCGGACTGCTGCTCGGTTCGGGTGCCACATGGCTTGCCCAGGGAAAGTATCGCAAGAAGGCGCGCAACGAATCCCGAGCGGCGGTTCGCTGGCAGGCCGAGGCCGATCGCCACAAGACACGCGCCGAAAATCTGGCCGGCGGTCTGCCGCAATTGCCGGCAAAGTGATGTCGCTGCCCCTGCAATGGCAGGGAAAGGCAGGGTGAAAGCGCTTTTCCCGGCACGGCGGTAATGCTAAGGCGTTTCGCTCGAATTTAGGACAAGCAGGATCAGCGCGTGAAGAACAAGGAACGCCGGCCGATGCAGAAGGCGTCTGCCGGAAAAGCAGGCAAGCCGGCAAAACCCGGCAAGGGCGCAGCGCGCGAGGCGGAAAAGGCGGCCTTCAAGCCACGGCCCGATCGCCGCTCCGAAAGCGCGCCGCGTGCTGCCCGCAGCGCCGAGACCCCATCCGCTGCCGAGGCTGTGCGCGCCACTGCCGAGCCGCAGCGCGCGCTGATCGTGCGTACGGGCGAGCGCCCTGCCGAGCGCGTTCCCCTGATCCTCGAATCCCAGGGCGCAGGTGATTTTCATCTGATCGACAGCGGAGAGGGCGAAAAGCTCGAGCAATACGGTCCCTATCGTATCGTCCGACCCGAAGCCCAGGCTCTCTGGCCGAAGGCTCTGCCTTCGCATGTGTGGGACAAGGCCGACGCGGTCTTCACTGGCGACACCGACGAGGACGGCATGGGGCGCTGGCGCTTTCCGCGCGAGGCGCTTGGCGAGACATGGCCTCTTTCTTTGCTGGGCATCGATTTTCATGGCCGCTTCACGGCGTTCCGCCATGTCGGCGTCTTTCCCGAGCAGATCGCCCACTGGAGCTGGATGAAGGAGCGCGTCGAAACGGCCGGCCGGCCGCTGAAAGTCCTCAACCTGTTCGGTTATACCGGCGTCGCCTCGCTGGTCGCCGCCGCGGCCGGGGCCGAGGTCACCCATGTCGATGCCTCCAAGAAGGCGATCGGCTGGGCACGGGAGAACCAGTCGCTGAGCCGTCTCGACAAGGCGCCGATCCGCTGGATTTGCGACGACGCGATGAAATTCATCCAGCGCGAGGAACGGCGCGGCCACCGCTACGACATCATCCTCACCGACCCGCCGAAGTTCGGGCGCGGACCGAACGGCGAGGTCTGGCATCTGTTCGAACACCTGCCGCTGATGCTCGATATTTGCCGGGAGCTTCTGGCGCCCAAGGCGCTGGGCCTGGTGCTGACCGCTTATTCCATCCGCGCGAGCTTCTATTCGATCCACGAATTGATGCGCGAGACCATGCGCGGCAAAGGCGGGCTGGTCGAGTCCGGGGAACTTGTGATCCGCGAGGCCGGTCTCGACGGCAAGACGCCGGGGCGCGCATTGTCAACCTCCCTCTTCAGCCGCTGGGTGCCGAAATGAGCGACGACTACAGGAACGACGGTCCGCGCCGTGTCGGTCAGGTGAAGGAAGTCACCAGCCTTGCCAATCCGATTGTCAAGGACATCAAGGCGTTGTCGCTGAAGAAGGCGCGTGACGAGACGAAGAGCTTTATGGCGGAAGGCCTGAAGCTCGTGATCGATGCGCTTGATCTCGGCTGGACGATCCGCACGCTGGTCTATTCCAAGGCGGCCAAGGGCAAGCCCATGGTCGAGAAGGTGGCGGCCCGCACCGTTGCCGCGGGCGGACTGGTGCTCGAGGTCAGCGAGAAGGTGATGTCTGCCATCACCCGTCGCGACAATCCGCAAATGGTCGCCGGCGTGTTCGAGCAGCGCTGGACCGCGCTGAGGGACGTGCACCCCGCCGGTTCGGAGACATGGGTGGCGCTCGACCGCGTTCGCGACCCCGGTAATCTCGGCACGATCATCCGTACCGCGGATGCGGCCGGCGCCTCCGGCGTCATCCTGGTCGGCGACTGCACCGATCCGTTTTCGCTGGAAACGGTGCGCGCGACCATGGGCTCGCTCTTTGCCGTGCCGCTGGTCAAGACGACGCCCGCCGAGTTCCTGCGCTGGAAAAAGGAATGCGGCGCCCGGCTGGTCGCGACGCATCTCGCCGGCGCGGTCGATTACCGGACGATCGATTATCGCAGCAAGCCGGTCGTGCTGATGATGGGCAATGAGCAGTCCGGCCTGCCGGACGATCTCGCCGGCGCTGCCGATGCGCTGGCCCGCATCCCGCAGGTCGGCCGTGCCGATTCCCTCAACCTTGCCGTTGCGACCGGCGTGATGCTGTTCGAGGTGCGCCGGCATCTCCTGACGCTCGACGGACCCAAATGAACGCATTTCTTGCGCCCTTCAGCCGTCCGCTGCCGGCGGCCATCTTCATCGCTTTTGCGCTGATGCTCGATCAGGCGATCAAGCTTGCCGTCGAACTGTACCTGCCGCTGCATGAGGTCGTGCCGGTCATGCCCATGCTGGCGCTGTACCGCACCCACAATCTCGGCGTCGCCTTTTCCATGCTGGCCGATGCCCATGGCTGGTTCATCGTCGGGCTGCGGATTGTCATCGTCGCCTTCGTGATGTGGCTGTGGGGACGCACAGGACCCGGCCATCACATTGCCCATCTCGGCTTTGCCATGATCATCGCCGGTGCGCTCGGCAACATCATCGACCGCTTCGTCTACGGTCATGTGGTCGACTATGTGCTGTTCTATACGCAAAGCTGGTCCTTTGCGGTGTTCAATCTGGCGGATGCCCTCATTTCCGTCGGCGCCGTCCTCATTCTGATTGACGAGATACTGGCGCATCGCGCCTCGAAGGCGTAGGTTCGAATCAGGAGCCGCAGACAGGATTGGCGGTGACGCAAAGGGGATGGTTGGGGCGAGTATAGACCCGGTGGCCAGGCATTGGCCCCTGTCACTTTGTTGTCGCACATCCGTGGTTTATGGCTCCCAACACTAGCTGGACGAGTCGCTATGAGCATAGAACTTCTGGATCGGGTGTCCCTCGTTGATGGTGCCGCGCAGTCCGGTGGTACGGCACTCGGCTCCTCCGAAGGTCTGCTGGGACGCATCGGCAATCTCGAAACACGCATCGCCCGCAACGAGCGCGAGATCGATGCGGCGCAGGCCGTGCGCTACCGGGTCTTCGTCGAGGAGATGGGCGCGCAGGTCTCCCCTGAAGCCCTGCGCCGCAAGCGCGACATTGATGCCTGGGACGCGATCTGCGATCACCTCCTCGTGCTGGACCGCTCGGTCGAAGGCGATCCGGAGGATCAGATCGTCGGTACCTACCGGCTACTGCGCCACGAGATCGCTCGCGGCCATGGCGGCTTCTATTCGGCAACCGAGTTCGACGTGGAAACGCTGATGTCGCGTCATCCGGGCAAGCGCTTCATGGAGCTCGGCCGCTCCTGCGTGCTGCCGGAATATCGCACCAAGCGCACCGTGGAACTGCTCTGGCAAGGCTGCTGGGCCTATGCGCTCACCCATCGGGTGGATGCCATGTTCGGCTGCGGCTCTTTCCCCGGCATCCGGCCGGAGGAGCATGCCCTGGCGCTCTCCTTCCTCTACCATCACGCCGTTGCCCGCGGCGAATGGGCGGTCAAGGCCTTGCCCGAGCTTTACCGCGAAATGGACCTGATGCCGGTCGAGGCGATCAATGCCCGCAAGGCGCTCGCCTCCATGCCGCCGCTGATCAAGGGTTACCTGCGACTTGGCGCCATGATCGGCGAAGGTGCCGTCGTCGACCACGCCTTCAACACGACCGACGTGCTGATCGTCCTGCCGATCTCTAGCATCTCGGACCGCTACCGCAACTACTACGGCGCCGACGCCGGGCGTTTCGCCAGCTGATTTCGGCCCGGAGCTAGAGCGGAAAAAGGCCCGCCGGGGGAACGGCGGGCCTTTCGTGTTTCGTCGTCGTGATGGCGGCGCCTACTCGCCGGCGTTATAGGCGGCAATCGCGGCCATGTTGACGATGTCGGTGTCCTTTGCGCCGATCTGGGCGATCTGCACGGATTTGGCGAGACCGACCAGCAGCGGACCGATGACGGTGGAGCCGCCGAGTTCCTGCAGCATCTTGGTCGAGATCGAGGCGGAATGGATCGCCGGCATGACCAGCACATTCGCCGTGCCCGACAGGCGGCAGAACGGATACTGCTCCATGCGGTGGGCGTTGAGGGCCACGTCGGCCCCCATCTCGCCGTCATACTCGAAATCGACCCGACGCTTGTCGAGGATCTTCACCGCCTCGCGCAGCCGCTCGGAGCGTTCCCCGGTGGGGTGACCGAAGGTGGAGTAGGCGAGCAGCGCGACCCGCGGTTCATAGCCGAGACGACGGGCAAGACCGGCTGCCTCCTCGGCGATGTCTGCGAGCTCCTCCGCCGTCGGCATGTCGTGGACGGCGGTGTCGGCGACGAGCACGGTGCGGCCGCGGGTGAGCGCCAGCGACACGCCGATGACGCGATGGCCCGGCTGCGGATCGATGCAGCGGCGCACGTCCTCGAGCGCTGTCGAATAATTGCGGGTCGTGCCGGTCACCATGGCGTCGGCGTCGCCGAGTGCCACCATGCAGGCGGCAAAGTGGTTGCGGTCGGTGTTGATCAGCCGCTGGCAGTCGCGCAGCAGGTAGCCTTTGCGCTGCAGGCGCGAGTAGAGATATTCGGTATAGGCCTCGACGCGGGTCGAGACGCGGGCGTTGACCACCTCGATGCCGGGGCGGTCGAGATCGATGCCGGCGCGCTCGGCGGTTTCCTTGAGCGGCGCATCGCGGCCGAGCAGAATGGCGGTGCCGAGACCCTGGTTGGCGAACGAGATCGCCGCGCGCATGACCTGTTCCTCCTCGCCCTCGGCGAAGACGACGCGCTTCGGGTTCTGGCGGACACGCTCGTAAAGATGCTGGGTGGTGGCTGCAATCGGGTCGCGCCGGGCCGAGAGTTCGCGCGCATAGGCCCCGAGATCCTCGATCGGCTTGCGAGCGACGCCGGTTTCCATTGCGGCCTTTGCCACCGCGACCGGGATCGCGGAGATGAGACGCGGGTCGAAGGGAACTGGGATTATATACTCGGCCCCGAAGCGCGGGCGATTGCCCTGATAGGCGGCGGCGACATCGTCCGGCACGTCTTCACGCGCAAGATTGGCCAGCGCCCGCACGGCCGCGATCTTCATCGCATCGTTGATCTGTGAGGCGCGCACGTCAAGCGCGCCGCGGAAGATGTAGGGAAAGCCCAGGACATTGTTGACCTGGTTGGGATAGTCCGAGCGCCCGGTCGCCATGATCGCGTCGTCGCGGATCTCGGCGACTTCTTCCGGCGTGATCTCCGGGTCCGGATTGGCCATGGCGAAGATGATCGGATTTGCCGCCATCGAGCGGATCATGTCGGCGGAGAAGGCGCCTTTCTGTGACAGGCCGAACACCACGTCGGCGCCCTTCATCGCTTCCGCCAACGTGCGCCGGTCGGTCTTGACCGCATGCGCCGACTTCCACTGGTTCATGCCCTCGGTGCGTCCCTGGTAGATCACGCCCTTGGTGTCGCACAGCATGATGTTGGCCGGGTCGAAGCCCATGGCCTTGATCAGCTCGATGCAGGCGATCGCGGCGGCGCCTGCGCCGTTGCAGACGAGCTTGGTGGTCTTGAAGTCACGCCCCGTCAGTTCGAGCGCATTGATGAGGCCGGCCGCGGCGATGATGGCGGTGCCGTGCTGGTCGTCATGGAAGACGGGAATGTCCATGATCTCGCGCAGCCGCTGTTCGATGATGAAGCAGTCGGGCGCCTTGATGTCCTCAAGGTTGATGCCGCCGAAGGAGGGGCCGAGATAACGAACGCAGTTGATGAATTCCTCGACGTTTTCCGTGTCGACTTCGAGGTCGATGGAATCGACGTCGGCGAAGCGCTTGAAGAGGACGGACTTGCCTTCCATCACCGGCTTGGAGGCCAGCGCGCCGAGATTGCCGAGGCCCAGGATCGCCGTACCGTTGGAAATGACGGCGACCATGTTGCCGCGCGTCGTGTAGTCATAGGCCGTAGCCGGGTCCGCCGCGATCGCCTTCACCGGTACGGCGACGCCCGGCGAATAGGCCAGCGACAGGTCGCGCTGGGTTGCCATGGCTT
>DAIMJJ010000098.1:0-14966 GCA_036722275.1 Rhizobium sp. | reverse complement strand
CGCGACGGAAACCTGCCCGTGCTGCTCGGCGGTGACCACAGCCTGTCCATGGGGAGCGTCTCCGGCATGGCCAGGCGCGCCGCCGAACTCGGCCGGCCGCTGTTCGTGCTCTGGCTCGACGCCCATGCCGATTTCAATACGCCCGAGACCTCGCCGTCCGGCAATATTCACGGCATGCCGGTAGCCTTCTTCTGCGGCAAGGCGGAGTTCGCCGCGATCCTGCCGGCCGGACGTCCCTTCGTCGATCCGCGCAACGTCTATCAGGTCGGCATCCGCTCGGTCGACGACGAGGAGCGGCTGGCGATCAAGGAGAGCGGCGTCAACGTCTTCGACATGCGGGCGATCGATGAGGACGGCATGGGCGCCATCATGCGCCGGATCATCGCCGATGTTTCCAAAGTGAACGGGCTGCTCCATGTCAGCCTCGACGTCGACTTTCTCGATCCGGACGTCGCGCCCGGCGTCGGCACCACGGTTCCGGGTGGCGCCACCTTCCGGGAGGCCCACCTGATCATGGAGATGCTGCACGACAGCGGCCTCGTCTCCTCGCTCGATCTCGTCGAACTCAACCCCTTCCTCGACGACCGTGGCAAGAGCGCCCGCGTTATCGTCGAACTGGCGGCCAGCCTGTTTGGCCGCCGCATTCTCGACCGCCCCACCCGCGCCGCCTGAACCTCCGAGGACCAACGATGTCGAACGCAGCCGATCTGATTGCTACCGAACAGCGCCTCGGCGCACACAACTACAAGCCCCTCGACGTCGTGCTGACCCGCGGCCGGGGCGTTCACGTCTGGGACAGCGAGGGCAAGCAGTATCTTGACTGCCTCTCGGCCTATTCCGCCGTGAACCAGGGGCATTGCCACCCGCGCATTCTGGCCGCCATGACCGAGCAGGCCTCCAAGTTGACGTTGACGTCGCGGGCTTTCCGCAACGACCAGCTGGCCCTGCTTTACGAGGAATTGGCAGCACTCACCGGCTCGCACAAGATCCTGCCGATGAACTCCGGTGCCGAGGCTGTCGAAACCGCGATCAAGGCCGTGCGCAAATGGGGCTACGAGACCAAGGGCGTGCCCGAGGGCAAGGCCGAGATCATCGTCTGCTCTGGCAACTTCCACGGGCGCACCCTGAGCATCGTCTCGTTCTCGACTGATCCGGATGCCCGCGGCGGATTTGGACCCTTCACCACAGGCTTCCGCACCGTACCCTTCGGCGACGCGGAGGCCTTCGAGGCGGCAATCGGCGAGAACACGGTTGGCGCCCTGATCGAGCCGATCCAGGGCGAGGCCGGCGTCATCATTCCGCCCGCCGGCTATCTGCGGCGCGTCCGCGAACTCTGCACGGAAAAGAATATCACCCTGATCCTCGACGAGATCCAGACCGGCCTTGGCCGCACGGGCAAACTTCTCGCCGAGGAGCATGAGGGCATCGAAGCCGACGTGACGCTGATCGGCAAGGCCCTGTCCGGCGGTTTCTATCCGGTCTCGGCCGTGCTTTCGAACTCGGAGGTTCTTGGCGTGCTGAAGCCCGGCCAGCATGGCTCGACCTTCGGCGGCAATCCGCTCGCCTGTGCGATCGCGCGCGCGGCACTGAAGGTGCTGGTCGAAGAGAAGATGGTCGAGAACTCCGCATCGATCGGCGAATATTTCCTCGAAGGTCTGAAGTCGATTCGCTCCAACATCGTGAAGGACGTGCGCGGGCGCGGCCTGATGCTGGCCGTTGAACTCGACCCGGCCGCCGGCGGCGCACGCCAATACTGCTACGCTCTGAAAGATGCCGGCCTCCTGGCCAAGGACACCCATGTCGACACCATTCGCCTGGCGCCGCCCTTGGTGATCACAAGGGATCAGGTCAACTGGGCACTGGAGAAGATCGAGGCCGTTCTGGCCAAGGCGCCGGTCGGGCACTGAAGCAACGAGAAGTTTCAAAGGGAGGCGGCGCAACAGGAGAGAGCGCCTCCCGACAAATGTGCAATAATACTAATTTTCTAAACAACCAGAAATGGAGATGTACTTAGGTAGAAGACTCACTATTGAGAGTTCTATTTAAATTCTTTGAACATCCCTTAACCATTGATCGTATAGTTCTAAACGGTCCGCGGCATATTGTGCTGAAGGCGGCAAGAAACGGCAGTCACGCCTCGACAGACCGGGGCGGCAAAAACCGAAGCCGGTAGAGGGGTAACACGTGAGCATTTCAGTCTTTGGCGCCGATGCAAAAGCAATATTGGCCGCCCTCAATAACTCGCAAGCAATCATTGAATTCAGTCTTGACGGCAAAGTCCTGACGGCTAACGAGAATTTCTGTCGTGCTCTCGGCTATACTCTGGCGGAGATCCAAGGAAAACACCATTCCATGTTCTGCGACCAGACTTATGTCGCTTCGCAGGAGTACAAACAATTCTGGAACAGCCTCGCAGCGGGCCGCTTTGAATCGCGGGAATACAAGCGGATTTCGAAGACCGGTCAGGATGTCTGGATCCAGGCCTCCTACAATCCGGTGTTCAGCGGCGGCAAGCCTTACAAGGTGGTGAAGTTCGCAACCGATATCACCGCCCAGAAGCTGAAGGCTGCGGAAGATGCCGGCAAGCTGACCGCGATCTCGCGCGCCCAGGCGATCATCGAGTTCACGCCGACCGGCGAGATCCTCAATGCCAATGACAATTTCCTGACGACGCTTGGCTACACGCTCGCTGAGATCAAGGGCAAGCACCACGCCATGTTCTGCGAGCCTTCCTACACCCAGAGCGCGGATTATCAGCGCTTCTGGCAGAAGCTTGCCGGCGGCGAGTTCGTGGCCGAGGAATTCAAGCGGCTCGGCAAAGGCGGCAAGATCGTCTGGATCCAGGCCTCCTACAATCCGATCTTCGACATGAACGGCGAGGTCTTCAAGGTCGTCAAGTTCGCAACCGACATCACCGATCGTGTGCGCTCCGTCGAGGACGTCGCCAAGGGGCTCACCGCCCTTGCCGACGGCGACCTGACGGTTCGGATCGACCATCCGCTGCTGCCGGGTCTGGACCGCCTGCGGGTCGACTTCAACAACTCGCTGGACAAGCTGCAGGCGACGATGGCGACCGTCGGCGAAAACACCAACGCGATCGCCGCCGGTTCGAAGGAGATCCAGTCGGCCTCCGACAGCCTGGCCAAGCGCACCGAACAGCAGGCGGCCGCAGTGGAAGAGACCGCCGCCGCGCTCGAGGAGATCACCCAGACGGTGAGCGACAGCGCCAAGCGCGCCGACGAGGCAGGCGCACTGGTCGCCCGCACCAAGGCCGGCGCGGAGAAATCCGGCGAGGTGGTCAAGAACGCCATCGAGGCCATGGGCCAGATCGAGAACTCCTCGCGCGAGATCTCCAACATCATCGGCGTGATCGACGACATCGCTTTCCAGACCAACCTGCTGGCTCTCAATGCCGGTGTGGAGGCAGCGCGCGCCGGTGAAGCCGGCAAGGGCTTTGCCGTCGTTGCCCAGGAAGTGCGCGAACTCGCCCAGCGTTCGGCCAATGCCGCCAAGGAGATCAAGGCGCTGATCACCACCTCGGGCGACCAGGTGCGCAACGGCGTCACGCTTGTCGGCCAGACGGGCAAGGCGCTCGAACAGATCGTGACGGAAGTTCAGGACATCAACCGCAACGTCATCGCGATCGTCGAGGCCTCGCGCGAACAGGCGACGGGCCTGCAGGAGATCAACAAGGCGGTCAACGCCATGGACCAGAACACGCAGCAGAATGCGGCAATGGTCGAGGAAACCACGGCTGCCAGCCATAGCCTGGCGAGAGAAGCGGAAACGCTTCGCAATCTCCTGTCTCAATTTAGATTTGGGCAACACTCTTCCGCTACAGTCACTGTAGCGCGTCCTGATGCCCGACCCGTTGCATCCCCGGCACGCAAACTCATGGCACAGGTCGCTCGCGCCGCATCTGGTGGCGCTGCAACCGCCCAGGCACAGGAAAGTTGGGAAGAATTCTAATGGCGACCGCGATCAACTCGACAAGCTTCAACGGCGAAACCCTCGAAATCATCGCCTTCCGACTGCATGACCAGGAATTCTGCGTCAAGACGACGACCATCCGCGAAATCCGCGGCTGGGCGCCTTCGACGCCGATCCCGCATGCACCCGCCGACGTCATCGGCGTCATGAACCTGCGCGGCTCGGTGATCCCGATCATCGACCTGGCCTACAAGCTCGGCATGAAGAGCACCGTCGCCAACGAGCGCTCTGCCATCGTCGTTGCCGAGGTGCACAACATGGTGATCGGCATGCTGGTCGACCGCGTATCGGACATCCTGACGATCCCGTCCAGCCAGGTCCAGCCCGTTCCGGAAATCTCGGCCTCGTTCGACAAGTCCTTCTCGGAAGGCATCATCGCCAACGAGCACGGCATGATCTGCTTCCTGAACCTCGCCAAGATGTTCAAGGGCAGCGAAATCGAGGACATGGCTGCCTGAGGCAACCGTCCAGTCTCGAAAGACAGAAAGCCCCCGGATCGCACGGGGGCTTTTTTGTTTCCGACGATTTCGCCTCGGGATTCGCGGCGATCATTCGGACACAGGGCAACCCACCCAGGTGAGAGGGCTTGAGTCGAGAGAGAGAGGAGAGGCGGCCCGAAGCCGCCTCTTGCCGTTTTATGCCACCCACCGGCCTTAGCCGAACAGGATGAAGGTCTTCTGGAGGGTGATCCAGACACCCCAGAGGATCGGAACGCCGACGACCGCCCAGGCGACGACGGCCTTGCCGTCAAGGCCGCCCTTGCCGATGCCGAAGGAGCCCGTCGGGCCGGCGGTTTCCGCCTTCGACTTCGCTTGTAGCGCGGCCACCTCCTCATCGGACATGAACCACTTGTCGGACAGCGGCTTGACGAAGAAGTTCGCGACAAGCCCCAGCGCCAGCATGCCGGCGAGGATGTACATGGTGAAGTCGTAGACCTGGGCGCGCGGAATGCCGGCGGCAATCTGCGCCTCGCGGATATAGTTGACGACTACGGGACCGATGATGCCGGCGGTCGCCCAGGCGGTCAGGAGCCGGCCATGAATGGCGCCGACGAACTGCGTGCCGAAGATGTCCGCCAGATAGGCGGGAATGGTGGCGAAACCGCCGCCATACATCGACAGGATGATGCAGAAGGCCGCGACGAAGAACACCTTGCTGCCGATGCCGGCAGCCCATGGGGCCGAGGCGTAGAGCAGGATGCCGAGCAGGAAGAACACATAGTAGGTGTTCTTGCGGCCGATCTTGTCGGACAGCGATGCCCAGAAGAAGCGGCCGCCAATGTTGAACAGGGACAGGAGACCGGTGAAACCCGCGGCGATCGCGGCGATGGCCGTCAGCTGCTCCTTGCTAAGATCCGAGAACTTCACCTCCGGCAGACCCAGCAGCGAACCGGCAAAGATTTCCTGCAGCATCGGCGAGGCCATGCCGATGACGCCGATACCGGCGGAAACGTTGAGGCAGAGGACCGCCCAGATCAGCCAGAACTGCGGCGTCTTGTGGGCGTTCTTCAGATGCACGTGGCCATGGGTGATCATCGCATTGTTGGTGACCTTCGGGGCCCAGCCCTCCGGACGCCAGCCGGCCGGCGGGATGCGGTAACCGAAGGCGCCACCCATCATGAAGACGAAGTAGATGGCGGCCATGACCACGAAGGTCTGCCATACGCCGACGGAGGTCTCGCTCTTGAAGGTGTTCATCAGCATGTCGGCGAGCGGCGCACCGATCATTGCGCCGCCACCGAAGCCCATGATCGCCATGCCGGTCGCCATGCCGCGCCGGTCAGGGAACCATTTGATCAGCGTCGACACCGGCGAGATGTAGCCAAGGCCGAGGCCAATGCCGCCGATGACGCCGGCCCCGAGCCACATCAGCCACAGCTGATGGGTCATGACACCAATGGCGGCGATCAGGATGCCGCCGCACCAGCAGCAGGCCGAAACGAAGCCCGCGCGCCGCGGCCCGACCCGCTCCAGCCAGCCGCCCCACATCGCGGCCGACGAGCCGAGCAGCACGAAGAACAGCGTATAGATCCAGCCGAGATCGCTGACCCGCCAATCGCAGGAGGTGGTAAACAGCGCCGATGCGAGCGTGAGGTCCGGGCAGGCCACCGATTGGCTGATGCCGAGGGACTTGGTGAGCGGCAGCCAGAAGACGGAAAAACCGTAGGCCATGCCGATGCAGAGGTGAATGGCGAGCGCCGCCGGTGGCACGAGCCAGCGATTGAAACCCGGCTTGGCGATGATGCGTTCGCGGTCAAGAAGGCCACCGCCTCCATAGCCGCCGCTCAATGTTTCGGTGGTCGCAGTCATAGTCGAAATCCTCCCTCCATCGGCCACGGCCGATGATCCTTCCCTGATTCGATATCCGTTTGCCGGGTTCAGCCGCTCGTTCGACGGCGGCCCTGCACAATCGGTCCCATCCGGAGGCAGCCTCCCGCCGCCTCTTTCGCACCAGACGCTTCCCGTCTCCTCGGGTTGCACCAGGGCACAGAAGCCTGTGCAACCGCCATGCCAAAGGCAGAAGCGTTTCTTTTCAAATGGTTAAGGATTGCCTTCAGGGTGCCAGCGGACAAAATGTCCGGAGCGCAGGGACAAAAGGTCCGGCGCGACCGCCGCTTAGTTCGCCTCAGGCAGCCAGATGGAGAAGGTCGTGCCCTTGCCCGGCTCGCTCTCTGCGGCCAGTTCTCCGGCTTGGCGCCTGACCAGCATCTGGCTGATCGACAGGCCGAGGCCCGTACCCTGCTGGCGCTTGGTGGTGAAAAACGGATCGAAGATACGGGAGAGCACCTCCGGCGTCATGCCGATGCCCGTATCGATCACGTCCACCCGTATGCCGTCCCGACCGCCTCGCGTCTCGTCACGGCTTTCGAGCTTCAGCCGACCACCGCTCGGCATGGCATGGATGGCGTTGACGATCAGATTAATCAGCACCTGCTGCAATTCCGTACGGTTCATCAACACCTGACGCGAGGCGAGATCCCGGCGCTCGATGCTGATCTCGGCCTTGCCGAGCAGGTGCTGAACCAAGGGCAGACAATCGGAGATCACGTCGGCGATATGGTGGCGCTCAACATATCCGGCATACTCCTCCGGCTTGGCGAACTGCAGGAGCTTGGTGACGATCTGGTTGACGCGATGGATCTGCTCGTCGAGCAGGCGCAGTTCGGTCGAGACCTCGGTCGCCCGCTCGCCCAGAACGCTTCGAACCACGTCGAGATTGCCCTGCATGACGGCGATCGGATTGTTGATCTCGTGCGCGACACCGGCGGTGATCTCGCCGATCGCGGCAAGCTTCTCCGACATCACTAGCTGCTTGGTCGTCGCCTCGAGTTGCCGATTGGCGAGTTCCAGCTCGCGCGTCCGCTCGGCCACGCGATCGTTGAGTTCCTCGTTCCAGCGCCTGAGATCGCGGTCGCGCTGCTGCAGCTGGTCGAGCAGGCTGTCGAGGTGAACGGCGACCCGGCCGATCTCGTCACTGGCATCCTGAAGGCCGGATCGCGCGCCGAGATCCCCCTCCTCCACCCGGGCGATCGTGCCGGTCATGCGCTCCAGCGGCTTGAAGATACCGCGCGCCCAACGCAGGAAGATCGGCACGCTGGCGGCGGTGACCGCAAGAAAGGCAACGACGATGCCGATGATCGTTTCGGTCTTAGCGCGAGCGAACGGCGCCTCGAGGAAACCGACATAGAGCATGCCGACGCGCTTGCCGTAGCTGTCGCTGATCGGCTCATAGGCCGACACATACCAGTCGTTGACGACGAAGGCGCTATCCAGCCAGACCCGCCCTTGGTCAAGCACGGTCTGCCGAACGGCGGCCGAAACACGCGTGCCGAGCGCCCGCTTGCCTTCGAACAGGCGGACATTGGTGCTGATGCGCACGTCTTCGAGAAACAGCGTCGCGGTGCCCTGGCTGCCTTCGGGAAGGCTCGCCTCCCGGTAGACGAGATCGTTGATGGTGTCGATGAAGACGAGGTTCTGATTGAGCAGGATACCGCCGACCAGGGCGACGCGCCGGCCGTCCGGCAATTGCGCCGGGCTCGCCGAATGCACGACCATGCCGCGGGTCTCGCTCTTGCGATCGGTCGCCACCGCGTTTGGCGTCGGCACGAGTTCCAGCTTCGCCCGTTCGCCGAGCGCACCGGACAGCGCCCGCAGCTCGCCTTGCGAGAAGATGTCGATGGCCGTCATCGCCTCGCCCGCGAGGGCCGACTGGACGACCGGCCAGTCGACGCGGATCGGGGCCGCAGTGCCCGACGGCTTCGACCCGTCCGCAATCACGGTTCCGTCGGGAGCGGTCAGCAGCAGGAAGTCGAGCCCCAGCCGCCGGCGGTTTTCTTCGAGATAAGCCTTGATCGCGCCGCCGTCCGAGCCCGAGGCCGCGTCGCGGAAGGCGACAGAAGCCGTCAGCGCGGAGAGGTGCTCGCCGGTGTTTTCCAGGATGCGCGCCAGATACTCATGGGCGATCGTCAGGTCGGCATTGACCTTGGAGATCAGCAGAGCGTCGAACTTCGTTTCCCAGCGCGCCATGGTGGCAACCAGCAGCAGAGGAAGGATGACGAGCGTCGGCAGCAGCGCGATGGCAAGCAGCCGGTAGCGGATGGATCGTCCGCGCCGCATGGTCGCTGCAGGATTCTCCAACCTAGCCATTCCAGACCGAGAGCTTTCTGTCGATGGTCTTGCGGGAAATGCCGAGGCGCCGCGCCGCCTCCTCGCGATCCCCCTTTGTTTCCTCAAGCGTGGCGAGGATATGACGGCGCTCGACCTCTTCGAGCGTGTCGGACGATGACGTCCCGGGCCCGGGCCGCTGGCCGCGCAGATCGTCGGGGAAGCCGCCAAGTATCAGGGAGCGTTCGATCAGGTTGCGCAATTCGCGCACATTGCCGGGCCAGCCATAGCGCGACAACGCCACCTGTACGGATCTGTCTATCGCGACCGGCGGCATGCCGAGCTGTTGTGACAGCTTGTGCATGAAGAGACTGGCAAGTTCGAGCACGTCATCGCCCCGGTCGCGCAAGGGCGGCAGCTTCAGCTGCATGACATTGATGCGATAGAAAAGATCGGCCCGGAACGCGCCTTCCTTTACCAGCTTCTCGAGATCGGCATTCGTGGCGAAGATGAACCGGAGATCAACCGGCACTTCGCGCTCGGCCCCGACGGGACGCACGCGACGATCCTCGATCACCCGCAAGAGCTTGCTCTGCGTGGCAAGCGGCATCTCGCCGATCTCATCGAGAAAGAGCGTGCCGCCCTGGGCGTGGAGGAACAGGCCTTCACGGCCCGCCTCGGCGCCGGTGAAAGCGCCACGCACATGGCCGAACAGCTCGGATTCGATCACGTCCGGCGGAATGGCAGCACAGTTGACGGGAACGAAGGGCTTGGAGGCACGGTCGGAGAGCGCATGCAGCGAGCGCGCCGCGACCTCTTTACCGGTACCGGATTCCCCCGTCAGGAGCACCGTGGTCGGCAGGGGTGCGACCCGGGCGATGGTTTCGCGCACCTGCTGGATCGCAGCCGATCCACCGATCAGCTTGTCGCGCAGGAGAATGTGGTCGGCGGTCGCCCGAAGCTCGTAGCGCAGCACGAAGTTCTCCCGCTGCAGGCGCATCCGGTCGAGACAGCGGGCCACTGCATTGAGGATCTGGTTGGAACGGAAGGGTTTCAGCACGAAGTCGACCGCGCCTGCGCGCAGCGCCTGGATCGCCGTCTCCAAGTCAGCATAGGCGGTCATCAGGATGGCATCAGAGAACAGGCCGATGGCGCGCTGCTCGATCAGCCAGTCCACGCCATGCTTGCCCGGCATGATGTTGTCGAGGATGACGACATCGAAATGGTGCTGGTCGAGCTTGCGCGACGCCTCTTCCGCGTCGGCGGCTTCCTCGATCCGCTTGCAGCGGGGCCCGAGCGTCCGCACGAGGAAGTTGCGCATACCCGGCTCGTCGTCGACGACGAGGATGCTCGCCTGCGCCAGCCAGGGACCGAATTCCGGATCCCGCTCACCGCTCTGCACCTTGCGTGCCGTTTCTGCCCTCACCGTGCCGCCCGCCTCCCTCGTTCAACCGGTTCTGCATAGCAGACGAACAGGAAAATTCCAAAAGCGGACAAGGCCATTCGGCCGATCAGGCAGCGACCGGACGCTTGATCGCCTTGGAGGCCTCCATCACCAGCGGCAGCAGCCCCTCGCCGCCCTGATCGATATGCTCGAACAGCTCCCGGCGCATGCGGGGTTCCCAGAACTTGTTGATATGCGTGGCGACGCCTTCGACGCGCACCGCCTCGGGCTGCGACAGGAAGAAGGTGGCGATCTGATTCGCCATGCGAACGAGCTTGGCAGTAGTATCATGCGACATGGGCGGTCACTCCGGCGGTAATGCGCTCTGGCCTTGTGAAGATTTCGAACTCGTCGCCACGGGCAATGCCGACGAGGGTGATGCCGGCCGCCTCCGCCGTGCGCACGGCAAGCGCCGTAGGCGCCGAGACGGCGATCAGCATTGGGCATTTGAGTACCGCGGTCTTCTGCACCATTTCCACCGACAGGCGGCTGGTGACGACGACCGCCCCATCGCGGCCCGTATGGCCGGCGCGAATGACGGCGCCCGCCAGCTTGTCCAGCGCATTGTGCCGCCCGACATCCTCGCGCAGCAGGACAAGGCCTTGTCCCGAGACAAAGAAGCCAGCGCCATGAACGGCACGTGTCTCATGGTTGAGGACCTGCCCCTCCCCGAGCTGCCGCACGGCATCGGCAATCTGCGCGCACGTCAGCACGAGATCGCCCGCATCGACCGGCGCCACATGCCGCATGGCCTGCTCGATCGATTCGATACCGCAGAGACCGCAGCCGACGGGCCCCGCCATATGGCGACGGCGGGCGGTCAGCGCCGCAGCGGTCGTGTCGGCAAGCACGATCTGCACGTCTATGCCATCGCCGGCGATCACCGGCTCGACGGAAACGATGTCGCCGGGTCCATCGATGATCCCCTCCGTCAGCGAAAAACCGAGCGCAAAATCCTCAAGATCCGCCGGCGTCGCCATCATCACCGCATGGGTCGATCCACCGTAGGAGAAGGCAATCGGCACCTCTTCCGGAACGGTGCGGCTCCCCGTCGCCAGAGCGCCGTGTCGGTACTGCAATTCGGGAATGGAGATGGAAGTTCTCATGACCGACGGGCCCCTCATCCGCCTGCTGGCACCGTCTCCCCGCAGGCGGGGAGACGGAGACATGCCGCAACATCTCCGCCCCCTCTGCCGGCGCGCGGGGAAAGGGTCAGAGTGAGGGGCATGAAGCCGCAAGCCTGGGCCATTGCCTACTCCGCAGCCTCCAGCTTGCCGGCAATGCGACGCGACTGGCGCGAGAGGTCCTCGTAGTCCTGCTGCCATTCGGACGGACCGTTGGACGGCGCGACCTGCACGGCAGTCACCTTGTATTCCGGGCAATTGGTCGCCCAGTCGGAGAAATCCGTGGTGATGACATTGGCCTGCGTCTCCGGATGGTGGAAGGTCGTGTAGACCACGCCCGGCGACACCCGATCGGTGATCAGCGCCCGAAGCGTCGTCTCGCCCGCACGGCTTGCCAGACGCACCCAGTCACCCTCCTTGATGCCCCGTTGCTCGGCATCATGCGGATGGATCTCCAGGCGGTCTTCCGCATGCCAGGCAACGTTGTCCGTCCGTCGGGTCTGGGCGCCGACATTGTATTGCGACAGGATGCGGCCGGTGGTCAGAAGCAGCGGGAAGCGCGGGCCCGTGCGTTCATCGGTTGCGACATATTCGGTGCGGATGAACTTGCCCTTGCCGCGCACGAAGCCGTTGACGTGCATGATCGGCGAGCCTTCCGGATATGTCTCGTTGCACGGCCACTGCACCGAGCCCATCTTCTCCAGATAGTCGTAGGATACGCCGGCGAAGCTCGGCGTCATCGCGGCGATCTCGTCCATGATCTCGGACGGATGGCTGTAATTCCAGGCCAGCCCCATCGCCTGGGCGAGCTTCTGTGTCACCTCCCAGTCGGCATAGCCGTTCTTCGGCGTCATCACCTTGCGCACGCGGTTGATGCGCCGTTCGGCATTGGTGAAGGTGCCGTCCTTCTCCAGGAAGGTCGAGCCGGGCAGGAAGACATGCGCGTAATTGGCGGTCTCGTTGAGGAAGAGGTCGTGCACGACGACGCATTCCATGGCGGCGAGGCCTGCCGAGACATGTTTGGTATCCGGATCTGACTGCAGGATGTCCTCGCCCTGGATGTAGATGCCCTTGAAGGAACCGTCCACCGCCGCGTCCAGCATATTGGGAATGCGCAGGCCCGGCTCGCTGTCGAGCTTCACGCCCCAGAGCTTCTCAAAGGTGTCCCGGGTGGCATCGTCGGAGATGTGGCGATAGCCGGGAAGCTCGTGCGGGAAGGAGCCCATGTCGCAGGAACCCTGGACATTGTTCTGGCCGCGCAGCGGGTTCACGCCGACGCCCGGGCGGCCGATATTGCCGGTTGCCATGGCAAGGTTGGCGATTGCCATGACGGTGGTCGAGCCCTGGCTGTGCTCGGTCACGCCAAGTCCGTAATAGATCGCACCATTGCCGCCGCGGGCATAGAGCCGCGCCGCGCCGCGCACGAGATCGACAGAAACGCCGGTGAAAGTCTCCGTGGCCTCCGGCGAATGCTGCGGTTCCGACACGAAGGCGGCCCAGTCCTCGAATTCGGACCAGTCGCACCGCTCGCGGATGAAGGCTTCGTTGAACAGGCCCTCCGTGACGATGACATGGGCAAGCGCTGTCACGACCGCGACATTGGTGCCGGGCTTCAGCGGCAGATGATACTCGGCCTTGGCATGCACCGAGTTCACGGTCTCGGTCACGCGCGGATCAAGCACGATCAGCTTGGCGCCCTGACGGATGCGCTTCTTCATGCGCGAGGCAAAGACCGGATGGGCCGCGGAAGGGTTGGCGCCGATCACCATGATCACGTCGGAATGTTCGACGGAATCGAAATCCTGCGTGCCGGCCGAGGTGCCGAAGGCCTGGCCGAGACCGTAGCCGGTCGGCGAATGGCAGACGCGGGCGCAGGTATCGACATTGTTGTTGCCGAAGCCGGCGCGGATCAGCTTCTGGACGAGGAAGGTTTCTTCGTTCGTGCAGCGCGACGACGTGATCCCGCCGATCGAATCTTTCCCGTACTGATACTGGATGCGGCGGAATTCAGACGCGACATGGGCGAAGGCCTCCTCCCAGCTGACTTCGCGCCAAGGATCGGAGATCTTTTCGCGGATCATCGGGTTGAGAATGCGATCCTTGTGGCTGGCATAGCCATAGGCGAAGCGGCCCTTGACGCAGGAGTGACCGCGATTGGCCTTGCCGTCCTTGAAAGGAACCATGCGCACCAGTTCTTCGCCGCGCATCTCCGCCTTGAAGGAGCAGCCAACGCCGCAATAGGCGCAGGTGGTGACCGCCGAGTGTTCGGGCTGGCCGATGGCGATCACCGATTTCTCCGTCAGCGTCGCCGTCGGACAGGCCTGCACGCAGGCGCCGCAGGACACGCATTCGGAGGAGAGAAAATCTTCGTGCATGCCCGGAGACACCCGGCTGTCGAAGCCCCGGCCCTCGATCGTCAGCGCGAACGTGCCCTGCACTTCCTCGCAGGCGCGCACGCAGCGTGAGCAGACAATGCACTTGGCGGGATCATAGGTGAAATAGGGATTGCTCTCGTCTTTCGGCATCCACTGGGCGTTGATCCCGCCCTCGGCAGAGCGCGCCTTGACGTGGTTCTCGCCTTCATAGCCGTAGCGCACATCGCGCAAACCGACGGCTCCGGCCATGTCCTGCAGTTCGCAATCGCCATTGGCCGCGCAGGTCAGACAGTCGAGCGGATGGTCGGAGATGTAGAGCTCCATCACCCCCTTGCGGATCTGCTTCAGCCGTTCCGTCTGGGTGTGCACGACCATGCCCGGCGCACAAGGCGTGGTGCAGGAGGCCGGCGTACCATTGCGGCCCTCGACCTCGACCAGACAGAGACGGCAGGAACCGAAGGCATCCACCATGTCGGTGGCGCAGAGCTTTGGCACCTGGATGCCGGCCTCCATCGAGGCGCGCATCACGGAGGTGCCGGCCGGAACGGTGACCTGGCGACCGTCGATGGTGAGCGTCACCGTCTCGGTGGATCGCGATGCAGGTGTGCCGTAATCGATTTCAGGAACGAGGGGCATGATGTGCCTCCTGGCTAGTGACATCAGAAGAAGAAAGGACGACGAACGGAGGCTTACCCCCCTCTGGCCTGCCGGCCATCTCCCCCTCAAGGGGGGAGATCAGATCTGCTGCGAGCGCCGCTATAGGAGGGGCGCTGGGCCGCGCGCGACCGGAGGGGAAGAGAGAAGAGCCGGCGTCGAGCCGTTCTCCCCCCTTGAGGGGGAGATGCCCGGCAGGGCAGAGGGGGGTATCTCGCCACACGATCATCATTCTGCCGCCTCCACCATCGGTGCCGGGGCAAAATCCTCGGGGAAATGCGTCATGGCGCTCATCACCGGATAGGGTGTGAAACCGCCCAGCGCACAGAGCGAACCGAACTTCATCGTGTTGCAGAGGTCGGTGAGCAGCGCCTTGTTCTTTTCCGGCTCGATGCCACGGGCGATCCGGTCGACGGTCTCGACGCCGCGCGTCGAGCCGATGCGGCAGGGCGTGCACTTGCCACAGCTCTCGATGGCGCAGAACTCCATGGCGAAGCGCGCCTGCTTGAGCATGTCGGCGGTGTCGTCGAACACGACGATTCCGGCATGGCCGATCAGCCCGTCCTTAGCCGCGAAGGCCTCGTAGTCGAAGACGGTGTCGAACAGGGAGGGCGGGAAATAGGCGCCGAGCGGACCGCCCACCTGCACTGCCTTGACCGGGCGACCACTCGCCGTGCCGCCGCCGATATCGTAGATCAGCTCACCGAGCGTCAGGCCGAAGGCCGTCTCATAGAGTCCGCCATGCTTGATGTTGCCGGCCAGCTGGATTGGAATG
>DAIMJJ010000097.1:0-14974 GCA_036722275.1 Rhizobium sp. | reverse complement strand
TAGACGCCCGACTGGTCGTTGAGAATGCCGATCTTCACCTTGCCGTCGGACGGTTCGGCGTAAGCTGCAGTGCTCGATGCCAGAACGGCAGCCATGGACGCGATGAGCTTGTTGCGCATTGGATCTCCTCCCAGAGTGCAGGTCGCAAACCTGTTCAAAATTGACCAGCCGCCCTCCTCAGAACGGCACGTCATGGCGCATGATCCCCAAAAGCTCCGGTTGACGCAAGCGTAAGGCTTAACTAATTGCAAACAGGGTCTGTTCGTTTTTGAACAGAAGGGGGATTTGATGAACAATGCCAGTTTCACCTGGGACGATTTGCAGTTCTTTCTGGCCGTGGCGCGGACGGGACAGCTTTCGACCGCTGCGCGACAGCTGCGGTCGAGCCACGCGACGGTGTCCCGGCGCATCGACCGGCTGGAATTCGACCTCAAGGTGAAACTGTTTGAGCGCAATCCGCGCGGCTATGTGCTGACGCCGATGGGGCAGCGTTTCGTCGAGACGGCTGAGAAGATCGAGCAGGAGACGGAGCGGCTGCAGGCCGATCTGACCGGCGGTGCAACGGCGCAGCGCGGCGTGGTCCGGCTGTCGGCGCCCGAGGGGTTCTCGAACTTCTTCTTCGCCCACAAGCTACCGGATTTCACCGTGCGGCATCCGACCATCTCGCTCGAACTGGTCACGATCCAGCAGATCATGGCGCTGTCGCGCAAGGAGGCCGATGTCGCGGTCGTGCTCGATCCACCGAAGGGCGGACCGTACTACACCGAGAAGCTCACCGACTATCACCTGAAGATCTATGCGACGCGGGACTATATCGCTCGTCACGGCGCGCCGGCGAGCCGCGAAGAGCTGCTCGAACACGCCTTCATCGGCTACATCCAGGACATGATCTTTGCGCCGGGTCTCGACTATCTCGGCGACATCCATCCGCGCATCCGGCCGCATATCCAGAGTTCGAGCATTTTCGCGCAGCTGACCGCGACACGCAGCGGTCTTGGCCTCTGTGTCTTGCCGATTTTCATCGCCGAGCGCTATCCGGAACTGCAGGTGGTGCTGGAAGACGAGATCGACCTCTGCCGTCACTACTGGCTCGCCTGCCATCACGATATCAGGCAGGTAGCGCGGGTGCGCACCGTGATCGAGTTCCTGCGCGGTGTCGTCAGCGACAATGCCCTGGCCTTCACCGGATGCCCTCTGGTCAGGCATCCGGTTGTCGGAGCAGTGGGCTGACGCCTCAGGCGTTGCGCAGCCGGCCTTCGATCAGGTCGAGCACGGTGCGGGCCGCTTCCATCACATTGGTGCCCGGGCCGAAGACGGCCGACACACCGTGCTGCATCAGGTAGTCATAGTCCTGGCGCGGAATGACGCCGCCGACGACGACGATGACGTCGTTGGCGCCTCGGGCCTTCAGCGCTTCGACGAGCTGCGGCGCCAGCGTCTTGTGACCGGCAGCCAGCGAGGACATGCCGACGACCTGGACCTTTTCGGCGACGGCGAGATCGGCGGCTTCATCCGGGGTCTGGAAGAGCGGGCCCGCGACGACGTCAAAGCCGATATCGCCAAAGGCGGACGCGATCACCTTGGCGCCGCGGTCATGGCCGTCCTGACCGATCTTGGCGACCATGATGCGCGGCTTGCCGGCCTTCTTGGAGTAGTCGCTCAGGCGGCCGGAGAGCATCTGCATTTCCGGATCGCCCTCATAGGCCTTGCCGTAAATGTCGTGGACCACCTTGGGCGTGGCCGCATGGTCGCCGAAGACGACGCGCATGGCATCCGAGATTTCGCCGACGGTGGCCCGCGCCCGGGCGGCCTCGACGGCGGCTTCCAGCAGGTTGCCTTCGCCGCTGCGGGCGAATTCTGTGATGCGGGCCAGGGCCTTTTCGACCGCCTTCGGGTCGCGCTGGCGGCGGGTCTGTTCGATGCGCTTGATCTGCGAGGCGCGAACGGCGGTGTTGTCGATGTCGAGAATGTCGATCGGCTCTTCGTTCTCCAGGCGGAACTTGTTGACGCCGACGATGACTTCCTCGCCCTTGTCGATGGCGGCCTGGCGACGGGTCGCGGCCTCCTCGATCAGGCGCTTCGGCAGACCGGCATCGACCGCCTTGGTCATGCCGCCCATGCTCTCCACTTCCTCGATCAGCGCCCAGGCCTTGGTCGCCAGTTCGTTGGTCAGGCTCTCGACATAGTAGGAACCGGCGAGCGGATCGACGACCTTGGTGACCCCGGTCTCGTTCTGCAGGATGAGCTGGGTGTTGCGGGCGATGCGGGCCGAGAACTCGGTCGGCAGGGCAATTGCTTCGTCGAGCGCGTTGGTGTGCAGAGACTGGGTACCGCCAAGGGCTGCGGACAGCGCCTCATAGGCCGTGCGGATGACGTTGTTGTAGGGGTCCTGTTCCTGCAGCGAGACGCCGGAGGTCTGACAGTGGGTGCGCAGCATCAGCGACGACTGCTTCTTCGGCTCGAACTCCTGCATGATGCGGGTCCAGAGCAGGCGGGCGGCGCGGAGCTTCGCGGCTTCCATGAAGAAGTTCATGCCGATGGCGAAGAAGAAGGACAGGCGACCGGCGAACTCGTCGACGTTGAGGCCCTTGGCAAGGGCTGCGCGCACATATTCGCGGCCGTCGGCCAGCGTGAAGGCCAGTTCCTGCACCAGCGTCGCGCCGGCTTCCTGCATGTGATAGCCGGAGATCGAAATCGAATTGAACTTCGGCATTTCCTTGGCCGTGTACTCGATGATGTCGGCGATGATCCGCATCGAGGGGGCCGGCGGGTAGATGTAGGTGTTGCGGACCATGAACTCCTTGAGGATGTCGTTCTGGATGGTGCCGCTGAGCTTGTCGCGCGACACGCCCTGTTCCTCGCCGGTGACGATGAAGTTGGCGAGGATCGGGATGACGGCGCCGTTCATGGTCATCGAGACGGAGATGTTTTCGAGCGGAATGCCGTCGAACAGGATCTTCATGTCCTCGACGCTGTCGATGGCAACGCCGGCCTTGCCGACGTCGCCGACGACGCGCGGATGGTCGCTGTCATAGCCGCGATGGGTGGCAAGGTCGAAGGCGACGGAGACGCCCTGCTGGCCGGCGGCAAGCGCCTTGCGGTAGAAGGCGTTGGATTCTTCGGCGGTCGAGAAGCCGGCATACTGGCGGATGGTCCAGGGGCGGCCAGCATACATGGTAGCGCGCGGGCCGCGCACGAAGGGGGCAAAGCCCGGCAGCGAGCGGAGATGGTCGATGCCTTCGAGGTCGTCGGCCGTGTAGAGCGGCTTGACGTCGATGCCTTCCGGTGTGTGCCAGGTCAGTGCATCGGCTGGACGCTTCAGCTCTTTCTCGGCCAGCGCTTCCCAGTCCTTGATGGTCTTCTCGGTCATCGATCGGCTTCCTCTTTCCGATGGGCAGAACCACCCCCCTCTGGCCTGCCGGCCATCTCCCCCTCAAGGGGGGAGATCGGCTGGGGACGCCCTAGCGCCCACCTTTTGGCCTTGCGGAGTATCGTCGGCGTTTTATCTGCCAGTGCCACATATGTTCTTGGCCGGACGGCTCCCCACGTGATCTCCCCCCTTGAGGGGGAGATGCCCGGCAGGGCAGAGGGGGGTGAAGCCGTCATTGCCAACATCATTCGAATTCCATGATCAGCTCGTCGACGGCAAGGCTGTCGCCGGCCTTCACCGCGACCTTCTTGACCACGCTGCGCTTCTCGGCCTTGAGGATGTTTTCCATCTTCATGGCTTCGACGGTTGCCAGCGCCTGGCCGGCTTCGACTTGGTCGCCTTCCTTGACCGCGATCGAGGTGATGACGCCCGGCATCGGGCAGAGCAGCATCTTCGAGGTGTCCGGCGGCAGTTTCTCCGGCATCAGCTTGGCCAACTCGGCAATGCGCGGCGAGCGCACGCGGGCGGTCACATCCATGCCGCGCCAGCGCAGGCGGATGGCAGCGCCGGAGAGGTTGATCTTGACGCCGATGGTTTCGCCGTCGACGTGGAAGACCGAGTGCAGCTGACCCGGCTGCCAACCGCCGGTCACGGCTGCGCGGCCGTCATCGGCAAAAGCAACCGCAATGCCGTCGACGCCGGTCGACAGCGTCAGCGGGAACACCTGGCCTGCAAGCGTGACCACCCAGTCCTTGCCGACCTTGCGCTGGTGGTTGCCGATCGTGCCGGAGATCTGCACCGCGCGCTCCTGGAGCGTCTGGTTGATGACGGCGGCGATGGCGGCCAGCTTGCGGGCAGACGCGGCATCCGGCACCACGCCGGTGAAGCCGTCCTTGAACTCTTCGGCGATGTAGGCCGTGGTCAGCTTGCCGGAGCGGAAGCGTTCCTGCTGCATGACGGCGGAGAGGAAAGGCAGGTTGTGGCCAATGCCCTCGACCTCGAAATTATCGAGTGCCTTCGACATGGCGTCGATCGCGGTCAGACGATCCGGTGCCCAGGTGCAGAGCTTGGCGATCATCGGGTCGTAGTACATCGAGATCTCGCCGCCGTCATAGACGCCGGTGTCGTTGCGCACGATGGTGCCGTCGTCCTGCACGCCCTCGACGGGCGGATGGTAGCGGGTCAACCGGCCGATCGACGGCAGGAAGTTGCGATACGGATCTTCCGCATAGAGGCGGCTTTCGATCGCCCAGCCGTTGAGCTTGACGTCGGCCTGGCCGAAGGACAGCTTCTCGCCGGCGGCAACACGGATCATCTGCTCGACGAGGTCGAGGCCGGTGATCAGTTCGGTGACCGGGTGTTCGACCTGGAGGCGGGTGTTCATTTCCAGGAAGTAGAACTTGTTCTGCTTGCCATCGACAATGAACTCGACCGTGCCGGCGGAGTGGTAGCCGACCGCCTTGGCGAGCGCCACGGCCTGTTCGCCCATGGCCTTTCGCGTGGCTTCGTCGAGGAAGGGCGAGGGGGCTTCCTCGATGACCTTCTGGTTGCGGCGCTGGATCGAGCATTCGCGTTCGCCGAGATAGAGCACGGTTCCGTGCTTGTCGCCGAGCACCTGTATTTCGATGTGGCGCGGCTCGGTGACGAACTTCTCGATGAAGATGCGGTCGTCGCCGAACGAGTTCTTGGCTTCGTTGCGCGAGGACTGGAAGCCTTCGCGGGCTTCCTCGGCGTTCCAGGCGATGCGCATGCCCTTGCCGCCGCCGCCAGCGGAGGCCTTGATCATGACCGGATAACCGATCTGGTCGGAGATCTTCACGGCCTCGTCGGCATCCTCGATCAGGCCCATGTGGCCCGGAACCGTGGAGACGCCGGCTTCGGCGGCGAGCTTCTTGGAGGTGATCTTGTCACCCATGGCCTGGATCGCGCCGACCGGCGGGCCGACGAAGGTGATGCCTTCCTTGGCGAGCGCATCTGCGAAGACGGCGTTTTCCGACAGGAAGCCGTAGCCCGGATGGACGGCATCGGCGCCGGTCTTGCGGATCGCCTCGAGGATCTTCTCGATGACGATATAGGACTGGTTGGACGGGGCCGGGCCGATATGAACGGCCTCGTCGGCCATCTTCACATGCAGCGCGTCACGGTCGGCGTCCGAATAGACGGCGACGGTCTTGATGCCCATCTTCTTGGCGGTCTTGATGACCCGGCAGGCGATTTCGCCACGATTGGCGATCAGCAGTTTCTTGATTGTCACCGTCACACCTCGAATACGTCTTCAAATGATTCCGGAAAGTTCTGCCGTGCGACGCGTTCGTCGATCACCAGCAGGGCCTCGTAGGAAAGCGGGTCGAAATCCTTGTCAGCTGCGACGACTTCGCGGCCGAAAAGAAGGTTCAGTCGGGCGGCATCCAGGTTGCCGCGCTCGAAGGGTTCTGGCCCGAAATGATGCCACAGGGCATGCAGGAAGGCCGCGTCGATGCGGTGTTCCTTGGTGCCCGGGCGGGCCTTGCGCGGCAGGACTTTCAGCGGCGTGACGCCCTTCGGGTTTGCGCGGCGGATGGTGAACTGCACACCCGTTCCCGGCATTCCCGAAGGAAATCCCTTGTGCTTGGTCATGTTCGGAAGGTCGGCCATCGGCGTCCTCCCGATCTTACAACGGGATCGTGTCGTGCTTCTTCCAGTGCGTGCCGACCTGCTTGTTGCGCAGGGAGGCAAAGGCCCGGGCGATGCGGCGGCGCGAGGAGTGCGGCATGATCACTTCGTCGATGAAGCCGCGTTCGGCGGCGACGAAGGGGTTGGCGAAGCGTTCCTCGTATTCCTTCGTGCGGGCAGCGATCTTTTCCGGATCGTTGAGTTCGGAGCGATAGAGGATCTCGGTCGCGCCCTTGGCGCCCATGACGGCGATCTCGGCGGTCGGCCAGGCATAATTGATGTCGGCACCGATGTGCTTGGAGGCCATGACGTCGTAGGCGCCGCCATAGGCCTTGCGGGTGATCAGGGTGACCATCGGCACGGTGGCCTGGCTATAGGCGAAGAGCAGCTTGGCGCCATGCTTGATGACACCGCCATATTCCTGGCTGGTGCCGGGCAGGAAGCCGGGCACGTCGACCAGCGTCAGGATCGGAATGTTGAAGGCGTCGCAGAAGCGCACGAAACGGGCAGCCTTGCGCGAGCTATCGATATCGAGGCAACCGGCGAGCACCATCGGCTGGTTGGCGACAACGCCGACCGTCTGGCCTTCCATGCGGATGAAGCCGGTGATGATGTTCTTGGCAAACGCTTCCTGGATCTCGAAGAAATCACCCTCGTCGGCCAGAGCGTAGATCAGCTCCTTCATGTCGTAGGGCTTGTTCGACGAATCCGGGATCAACGTGTCCAGGCGGTTCTCGATGCGGGCCGGATCGTCGTGGAACGGACGCACCGGCGGCTTCTCGCGATTGTTGAGCGGCAGGAAGTCGAACAGCAGGCGAACCTGTTCCAGCGCCTCGATGTCGTTCTCATAGGCGCCATCGGCAACCGACGACTTCTTCGTGTGGGTGCCGGCACCGCCAAGTTCCTCCGCCGTGACGATCTCGTTGGTGACGGTCTTTACGACGTCGGGACCGGTGACGAACATGTAGGAGCTATCACGCACCATGAAGATGAAGTCGGTCATGGCCGGCGAATAGACCGCGCCACCGGCGCAGGGGCCCATGATGACGGAGATCTGCGGCACGACGCCGGAGGCATCGACATTGCGCTTGAAGACGTCGGCGTAGCCGGCGAGCGAAGCCACACCTTCCTGAATGCGGGCGCCGCCCGAGTCATTGAGGCCGATCACCGGGGCGCCATTCTTCAGCGCCATATCCATGATCTTGCAGATCTTCTGGGCGTGGGTTTCGGACAGCGAGCCGCCGAGCACGGTGAAGTCTTGGCTGAAGACATAGACCTGGCGGCCGTTGATCGTGCCCCAGCCGGTGACGACACCGTCGCCGGCGATCTTCTGTTCCGCCATGCCGAAATCGGTGCAGCGGTGCGTCACATACATGTCGTATTCTTCGAAGGAGCCTTCGTCGAGCAGCACTTCGATGCGTTCGCGGGCGGTCAGCTTGCCCTTGGCATGCTGGGCGTCGATGCGGCGCTGGCCGCCGCCAAGATGGGCCTCGGCGCGGCGCGCTTCGAGCTGATCCAGAATCTGTAGCATGCTTCCTCCCAACAAAATTTCATGCGCGGGTGATGATTTGTGCCCTTAAACGCAGGCCCTTGCAAAGAAAATGATTGAACAGGCGCAATTGCGGATTTATGAATTTGCAAACAGAAAAATGCGAAGTTGCAAATGGCGATCGGCAAGCTTTTCATCGGACGCAAGGTGCGCGAACTGCGCCAGGCTGGCAATGCCACGCAGGCCCAGTTTGCCGACAAGATCGGCATCTCTACCAGCTATCTGAACCAGATCGAAAACAACCAGCGTCCGGTCTCGGCGGCCGTCCTGCTGGCGCTCGCCGAAAAGTTCGGGATCGACATTACTGAACTTTCGTCGGGGCAGAACGACCGTCTTTTGTCGGCCCTCTCAGAGGCGCTGTCGGATCCGCTGTTCGAGACCTATACGGCCAGCCTGCAGGAACTGAAGCTCGTGACGCAGAATGCGCCGGGGCTGGCGCATGCGCTGATCTCGTGCCACCAGGCCTATCGGCGCAACAGCGAACAGCTGGCGAGCTATGACGATCGCTTCGGTGCGCCGCAGGCGAACGAGACGACCTCCTATGACGAGGTGCGCGACTTCTTCCACTTCGTCGACAACTATATCCACGACCTCGATATCCTCGCCGAAAGTCTCGCCGGTCAGCTGAAACTCGGGGAGGGCGACAGCTATGCGGCGCTTGCGGGCTTTCTCGAGAGCCGGCATGGGGTGCGGGTGGTGCGCGGCGATGCCGGCGAGGAGGCGATCCGCCGCTTCGATCCGACCAGCCGCATCCTGACGCTCAGCCGTTACGCGTCCGCACCGACGCGCGACTTCCAGATTGCCACCCAGATCGCCCAGCTCTACGCCGGCGATACGATCGAGCAGGTGCTGAAACAGGCGGGTTTCCGCACCGAGGAGGCGGTCGAGGTCTGCCGCATCGGTCTGCACAACTACTTTGCCGGGGCGCTGATCCTGCCTTATCGCAGCTTTCTACAGGCAGCGCGTGAACTGCGCCATGACATCGAGCTCCTGGCCGCCCGTTTCGGCGCATCGCTGGAACAGGTCTGCCACCGGCTGTCGACCTTGCAACGACCGGGGCTGAAGGGCGTGCCGATCTTCTTTGCCCGCATCGACCGGGCCGGCAACATCACCAAGCGGCACAGCGCGGCGCGCCTGCAATTCGCCCGCTTCGGCGCGGCCTGCCCCTTGTGGAACGCGCACCAGGCCTTCGAGGCGCCGGGGCGGATCATCCGCCAGCTGGCCGAGACGCCGGACGGGGTGCGCTATCTCTGTCTTGCCATGCAGGTCAACAAGGGCACGCTCGGATTTCGCGCTGCCCAGCCGCGTTATGCATTGGCGCTCGGCTGCGAAATCTCCTATGCCGATGCCTTCGTCTATGCCGACGATCTCGATCTCTCCAACCGTGCCGCCTTCGACCCGATCGGCATTTCCTGCCGGATCTGTGAACGCGTCAAATGCACGAGCCGCGCCGTCCCGCCGCTGAAGCGCCGCCTCGTGGTCAATCACCGCGTGCGCAACGCGACGCCTTACGAGATCGAGTGAGGGGGTAAGGCCTTTTACCCGAACAGCGGCTGCGGGTGGGGCTGGAAGAAAGCCTCGACAATCTCCGGGCCGACCTCATCCAGCGTCGCCGGCGACCATTTCGGATTGCGGTCCTTGTCGATGATGGCGGCGCGGATGCCCTCGTAGAAGTCCGGTGTCTTGAGCGTCTGTGCGGTTGCGGCAAATTCGCGGGCAAGGCAGGCCTCGAGATCCGGCGAGCTGCGCCCGGCGCGCAGCAGCGCGAGCGTCACCTTGAGGCTGGTGGGGGACTTGGTCAGCAGCGTCGCCCGCGTCTTGTCGGCGAACGGTGACTTTTCCTCCTCGAGTGCTGCCAGGATGTCCTCCACCGTGTCGAAGGCGAAGCAGCGGTCGATGATGGCGCGGTTTTCGATGAAGTGACCGGCCGGTGCCTCCCCGGCAAAGGCGGCAATGAGGTTCGATACCGCGCCGGCATCGGCGGTGGCGTGCAGAGCGGCAAGCTCTTCGGCGAGACGGGTCAGGGCGTCTGCGGGAACGAAGCAGTCGGCGAAGCCGGCGGCAATCGCATCCGCCGGGCCGATCGCCTCCCCGGTCAGGCCCATATAGGTGCCGAGTTCGCCCGGCGCGTGCGACAGAAGCCAGGTGGCGCCGACATCGGGGAAAAAGCCGATGCCGGTCTCGGGCATGGCGAGCTTGGTGGAATCGGTGGCGATGCGGTGGCTGGCATGACCCGACAATCCCACGCCCCCGCCCATGGTGATGCCGTCCATGATGACGACATAGGGTTTGGGATACCGGCCAATGCGGCCATTGAGACGGTATTCCTCGCGCAGGAACTGCGGTGCGTCGGCCGTTCCAGCTCGGCCACTTTCGTAGAGCATGCGGATGTCGCCGCCGGCGCAGAAGCCGCGCTCGCCCTCGCCGGTGACGAGCACGGCGGCGATCGTCGAATCGGCCTCGAAGGCGTCGAGCGCCGCCTCAATGTCGCGGACCATCGGCAGCGACAGGCTGTTGATGATCCGCGGGCGGTTCAGCGCGATCAGGCCGAGTGCACCGGTACGGCCGGTCAAAACGTCCTCGCCGGCAAGGTCGGTCGTCAAGTAGCGCATGGCGTTCTCCTTAAGCGCCGATCACCGAGCGGGCGACGATCACCCGCATGATCTCGTTGGTGCCTTCGAGGATCTGGTGGACACGCAGGTCGCGAACGATCTTCTCGATGCCGTATTCGGCGAGATAGCCATAGCCACCATGCAGCTGCAAGGCGCGGTTGGCCACATCGAAGCACCGGTCGGTAACGAGCCGCTTGGCCATGGCGCAAAGCGTGGTGGCGTTGGGCGCCTTGTCATCGAGCGCGCTGGCGGCCCGCCAGAGGAAGGTGCGGGCGGCTTCCAGGTCGGTCGCCATGTCGGCGAGCGCGAACTGCAGCGCCTGGAACTCGGCGATCGGTTTGCCGAAGGCCTTGCGGTCCTTCATGTAGGCGACGGCCTTGTCAAAGGCGGCCTGCGCGCCGCCGAGCGAGGCGGCGGCAATGTTGAGGCGCCCGCCGTCGAGGCCGGACATGGCGATGCGAAAACCGTCGCCCTCGGCGCCGAGACGGTTGGCGGCCGGCACGCGGACGCCGTCCATCATCACGGCACGGGTCGGCTGGGCGTTCCAGCCCATCTTCTTCTCATTGGCGCCGAAGGTCAGTCCCTTGGCATCGCCCGGCACGAGGAAGGCGGAAATGCCCTTCGGGCCATCCTCGCCGGTGCGGGCCATGACCAGGTAGAGGGCGCTGGCACCCGCACCCGAGATGAACTGCTTCTGGCCGGTCAGCACATAGTCGTCGCCGTCGCGCACTGCGCGCGTCTTCAGCGCTGCCGCATCCGAGCCGCAGCCGGGCTCCGTCAGGCAGTAGCTGGCCAATGCGTCCATGGTGGCCAGCGCCGGCAAATGTGCCTCGCGCTGCTCCGGCGTGCCGTAACGATCGATCATGGTGGCGCACATGTTGTGGATCGAGATATAGGCAGCGACCGTCGGGCAGCCGATGGCCAGCGCCTCGATGATCAGCGCCGTGTCAAGTCGACCAAGGCCCGATCCGCCGACGTCATCGGCGACGCAAATGGCGCCGAGGCCGAGGCCGCCGGCCTTCTTCAGCGTGTCGATCGGGAAGTGCTTGGTCTGGTCCCAGTCCAGCGCGAACGGCGCCAGTTCCTCGGCGGCGAAATCGGCCGCCATGTCGACAAAGGCCTGCTGCTGGTCGCTCAGGGTGAAATCCATGGTGATCCTCCAGGAGATCGCGCGGGCCTCCTCGCCTGCGCCGCTATTGTCGACCGGCTTAGCATAGCTTCCGGCGGCCAATCATCCCGGTCGAAAGTCGGGGTTGCTGGAAGGAAGCATACGATCTTTTGGACATTTGGCATATGCCCCTGACAGAGCACGAGATTGCCTCCTCAGGGGGCGGTCCGTGCGTCAACATCGGCGACGGGGCACCTCACACTCAACCCACGACATACCTCGGCGTACCCGCCACGAAGAGCTCGATGTTCTCGATCAGCTGGTCGGCGAGAGCCTGGATCGCCTCGCGGCTGGCCCAGGCGACATGGGGGGTGAGGATGACGTTGGGGCGGGCGGCGATGCGCATCATCCGGCTGTCGGCGGCCGGCGGTTCGCCGTCGGTGACGTCGAAACCTGCGGCACAGATCCGGCCCTCGTCCAGCGCCTGTTCCAGCGCTCGTTCGTCGACGAGACCGCCCCGGCCGGTGTTGATGAGAATGGGCTTTCTCTCCATCAAGGCGAATTCGCGCGTCCCGATGGTGCCGCGGGTCTCGGCATTGAGCGGGCAGTGCAGGGTGATGACGTCGGCGCGGCGCATCACCTCGTCGAACGGGGTCTGGCCGGGCTTGCATTCGTCCGAGCCTCGACGGCCGGCGACAAGGATGGTCATGCCGAAGGCCTCAGCGATCCGCCCGACCGCCTGGCCGAGCGTGCCGTGACCGACAATGCCAAGCGTCGAGCCGCCGAGGTCGGCGATCGGGTGGTCGAAGAAGCAGAACTGCGCCGCCTTCTGCCAGCGGCCTTCGAGCACCGACTGGCGATAGGGCAGGATCGATCGACGCAACGCCAGCATCAGCGCAAAGGTGTGTTCGGGCACCGTGTGTTTGGCATAGTTGCGAATGTTGGAAACCGTGACGCCGTGCTCGCGAGCAGCGGAGAGGTCAACGATGTCCGTGCCGGTGGCTGCGACCGCAATCATCTTCAGGCGGCTGGCGTTCGCCATCGCGGCACGATCGATCGGCGCCTTGTTGCTGATGACGATGTCGGCATCGACAATTCGCGCGGCGACCTCTGTCGGTGCTGTTCGTTCGTAAACGGTCAGTTCGTGGGGAAAGGTCGGGGCCCGCAAAACGGTTTCGGGCGAAAGCGTGTCACGGTCGAGGAAGACAATTTTCAGCATGTCTGGGCAGCACTCCTTGCAGGGGTGTGCATTAGAGATGCGTCGGCTGCCGGTGGCAAGGGCGACAAGGCAGGAGCCCGACCGTCGAAACGAATGATGCCGGGGCGAAGCCCGGCATCAAGTCTTCAGGATCACTCATTTGGTGAGAGACGGCCTAGCTGCCGCTTAGTGGCGGTTGGTCATCCAGGTGTCGATTTCGCGCTCGGCTTCTTCTTCGGTCTTGCCATAGGCTTCCTGGATCTTGCCGGCGAGCTGCTTGCGGTTACCGGCGATCACATCCATGTCGTCGCCGGTGAGCTTGCCCCACTGTTCCTGGGCCTTGCCCTTGAACTGCTCCCAATTGCCTTCGATCTGATTCCAGTTCATGTCGATCTCCTTCGATTGCGTTAGGTGACAGAGGTCGTTGTCCTCGGTCTGAAAACGTCGGGGAGCCGGTTATGTTCCGAGCCGCGGACCGCCTTGCGTGTGCGTTGGGGAAGGCCTACAAAAATTCAGGAACCGATCTGCGGTTGAGGCGTTTTCAGCACGAAGCAGCTCATGAAGGAGACTTTCAAATGGCGACCGTATCCATGGCGGACAAGGCTAAGGCCAAGGCGGACACCCTGATGGACGAAGCCGATGTGGCAACGAGCGCCAGTGCCGGCGACGTGCAGGCCGAACTGGAAAACCTGCGTCGCGATATTGCCGCGCTGACACAGACACTCGCATCCTTCGGTTCGGGCAAGATCAAGGAAGCGGGCAGCCGGGCAAGCCAGCTCGGTGCCGAAGCCGCGGACGTCTCTGCCCACTATGTGGAGAGTGCGCGCAGCAGCATTGCCGCCGCCGAGCAGGATCTTGAGGCGCATATTCGCCGCAAGCCCCTGCAGTCAATGGCGATCGCTGCGGGCATCGGCTTTCTCGCCGCCGTCCTGAGCCGGCGCTGATCCATGCGCGGTCTGATCGAGCAGATCATCGTTCTTGCCATGGGGAATGTGGCGACGACGGCGGTCGAAATGAAGCGCAAGACGATCGGCGGCATGATCGTGGGCATTTTTCTGCTGACGGCCTATGTCGCGCTTGTGTTTGCCTTGGCCTTCTATGTGGCTGCTGAGGCGGGGCCGGTCGCGGCCTCGCTGGTCGTGGCGGCTGCCGCCATGGCGGGTGCCTTGGTCGTCCTTGCGGTAGTTTCGGTGCTCAATCGCCGGACGGAGCGGCTGATGCTGCAACGTCAGGCAGCGCTGGCCGCCGCGCGCTCGACGGATCCGGTGACGGCGCGTCTGATGGCGGAACTGCCCGGAATGATGCGCGACAGTCCGATCGTGACCACGATCATGGTCGGCAGTCTGGTTTATGTACTGACCCGCAGCGGATTGGGGCGTCGAGCAAAGAGCGACGACTGAACGCGACACTTAAGACCGTTCGCCAGGCGCAACCGCGGGCGGCGCGGGAGAGACGGAAGGGCAGGTGCGGACCAGGTTCTTCTTAGTCTTTCTCGCCCCGTTCCGCCTTGTCCAAGCGTTCCAGGAGGTCGAGAAAAGCCGGCGGGGTGCCTTCTTCGATGATGCTGTCGTAATAACCACGCAGGCGCGCGGCGATCATGGCATTGGCGTCCTGCTTGCCCGTTGGTGCGACGGCAGATCCTTTGCCACCTTCGGATTTTTTATCCGGCATGTTGTCGAGCCCCGTTTGTCCCCAGATCGGAAATGAGATTAGACTATTAAGTGGGGCAACGGAAAAAAGTTCCTTAGCGATGGAACATTTTTTCGGAAGGCGCGTTTCCTGCCCAGTCCGCACCCATACTGTATCCAATTGGAGAAACCGCATGTCTCTTACTGCCCGCGTTGCCGCACACTTGCCCTACCTTCGGCGATACGCACGAGCCGTCACCGGCTCCCAGACCTCCGGAGACGCCTATGTCGCAGCGGCGCTTGAGGCGCTGATCGCGGATCTGTCGATCTTCCCGAAGGGCTCCAATGATCGTGTTTCTCTCTACAAGCTCTTCGTCAGGCTGTTCGATTCGACCCAGGTGGAGATCCCCGAGATCACCTCGCCCTTCGCCTGGGAGAAACGCGCGGCTGCGAACCTCGCCAATGTGCCGACGCGTGCGCGCCACGCCTTTCTGCTGATCACCGTCGAGGGCTTTTCCGCCAGTGAAGCCGCCGAGATTCTGGGCGTCGAACCGGCGCAGTTCAACGCTCTGTTTAACGAAGCATCCGCCGAAATTTCGAGACAGGTCGCCACCGATATCATGATTATCGAAGACGAGCCGTTGATCGCGCTCGACATCGAGCAGATGGTCGAAGACCTCGGCCACCGCGTCACTGGGATCGCCCGTACGCATGCCGAGGCCGTCGATCTTTACCGGCGGACCAGCCCGAAGATGGTTCTGGCGGACATCCAGCTCGCCGACGGCTCGTCCGGCATCGACGCGGTCAACGACATTCTCAAGGTCGACACCGTACCCGTCATCTTCATCACCGCCTTC
>DAIMJJ010000096.1:0-15032 GCA_036722275.1 Rhizobium sp. | reverse complement strand
CCGGGCAGCAATTATCCGCCGATCGTGCTGCCGAACGTGCTCGAGGACCTGTCGCAACCGTTGGAGATCACGGGGAAGGGCGGCACCATCCGGTTCCAGCCGTTGCCGCAGCAGCACGGCGACATCCGTTCCATCGGTCTGCGGATCGGCGACGTTGCCTATTGCTGTGACGTCAGCGACTTTCCGGACGAGACCGTCGCCCGGCTCGGCAACCTCGACGTCCTGGTCATCGATGCGCTGCAATATCGGCACCACCCGAGCCATCTGTCGCTCGAACAGGCCCTCGGCTGGATCGAACGGTTGCAGCCCAAGCGCGCTATCCTCACGCATATGCATATTCCGCTCGACTACGAAACCGTCATGGGCGAAACGCCACCCCATGTCGAACCAGCCTATGACCAGATGGTATTCGAGGCCGAGATCCCGGAAAGTCAGCTGTGATGGCGCGCGAGCATTTTCGCGCAAAAAGCTGTTTTTACAGTAATACTGTCTATTGAAGATCGGACCTTGATGCGCCTTGGCGCATCGGATCTGGCCGCTGGACAAAGGAGAACGGACATGGCCTGGCTGATGCTGGTCGCGGCAGGTATCCTGGAAGTGGTCTGGGCCTTCTTCATGAAGCAGTCGGCCGGTTTCACGCGCTGGGTTCCGGCGCTGCTGACGGTCGTGACCATGGCCGGCAGCGTGGTGCTGCTTGCCATGTCGATGCGCACGCTGCCGCTCGGTACGGCCTATACGATCTGGACAGGGATCGGCGCGCTCGGTGCCTTCCTAGTCGGGATCGTCGTGCTCGGCGAGCCGGCCAACGTCCTGCGCATTCTGGCGGCTGCGCTGATCGTTGCCGGACTGGTGTCGATGAAAGTCTCGACGCCGGAGTGAGAAACGGCAGGAGCCCGGCCTTTCGGCGGGTTCAGGTCAACCAATTAGTTCCATAATCTATCTTATGCGATATTCGGAGATCGGTTTGGCCGCCGCACCGGGCCGCCCCCGGTGCCCTTCAGCGCATGGGCACTCCCTCAGTCGAACGGCCGATCGGCCAGCAGCTCTTCCGCTTCGTCGCGATCCATGACCATCACCTTGCGGCCGATCTCGAAGCTGAAGCCGTTGCGCGCAAAGGCGGAGAATTCCTTGGCCTCCCGTTTGTCGTCCAACACCACGTCCGGGCGGCGGAACGGTCCGAAGGCCCGCTTGCGGGCAAAGACCAGCGCCGGGAGAAAATCGTCCGTCTCGGCCACGGCCTGCTGTACGATGTCGCGGTCGACGCCCTTTTCGATCAGTTTGCGGCTGATGGCACGTTTCGACTTGCCGCTGCGCGCCGACGAGCGGGTGCGGATCTCGGCATAGGCCTGGTCGTCAAGCGCCAGCATGGTGCGACCGAAGGTCACCGCGGCCTCGGCCAGCGCCTTCACCTGCGTCTCCGTGATGTCCTCGAATTTCTGGCGCGCCTTGCGCGCGATGGCGTCGGCCAGTTCCCGCTCGGTCATCATGCGTCGCGACAGACGGTAAAGCGTCGAATTGCGCGACCAGGCAAGCATGCGCGGGCTTGGTTGGTCAGGCGCTGGCGGCTCCTGATGTTCCTCGTCGCTCACGCTCCGTCTCGCCTCGCGCTTTTCATTCTCCGACCTCATCCTCGCGCCCTTAGCATGACGCGACCCGCCCTGACCACCCCGTCCGGCGCAACCCAACCGGGCGTTCGATCGGGCGGGACAAGAAAAGAGCGGGCTGCGGCCAAGTAGAGCCAAGTTTTTTCACTTTGCAGGGCCGGACGATTAGCATGGAAAGTACATTCTGATATTCTTTTTTAGACGAATCGACGACCGCGGTTTCTCGAAAGGCTGGGAGGAACTCCATGGATGAGCGCGAACAACTCGAGGTCTGGGCGCTGCGCCGGGCGGAAGAGATCGTGCTGCGTGAAGGTGTCGGGTTGATGCAGGCCGCGCAATGGCTCGACAAGAAGTTGACGGTGCGAACGTCCAAGCAGTTGCGCAACGCCATCTGCAATTCCCTGCTGGAGGCGATGACCCTGCCGCACCTGCCCTCGCCGCCCGATCAGGCGCCGGCGCAGAGCCAGATCGAGCCGCGACCATAATCGCTCGCTGCCACGCCTCTTCGGATCGTTCGTGATCCGGCAACGGTTTGTCGTTGGCATGAGGGATTTCCCTTCGGCGCCGGTCCTCCTATGTCGGGGCTTCAGAAGAAAACTGGAGACCGCAGATGCTCGTCAATGGAAAATGGACTGCCGACTGGCAGCCGGTGCAGGCAACCGACGCCAAGGGCGGCTTCGTGCGGCAGACCTCCGGTTTCCGCAACTGGGTGACCGTGGACGGCGCGCCCGGCCCCACCGGGACCGGCGGCTTCAAGGCCGAAGCGGGCCGCTATCATCTCTATGTCGCGCTGATCTGTCCCTGGGCCTCGCGCACCCTGATCGGGCGCAAGCTGAAGGGTCTTGAGGACGTGATCTCTGTGTCCGTGGTCGAACCTGCGCTGACCGATTTCGGCTGGCGTTTCGGCGATTTTCCGGGTGCCGATCGCGACACCGTCAATGGCGCGACCTATCTCCATGAAATCTATACCAAGGCCGATCCGACCTATACCGGCCGCGCGACGGTGCCGGTGCTGTGGGACAAGAAGACCGACACCATGGTCAACAACGAGTCAGCCGATATCCTGCGGATGATGAACAGCGGTTTCGGCGCCCTCGCCCGCAATGCCATCGACCTTTATCCCGAGCCGCTGCGTGACGAAATCGAGACGCTGAATACGGCGATCTATCCGGCGCTCAACAACGGCGTCTATCGCGCCGGCTTCGCCACCACGCAGCTCGCCTACGAGGAAGCCTTTGCCGACGTCTTTCGCATGCTCGACACGCTCGAAGCGCGGCTCTCGGACGGCCGCGCCTATCTTTGCGGCGATCAACTGACGGAGGCCGATATTCGGCTGTTCGTGACGCTGGTGCGCTTCGATGCCGCCTATCATGGCCTGTTCAAGTGCAACCTGCGGCGCCTTGCCGACTATGTGGCGCTGTCGGCCTACATGCTGCGCATCCTTGGACTGCCCGGGGTGCGCAAGACGGTTGACATCGGGCATATCAAGCACGGCTATTACTCGATCAAGGCGCTCAATCCGAACGGCATCGTGCCGGTCGGGCCTGACCTGCCGGGCCTTGATCCCGTTGCTTTGTCGAGGGCCTGAGCATGTCCGACGCGACGAGCCTGGTGATCTTCCTGCATGGGGTCGGCAGCCGGGGTGAGGACCTCCTGCCGTTGGCCGCGCCGTTGCGCCATGCCCTGCCCGCGACCGATTTTGCGGCGCCCGATGCGCCCTTCCCCTTTCCCTATGGCATGGGCCACCAATGGTTCAGCATTGCCGGCGTGACCGAGGAGAACCGCGCCGAACGCATCGCGGACGCTCGCCGCGACTTCGATCGGGTCATTAAGGGCGTGATCGAGAAGCACAGATTTCAGGACAGGCTCGACCGGGTCGCCCTTGTCGGTTTTTCGCAAGGCACGATCATGGCGCTCGATGCGGTCGCGTCGGGACGCTGGCCGGTCGGTGCCATCGTCAGCTTTTCCGGCAGACTCGGCTCGCGTCCGCCCTTTGCTCCTGCGGTCGCGACGCCCGTGCTTCTCGTGCACGGCAGCGCGGATTCGGTGATACCAGCGAATGAGACGGTCAAGGCTGCTGCCGCGCTGCGGTCGCTCGGACTCAGCGTCGAAAGCCATATCCTTCCCGGTCTCGATCACACGATCTCGACGGAAGGCATTGCTCTCGCGGGCCAGTTTCTTGCGGGTCGGCTCGGGAGCTGAGCGGCGTTCTCAGGCCCTCAGCCTGCCGTGCCGACCTGTGCGCCGGCGTCGGCAGCACCATCGCGATCCGCAGGCGGGAACTTCCGGTTCCCGGCTGATAGCGGGGCGGATCTGACCGGGTCCCCGGTCAGACCGGATCGATATCGCCCCTCGCCCACATTTCCATCGTCTCGGCCTTGAAGTCCTCGAAACGGCCTTCCTCGATCGACTTGCGGATGCCCTGCATCAGTTCCTGGTAATAGGACAGGTTGTTCCAGGACAGCAGCATGCCGCCGAGCGCCTCGTTGGAGCGCACGAGGTGGTGCAGATAGGCGCGCGAGTAATCGCGGCTCGCCGGGCAGTTCGACTGGTCGTCGAGCGGACGCATGTCCTCGGCGTGGCGGGCATTGCGGATGTTGACCTTGCCGCGGCGGGTGAAGGCCAGGCCGTGGCGGCCGGAGCGGGTCGGCATGACGCAGTCGAACATGTCGATGCCTTCGGCGACCGATTTCAGGATGTCGTCGGGCGTGCCGACCCCCATCAGGTAGCGCGGCTTTTCCGTGGGCAGCACCGGCAAGGTGACGCCCAGCATCTTCAGCATGACCTCCTGCGGCTCGCCGACGGCCAGGCCACCGACCGCATAGCCCTTGAGGTCCAGCTGCTTGAGGCCCTCGGCCGAGCGGATGCGCAGGTCCGGAATGTCGCCGCCCTGGACGATGCCGAACATGGCCTTGCCCGGCTGGTTGCCGAAGGCGACGCGGCAGCGCTCGGCCCAGCGCAGGGACATCTCCATCGCCCGCTCGATTTCCTTCGGCTCGGCCGGCAGCGCCACGCATTCATCGAGCTGCATCTGGATGTCCGAATCGAGCAGTCCCTGGATTTCGATCGAGCGCTCGGGCGACATGTGATGGGTTGAACCGTCGACATGGCTCTTGAACGTCACGCCCTTCTCGTCGAGCTTCCTGAGGCCCGAGAGCGACATGACCTGGAAACCGCCCGAGTCGGTCAGGATCGGGCCGGGCCAGCGGATGAGCTCGTGCAGGCCGCCGAGACGGGCGACACGTTCGGGACCCGGGCGCAGCATCAGGTGGTAGGTATTGCCGAGAATGATGTCGGCGCCCCCTTCCCTGACCTGGTCGAGATACATGGCCTTGACCGTGCCGACCGTGCCGACCGGCATGAAGGCCGGCGTGCGGATGACGCCGCGCGGCATGGAAATCTCGCCGAGCCGGGCCTTGCCGGAGGTGGCTTTCAGGGTGAATTGGAAGGTGTCGTGCATCGGTTCAGAAGTCTTTCCGGAAGAGCAGGCTGGCATCGCCATAGGAATAGAAGCGGTAGCCGTCGGCGATCGCGTGCTGATAGGCCGCCCGCATGGTGTCGAGGCCGGCAAAGGCCGAGACCAGCATGAACAGCGTGGATTTCGGCAGGTGGAAATTGGTCATCAGCACGTCGACCGCCTTGAAGCGGTAGCCGGGGGTGATGAAGATGTCGGTTGCGCCCGACCAGGGGCGGATTTCGCCGGTGTCAGCGGCAGCACTCTCAAGGAGCCGCAGCGATGTCGTGCCGACCGAGACGATCCGGCCGCCCCGCGCCCGGACGGCATTGAGGGCTGCTGCGGTCTGTGCCGAGACATGGCCGATCTCGTGGTGCATCTTGTGGTCGGCGGTGTCCTCCGCCTTCACCGGCAGGAAGGTGCCGGCGCCGACATGCAGGGTGACGAAATGGCGCTCGATGCCGGCGCGCTCGAGGCTTTCGAACAGGTCCGGCGTGAAATGCAGCCCGGCCGTCGGGGCCGCGACCGCCCCCTCTTCGCGGGCATACATGGTCTGGTAGTCAGAGCGGTCCTTCTCGTCCTCGTTCCGCTTGGACGCGATATAGGGCGGCAGCGGAATGTGGCCGACCGTGGCGATCGCCTCGTCGAGCGCGGCGCCCGAAAAATCAAAGCGCAGGGTCACTTCGCCGGCATCGCCCTTCTCCTCGACGACGGCACCGAGGGTGCCGAGCAGGCAGGCATTGCCGGAATGGCCGAATTCGATGCGGTCGCCGGCCTTGATGCGCTTGCCCGGACGGGCAAACGCCTTCCAACGGCTGCCATCGAGGCGCATGTGGAGCGTTGCCGAGACCGGAGTGCGTTCCGCGCCCTCGCGCAGGCGAACACCCTCGAGCTGGGCGGGGATGACCTTGGTGTCATTGAACACCAGCGCATCGCCTGGCTTCAGGAAGGTCGGCAGATCGTAGACCCGGGCATCCTGAAGCACGGGGGCGCCTTCCGGGCGCACCACGAGCAGACGGGCGTGATCGCGGGGGCTCATCGGCCTCAGCGCGATGTTGTCCTCGGGAAGATCGAAATCAAACTGGTCGACGCGCATGGTGTCAAAGAACCCGGATCATGACGGCGCCGGTGATCAGCAGGACGGCGCCGGCGATGCGCCCGAGGCTGAGTTCCCGCACGGCGACGCCGAGAAAGCCGATGCGGTCGATCATCAGGCCGGCGACCAACTGACCGGTCACGGCAAAGGCCATGACGGCAGCCGCGCCGATGCGCGGGGTCAGCAGAATGGCCGTGGTGACGTAGAGCGTGCCGAGCGCACCGCCGGCGACATAAAGCCAAGGCGCGGGTGCAGCGAAATCCGGCATGCGTCCCTCGGCCCGCGCCATCACGACAGAGACGATGGCAAGGATGATCGCGCCAGCCAGGAATGAGATACAGGCCGCCGCGACCGGCAGACCGAGCCCGCGCGCCAGCAGCGTGTTGATCGGCGCCTGGATGGCGATGGCCGCGCCGGCGACAATGCCGAGCATCGCCCACAATAGTGATGCCATGGTTCAATTCCTGCCAAACGGCCCAAAACAGAAAAAGCCGCCAGCCCCTTTTAGCCGGGGCCGGCGGCACGATGACGCAAATGCCGATCAGGCGTCGGCGGCGACCTTCATCGAGACGATCGAGTCCGGGTCGCGAACCGGCTCGCCCTTCTTGATCTGGTCGATGACGTCCATGCCCTCGATGACCTGACCCCAGACGGAGTACTGCTTGTTCAGCCACGGCGCATCGGTGAAGCAGATGAAGAACTGCGAATTGGCCGAGTTCGGGTTCTGCGAGCGGGCCATGGAGCAGGTGCCGCGCACGTGCGGGGTGGCGGAGAACTCAGCCTTCAGGTCCGGCTTGTCCGAACCGCCCATGCCGGCACGGCCCGGATTGAAGCTTTCGCCGCCCTTCTTGCCGAACTTCACGTCGCCAGTCTGTGCCATGAAATCGGGAATGACGCGATGGAAGACGACGCCGTCATAGGCGCCTTCGCGCGACAGTTCCTTGATGCGGGCGACATGGCCGGGGGCCAGATCCGGGAAGAGCGCAATCACGACCTTGCCCTTGGTGGTTTCCATGAGGATGGTGTTTTCCGGATCCTTGATCTCGGCCATGGTCTTTCTCCTTCTTGGGGCAGATGCCCGATTGTTACTGCTTGCCGACGGTGACCTTGATCATGCGGTCCGGATCGGACACTTCGCCGTTGCCGCCTTCGCCGCGCTTGATCTTGTCGACGAACTCCATGCCGGAGACGACCTTGCCGACGACGGTGTATTCGCCGTTGAGCGGCGGATAATCGGCGAACATGATGAAGAACTGCGAGTTGGCGGAATTCGGATCCTGCGAGCGGGCCATGCCGACCACGCCGCGTTCGAACGGAACCTTCGAGAACTCGGCCGGAAGGTCGGGCAGCTTGGAACCGCCGGTGCCGGCACGGCCGGGATTGTAACCGTCTTCCATGTCGCCGAACTCGACGTCACCGGTCTGGGCCATGAAGCCCTCGATGACGCGGTGGAAGGCGACATTGTCGTACTCGCCCTTGGAAGCCAGTTCCTTGATCTGCGCCACGTGCTTGGGCGCGACGTCCGGCATCAGTTCGACGACGACAGGACCGTCCTTCAGCTGGATCGTCAGCGTGTTGTCTGCCGACTGCGCGCCGGCCGAACCGGCAGCCGCGACGGCGAGGAAGAGGGCGGCGGCGAATTGAAAGAGTTTCATGGTCACTCCAATGCTTTGACGGATGGTCAGCGCGAAAGTTTCGACTTCAGCGCCTGGAAGACGACGGGGGGCACGAAGGCACTGACATCGCCGCCCATGGAGGCGATCTGACGCACCAATGTGGCCGTAATGGGCCGCGAGGCGGTTCCGGCCGGCAGGAAGACCGTCTGGAGATCGGGCGCCATCTGATGGTTCATGCCCGCCATCTGCATCTCGTAATCGAGGTCGGTGCCGTCGCGCAGACCGCGAATCAGGAGCTTGGCGCCGTTCTGGCGCGCCGCATCGACGGCGAGCCTGTCGAAGGCAACGACCGATACGTCGGCCGCGCGGTCCGGAAGGACCTCGGCTACCGCGGCGGCAATGAGGTCGGCGCGTTCGTCATAGGAAAACAGCGGCGTCTTGCCCGGGTGCACCCCGATCGCGACGATCACCTTGGAGACCACGTTCAGCGATTGCACGAGCACATCGAGATGGCCGTTGGTCATCGGATCGAATGAGCCGGGATAGAATGCAATCGTCATGGTAGCCCGATGGTTGTTTCGACGCCTTTTGTCACGGAAGAGCGCCTGCCGCAAGTGATTTGCCCGCCAAGCCCCTTCCCCGGCGATGAACGATGAATGAACGCAGCGTTCAAGGCGGCTTCAGCGGCGAGCCTTCATAACAGTGTCAGACAGGGACGGCAAACATGCCGCCCGCGACTGCCAGGGAAATACGATGCTTGCACTTCTCGCCATTTTCGCCGTTGTTGCCGCCCTTTTTACCGAGTTCGGCCTGCTGCTCGTCCGTGCCTATGTGGAGACCCAGGACGGCGGTCCCGCCCCTCTCCTGCGCAAAGATGAACGCCAGATGAACGGAACGTTAAGGCGCGTTTCAGCTCGACTTTCCTAAAAACGATTTAATGGCGGGGAACGATTGTTCCCGCCGCGCATTTTCACGGCAATCCAGGCCGTATTCCGAAAGGACGACTTCGATGCACGACAAGGTTACGATGATCAATCTCGTATGGGTGGCCATGATGACGGCCATGCTGGCCACCTCGGCTACCTTCTACATGAACGACCGGGCCGAGGCGAACAACTACGGTCCGCAGCTGGCACGCTACTATCCGATCGGCCGCTGAGCCCGACCCCCCGGGCTCATTCATTCGAAATGCTGGCCGCAGGATCAAGAAAGGAAGACGATGATGTTCATGACACTGACGATCCTCGCTGCTCTGATCTGCGGCATGTTCCTCGCCTCGGTCGCATCGACGATCAACGCCCTGCGGCGGGAGAGCGACGAGTTTCGCGCACTCGCACAACGGCACCGCGCATTCTGAGGCGACCGGCGGCGGAGCGCCGTCCGGATCCACACGGACGTGCCGATGCCGCGACAGCCTGTAAAATTCCCATGAAATAAGACTGACCTCCAAAGCCAAAGGCCGGCCGCATCCTGATGATGCGCCGGCCTTTGGCTTTGTTTGATAAAGCCTTCCCCTGGAAGGCGACGGCTGGCTTTTATTCTTCGCTGCCAGGTGCAGCGCCCGCATCGGCTACGATCTCTTCGCCGGACGTTGCCTCGATCTCGCCGTCCTCGTCGCCTTCCGGCTCGCTGATGCGTTCGACGGACACGACCTTCTCGTCCTTGGCGGTCGAGAAGATGGTGACGCCCTTCGTCGCGCGGCTGGCGATGCGGATGCCGTCCACGGGTACGCGGATTAGCTGGCCGCCATCGGACACCAGCATGATCTGGTCCTTGTCCTCGACCGGGAAGGCAGCGACAAGCTCGCCGATCTCCGCCGTCTTCGAGGTGTCGGTGGCGCGGATACCCTTGCCGCCACGACCCGAGATGCGAAAGTCGTAGGACGACGACCGCTTGCCATAGCCCCGTTCGGAGACGGTGAGCACGAACTGTTCGCGCGCCTTGAGCTCCTGGTAGCGCTCTTCCGGCAGATCGCCGACTTCGCCGACTTCTTCGCCGACCAGGGCGATTTCCTCTTCCTCGACGCCCAGTGCGCGCCGTTCCGTGGCGGAGCGCTTGAGATAGGCGGCGCGTTCGGAGGCATCGGCATCGACGTGACCGAGGATCGTCATCGAGATGATGCGGTCGCCATCGGCAAGCGAAATGCCGCGCACGCCGACCGAGTTGCGGCCGGCAAAGACGCGCACGTCGCCAACGGCGAAGCGGATGGCCTGGCCGAGCGCGGTCGTCATCAGCACGTCGTCGCGATCGGTGCAGGTCTCGACCGAGAGGATTTCGTCACCCTCGTCCTCGAGCTTCATCGCGATCTTGCCGTTGCGGTTCACCTGAACGAAGTCGGAGAGCTTGTTGCGGCGAACCGTGCCACGGGTCGTCGCGAACATGACGTCGAGATTGTCCCAGCTCTTTTCGTCCTCCGGCAGCGGCATGATCGTGGTGATGCGTTCGCCGGGCTCCAGCGGCAGCATGTTGATCAGCGCCTTGCCGCGCGAGGTCGGCGTGCCGATCGGCAGGCGCCAGACCTTTTCCTTGTAGACGATGCCGCGCGACGAGAAGAACAGCACTGGCGTATGCGTGTTGGCAACGAACAGGCGGGTCGCGAAATCCTCGTCCTTCATGGCCATGCCCGAGCGGCCCTTGCCGCCGCGGCGCTGGGCGCGATAGGTGGCGAGCGGGACGCGCTTGATGTAGCCGGCATGGGACACGGTGACGACCATGTCCTCGCGGGCGATGAGATCCTCATCGTCCATGTCCGGGCCGCCCTCGATGATCTGGGTGCGGCGCGGCGTGCCGAATTCGTCGCGAACGGCGGCCAGTTCGCCCTTTACGATGTCCTGGATGCGCAGACGCGACGACAGGATGTCGAGATAGTCGGTGATTTCGGCACCGATCTTGTTCAGTTCCTCGTCGATTTCGTCGCGACCAAGGGCCGTGAGGCGCGCGAGACGCAGCTCGAGGATGGCCCGTGCCTGCTCTTCGGAGAGGTTGTAGGTGTTGTCCTCGTTGATGCGATGGCGCGGATCGTCGATCAGGCGGATCAGGGCCTCGACGTCATGGGCCGGCCAGCGGCGTTCCATCAACTGCTCGCGGGCGGTCTGCGGATCGGGCGCCCGGCGGATGAGGTTGATAACTTCGTCAATATTGGCAACCGCGATGGCGAGACCGACCAAGACGTGGGCGCGGTCACGGGCCTTGCGCAGCAGATATTTGGTGCGGCGGCTGACGACATCTTCGCGGAAGGCGACGAAGGCGCGCAGCATGTCGAGCAGGCTCAACTGCTCCGGCTTGCCGCCGTTCAGCGCCACCATGTTGCAGCCGAACGAGGTCTGCAGCGGCGTATAGCGATAGAGCTGGTTGAGGATGACGTCGGCATTGGCGTCGCGCTTGAGCTCGATCACCACGCGATAACCTTCGCGGTCGGATTCGTCGCGCAGATCGGAAATGCCCTCGATGCGCTTTTCGCGCACGAGTTCCGCCATCTTCTCGATCATCGTCGCCTTGTTCACCTGATAGGGGATCTCGGAGATGATGATCTGTTCGCGATCGCCGCGCATCGGCTCGATGCGGGCGACGCCGCGCATGATGACCGAGCCGCGGCCGGTCTCATAGGCCGAGCGGATGCCGGAACGGCCAAGGATCATGGCGCCGGTCGGGAAGTCCGGACCCGGGATGATCTCCATCAGTTCCGGCAGTTCGATCGCCGGATTGTCGATGACGGCAATGCAACCGTCGATCACTTCGCTCAGATTGTGCGGCGGAATGTTGGTGGCCATGCCGACGGCGATACCGCCGGCGCCGTTGACCAGCAGGTTCGGGAAGCGTGCAGGAACCACCGACGGCTCCTGCATGGTGCCATCATAGTTTTCGCGGAAATCGACCGTTTCCTTGTCGAGATCGTCGAGCAGCGAATGCGCGACCTTCTGCAGGCGGCATTCCGTGTAACGCTGGGCGGCCGGCGGGTCGCCGTCGACCGAACCGAAATTGCCCTGACCGTCGATCAAGGGCAGGCGCAGCGACCAGTCCTGCGCCATGCGGGCCAGCGCATCATAGATCGCGGCATCGCCGTGCGGATGGTATTTACCCATCACGTCACCGGTGACGCGGGCCGACTTCACATATTTCTTGTTCCAGTCGATCCCCATCTCGCTCATGGAGAAGAGGATGCGCCGGTGGACCGGCTTCAGACCGTCGCGGACATCGGGAAGCGCACGGCTCACGATAACGCTCATCGCGTAGTCGAGATACGACCGCTGCATTTCCTCCATGATGGAAATAGGCTCAATGCCTTGCGGATACTTGCCGCCGCCGGGAGTGTTTTGCTCAGTCAAATCAGGTCACGATCCTTGTTCGGAATCACTGCGGAGTTTATAGCGGAAAGGCCCGGAAAGCGCCAATTTCGCCCCTGCCCGCCCCGTGGTTATAAACAGTCTTTTGGGGCGCTGGAAAGGCAAGCCGATCAAGAACTTGCCTTCAACTGGTAGCAAAACTTGCCAAGCCGGCCCGGCTCGCATTTAAATGATCGCTAAAACCGGGGGAGAAGCCATGATCGGCACCGATTCGATGATCAACGCCTTCACGACGTTGCTGGTGACGGTCGATCCGCCCGGGCTTGCGCCGCTGTTTCTCGGGCTGACCCAGGGCATGACCCGCGGCGAGCGCCGCCAGGTGGCCGTGCGCGGCTCGGTCATTGCCTTTGCCATCCTCACTGTGTTTGCGCTGTTCGGCGCCGGCATTTTGAGCGCGCTCGGCATCTCGATGGGCGCGTTCCGCATTGCCGGCGGACTGATGCTGTTTGCCATCTCCTTCGAGATGATCTTCGAGAAGCGCAACGAGCGTAAGGAGAAAACGACGGATGCGGCGATCACCAAGGACCACATCCACAATCTCGCGGTCTTCCCGCTGGCTATCCCGCTGATCGCCGGGCCGGGCGCGATTTCCGCAACCGTGCTGATCGCCGGCACGATGGACGGCGTCGCCGGCAAGGTGCAGCTGATCGGCGTCATCGCCGTGTGCCTGGCGTTGGTCTTTGCCGCGCTGATCCTTGCCGAGCGGCTGAACCGTTTCCTCGGCGTCACCGGCCGTGCGCTGCTCACCCGCCTGCTCGGCGTGCTTCTGTCGGCGCTATCGGTGCAGTTCGTGGTCGATGGCGTGAAATCCGCCTTCGGCGGATGAGATGGGACACCGCCATAGAGGCCGGCGAGACCGTAGCCTGCCGGCGTTGGCAGCGGCGTCGCTCAGCTATCGCTGGGCCTTCAGGATGCGCTTCCAGATGGTGCCGCCGAGAAAGCGGTTAAAGACGACGAAGTAGGCGATCATCAGGCCGAACAGCACCAGGGCCGGAAGCCCGTTCAGCTGAAAGCCGTCTTCGGTGCGCCCGCCCATGACCGAGGCGACCGCAAAGCCGAGCACGAAGAAGGCACTGAAAAAATCGAGCAGAAAGGCGAGAATGATGCGCCAGCTGGCCGGCCCCGCCGTCGGTGTGGTGTCGTTCATGCAGCCTGTCCCCTTCCCCTTGCTCCATCGTCTGCCGGAGCCGCGATAGGCGCGTCTGCGGCGGCTAAAACGCGAAAGCGGCGCCGAAGCGCCGCCACCAATCAGAACGGAATGTCGTCGTCGAGATCGCGGGAGAAGCCGCCCGACGGAGGGGCGCTGGCCCCGCCACGCTGCTGGCCGCCGCCGCGCTGGGGTGCCGGCGAACCGTAATCATCGCCACCGCCATAGCCGCCGCCGAAATCATTGCCGCCGCGCGAGGCGCCGCCGCCGTCGCCACGGCCGCCGAGCATGGTCAGGTTGCCATTGAAGCCCTGCAGCACGACCTCCGTCGAGTAGCGGTCCTGACCGTTCTGGTCCTGCCATTTGCGGGTCTGCAGCTGGCCCTCCACATAGACGGTCGAGCCCTTCTTCAGATACTGCTCGGCGACCTTGCACAGGCCTTCGTTGAAGATCACGACCTGATGCCACTCGGTCTTTTCCTTGCGCTCGCCCGTATTCTTGTCGCGCCAGCTTTCCGAGGTCGCGATGCGAAGATTGGCGATCGGCCGGCCGTCCTGGGTCCGGCGGATTTCCGGATCGGCGCCGAGATTGCCGATCAAAATAACCTTGTTGACGCTGCCAGCCATATTACTCACCTTGCTGCCGCCATCATGCGGCTCCGAAACAGAGAAATCCGCGCCACCTTAAACCAAACCGTCCGGCGGTTGGCTGGGGATCGGGGTTAATCCACAACGAAAAATGTTCTTTATTTGTTCTAGTAATCCCCTAGGATGCTGTCAATAGAATCATTTTTACCGCCGTCTAATCGTCGCCTGCCGCTCGACAGGACCGCGGGCGTGACTAAATAAGGAGAGCCCTCCTCCCGAGCGCCCTCCCAAGCAGAGTTTTGTCCAGAGACCCGTCCATGAGCGACCTAAAGCATATCTCCATCCGCGGTGCCCGCGAGCACAATCTCAAGGGGATCGATCTCGATCTGCCGCGCAATTCGCTGATCGTGATGACCGGTCTCTCCGGCTCGGGCAAGTCCTCGCTCGCCTTCGACACCATCTATGCCGAGGGCCAGCGTCGCTACGTCGAGAGCCTCTCCGCCTATGCCCGGCAGTTCCTCGAAATGATGCAGAAGCCGGATGTCGACCAGATCGACGGCCTGTCGCCGGCAATCTTGATCGAGCAGAAGACGACCTCGCGCAATCCGCGCTCGACGGTTGGTACGGTCACCGAGATCTACGACTACATGCGCCTGCTGTTTGCCCGCGTCGGCGTTCCCTATTCGCCCGCGACCGGGCTGCCGATCGAGAGCCAGACGGTCAGCCAGATGGTCGACCGCATTCTCGCCTTTGACGAGGGCACCCGCCTTTATATCCTGGCGCCGATCGCGCGCGGCCGCAAGGGCGAGTACAAGAAGGAACTGGCGGACCTGATGAAAAAGGGCTTCCAGCGCGTCAAGATCGACGGCCAGTTCTACGAGATCGCCGAGGCGCCGGCCCTCGACAAGAAGTACAAGCACGACATCGACGTGGTGGTGGACCGCATCGTCGTGCGCCCCGACATTGCCAGCCGCCTGGCCGACAGTCTGGAGACGTGTCTGCATGTGCTCTCCGACGGCCTGGCGATTGCGGAATTCGCCGACAAGCCTCTGCCGCCGGAGGAGACGGCTGCCGGAGGTGCTGCCAACAAGTCGCTGAACGACACGCATGAACATGTGCTGTTCTCGGAAAAATTCGCCTGCCCCGTCTCCGGCTTCACCATTCCCGAGATCGAGCCGCGGCTGT
>DAIMJJ010000095.1:0-15037 GCA_036722275.1 Rhizobium sp. | reverse complement strand
AGGACGAGAAATGGGCCGAACTTCTCGCCTCGTTCAACTTCGACAGCGATGGGCTCTTGACCCGCGAAACGGTCGGAACCGTGCAGCAACGCGGTGCGATCCGGGAAACGCAGAACCTCTATCTCCACCAGGTGCTTGAGGAAGAGCAGGGTAACGACAATGCCGGCGTGCGCCTGGCCCTCTATTTCGAGCGCGTTGCCCCGACGCTCACCGACGCCTATGACCTGCTCGGCGACGATGCGCTGCTGGAGACCTTCCGCGTCGCCTTCGGCTACACCGAGGACTTCTCCAACATGGATATCGACATGCAGGCGGCGCTGGTCGAGAAGAACCTCAACCTCGCCGACATGCAGGATCCGGAAAAGCTGAAGAGGTTCCTGGAACGCTTCACCGCCATGTATGACACCGAGAACGGCGACTATTCCTCGTCTGCCTTGACCGTCCTGACCGGCAGCAGCGGCGGCATCAGCGCCGACCTGCTGCTTTCCATCGCCACGCTGAAGAGCTGACGCGAGGAGCGCCCGTCGTGACAGGCGCCAGGGTCGGCCTCTTACGGCAGGGCAATCATCTTGCCTGGATTCATGATGCCGGCCGGATCGAAGGCCTGCTTGATGCGGTTCATCAGCGCGGTCTCGATCGCCGGGCGGCTGGCGATCAGTTCGTCGCGCTTCAGCTGTCCGACCCCGTGCTCGGCCGAGATCGAGCCGCCATGGGCGCGCACGACCGCATGCACGACGGCATTGACCTCGCGCCAGCGGGCGACGAAAGCCGCCTTGTCGACCCCGACGGGCTGGCTGACATTGTAGTGGATATTGCCGTCGCCGAGATGGCCGAAGGAGAAGATGCGCGCATCCGGCATCAGCGCCATCACGGCGGCGTCGGCATCCGCCAGGAACTGCGGCACGCGCGATACCGGCACCGACACGTCGTGCTTGATCGATCCGCCTTCCGGCTTTTGCGACTCGGACATGCTTTCGCGCAGGCGCCAGAAGGCATTCTGCTGGGCGAGCGAGGAGGCGACCGCCGCATCGCGGACCAGGCCGGCTTCTGCGCCCTCGATCAGCAGTGCCTCGATCATGCGTTCGGCCGTCTCGGCCGAATCCGAGGTGGAAATGTCGATCAGCGCATACCAAGGATGGGGCGAGGGTAGGGGATCGCGAATACCGGGAATGTGCCGCGTGGTGAATTCGATGCCGATGCGCGGCATCAGCTCGAAGCCTGTGAGTGCCGTGCCGCAGCGAAGTGCCGCGCGCTCGAACAGCTGCAACGCATCCTCGGGCGAGCCGACGGCCGCGAAAGCCACCTGCCGGCCGCGCGGTTGCGGATAGAGCTTCAGCACGGCGCCGGTGATGATGCCGAGCGTGCCCTCCGCGCCGATGAACAGGTCGCGCAGGTCATAGCCGGAATTGTCCTTCTTCAGCCGGCGCAGCCCGTCCCAGATCTCCCCGGTCGGCAGCACGACTTCGAGGCCGAGGCAGAGCTGGCGGGCATTGCCATAGGCGAGAACGGCAGTGCCGCCGGCATTGGTCGAAAGATTGCCGCCGATCTGGCAGGAGCCTTCCGAGCCGAGCGAGAGCGGAAACAGCCGGTCGTTCGCCTCGGCCGCCTTCTGGATGTCGGCGAGGATCGCACCGCCGTCGGCGACGATGACGTCGGCCATGGTGTCGATCTCGCGGATGCGGTTCATACGCTCGAGCGACAGCACCACGTCCTTTTTGCCGTCCCGCGGCACATGGCCGCCGACATGGCCCGTGCGGCCGCCCGCCGGCACGATCGGCGTGCGGGTTTCGCTCGCGAGCTTCAGGATGGCCGAAACCTCCTCTGTCGAGGCGGGCTTGAGTACCAGCGGCGTGCTGCCGTGGTAGAGCCCGCGGCTTTCGACGAGATAGGGCGCAATGTCCTGCGCTTGCGTCAGCGCATGGGCCGGCCCGACGATCGACACGAAGGCTTTGAGGGTCTCGGTCAGGTCATCGCATGTGCTCAAGGGGCTCTCCTAGGCCTCGCGCGGGGCTGCCGCCCGCTTCAGGCGGTCGTTGATCGCTTCACCGAGCCCGCGGTTCGGGATCGGGGTGACGGCAATGCCGGCCGCGCCCGTCTGGTCCGCCTTTTTCAAAAGGCCGAACAGATTGGCGGCAGCCTCGTTGAGGTCGCCGGACGGGCTGAGCTCGAAGACGGCCCGCGCCTTTTCCATTCCCTCGACCGGCGCTGCGCCGAACCGGATCAGGGCTTCGCCGGCGGCGATACCACTGGCCTCCAGCCGGACATGGGCGTTCGGGGCATAATGCGAGGCCAGCATGCCCGGTGCTTCGATCGCCGCCGTGCCGGCAGCCTTCGGCCGCTCGACGGAAAGCCCCGTCGCCGCCTCGATCGCCTCGACCGGCACACCGCCCGGCCGCAGCAGGCGGATCCGGCCATCCTCGACCTTCACGATCGTCGACTCGACCCCGACCGGGCAGGGTCCGCCATCGATGATAAGATCGATGCGATCGCCGAGATCGGCATTCACGTGCTCCGCCGTGGTCGGGCTGATCTTGCCGGAGGAGTTGGCGCTCGGGGCCGCAAGCGGCCGGTCGAAGGCGCGGATGAGGTCACCGGCAAAACCCTTCGGCACGCGGATGCCGACCGTGTCGAGGCCGGCCGTGGCGAGCGGATGAATGGCGCTGTCTGCAGAGAGCGGCAGGACCAGGGTCAGCGGGCCCGGCCAGAAACGTTCCGCCAGCCGGCGCGAGACAGGGTCAAAGCGGGCATGGCGCTCGGCCATGGCGAGATCGGCCATATGGCAGATCAGCGGATTGAAGCGTGGCCGTCCCTTGGTCTCATAGATGCTGGTGATGGCGGCGGGATCGGTCGCGTCGGCGGCAAGCCCGTAGACCGTCTCCGTCGGGATCGCCACCGGCCGTGCCTTGTTGAGAACGGCGATCGCAGCGTCGATCGCCTCGTCGCGTGCACCTTCGATCGGGATGATCCTCGCCATGGTTTGAAGCCTTCCTGCCCTTGATCCCCTGTCCATAGCGCGACTGCGCAGGCTCGATCAAATCCTCATTTGCCGATCACACTGGACCAGCCGGTCGAGCCGCCAAACGCCTTGAAAACCGGCAGGATAGCCGATCGCTAAAACTTTACGCATCGGCGTAACCGAAAGAAAGAGATCTTGCGCCTATAGTTCGCCCACTTCGAGCCTCTCGCCTTCTCTGATCGGGAAACGGACCATGCAGCAAGTCAAGAACCCAGCCTCGAGCATCGCACTGCGCGTCGCCACCGCGATGCATCAGATGGGGATAGACGGACTGCCACGCAATTACGAGCTGGTCTACGAGGCCTATGCCGGCAGCAATCCGGAACTGGTGCGCGATTTCATCGCGCTCGGCAAGAACAAGACCCAGGAAGCGCTGGACGCCCTCGGCCGCAAATATCTGCCGCACCACCATGAGGACGGCCTGCTCGGGCGACAGAACGGCCAGGTGCGGGCGGAGATGAGCAATTTCATCAGCCTGCTGAACCAGGAAAAGGTGCAGCTCACCGATTACGGTCGGCTGATCGGCCATGCCTCGCAGGTCATCCTGACCGACGAGATCGACCACGAGGCGCTCGGCCATTCGATCAAGGCGCTGAAGGTCGCCACCGAACAACGTGCCTCGCAGAACAGCCATGTCGTGCGCGCCGTCGTCGACAAGACCGCAGCGCTCGCCGACCTGCAGCGCGAGACCGAAGAGGCCGAATCGGCGAAGTTCGTCGATTCGCTCACCGGGCTTGCGAGCCGCCGAGCCTTCAACAAGGCGATCGCCAAGGTCTATGCCAATCCGGAAATGCCCGTTCTCGCCAGCATGGTGATCGGCGAGATCGACGATTTCTCCAGGTTGTCCGAACTGATGGGGCCGGCGGTGACCGAGCGCTTCATCAAGCAGGTCGCCAAGGTGGTCGAGGCCGTGGCCGGCACGGAAGACCTCGCCTGCCGGTTCGACGGCGGCCGCTTCGGCATCCTGCTCTACACCTCCGAGCAGGAGGAAGTAACGCGCATCGTCGACCTCGTGCGCGCCAAGCTCAGCACCACGGTGGTCAATGCCGGCAATGGCCGGGCGCTCGGCCAGGTACCGATGTCCTTCGGTATCTGCTTCTCGGAACAGGCGCCGAACGCCTTCGACTTCACCAGCTTCACCGAAAAGGCGCTCGCCGCCTCCAAGGCGGCCGGCGGCAATACCGTCACCATTTACGGCGTCAAGGACTACGTGCCGAAGGATTGGCTGATCTACAAGAAGCAGCCGGTCGGCGGGTTCTGAGAAGGAGCGGGCGGAAGGCTCAGAGCTCGGCGATGATCTTGCGCAGCTCCGCATCGCGGGCGCCGAGCATCAGCACGTTCTTCAGCGCCTCTTTTGGATCCTGGGTGCGAAACAGAAGGCCGTTGTCGCGGATCGAGCGATCGATCGCCATCGCACGGCTTTCCTTGTCCGGATGGATGGCGACGGCGAAATACATGCGCGTATAGTTCGGGCGGATGTGTTCGAAGAACTGTTCCGTGCCGCCGACTTCGGCGAAGAAATTGGCGATGTAGAAGGCCCATTTGACGTCCGCATAGCGGGCGAAATTGGTCTTGGCCGCCGTCACGTGGCAATAGCCGAGATGCGGGCTGTTCTCGAGCGTGCGATGAAAGACCAGTTTGGGAAACTGGATCGAACGGTGAAAGCTGTTGATCCGCTTGTGGGTCGTCTCGCCCGCAGCCTCCAGCCGACGGCCGGTGCGTTCAGCCACTTCCTCATAGGTGAGGTAGCGCTTCTCTTCCGGCAGCCAGTCCTCGCGATGACGCGAGATGCGGCCGGTGCGAAGAAACTCCGTATGGATCGCCTTGGTCGGCAGCCCCGGCTTGGCGGACGACTTCGTGGCGGCGAAATATCTCAGCTTCTGCATGGTGTGGCTCTGATCCCCAAGGCCGATGCGCCGATCATAAGGCACCGAGATTAATGACAATTTGCCGCATCCTGGCCATGCTCGGTTTCGCGAGGCTTGCGGCAATGATCCAGCAACCCGGAAATCTCGCATCTCTTGTCATTTTGCGTCACGTTGTTGGGCGGAATAACCGGACGCCTTAGATAGGGTTCTGAAAAGACGAGAAAATTCGATCGATTTCACAGGCACGCGAGGACATTTATCATGTCGCTAATGGCGGTGGTGGTGTCGCTTCGCAGTGCGTCAATCAGGCTTCGACTGTGTTTAGATAATCGCGAACTCGAGGTGCTGCCCGACTAGGGAAGGGCGGGAAATCGGGAAGCCGGTCAAAATCCGGCGCTGCCCCCGCAACGGTGGTGGAGAATGCGTGACGGCCAAAGGCCACTGGGACGACCGTCCTGGGAAGGCGCCGCACGCGGTTCCGCAAGGGACCACTCCAGAGCCCGGAAACCAGCCTTGACGAAGACATAGGTTTGACGGTCGCGGTGGGCGGCCCGAGACGGCTTTGGGCGGCGTTGCGCAACGTCGTGTCTTTGCATGTTCTCGAACGCTGCCCGGCTCAACGGATACGAGGACAACAATGGATTTGCAAAGCACAGTATTGCGGCAGCTGAAGAACCGCCGGGAAGGCTTCAGCCTCGAACAACCCTTCTATATCGATCAGGACTATTTCAAGCTGGACATGGAAATGATCTGGTATCGCGACTGGCTGTTCGTCGGCCATGACTGCGAGGTTCCGCGCGCCGGCAACTACTTCACCGTCCAGATCGGCGACTATCCGATCGTCATCGTGCGCGGCAAGGATCAGGTCATCCGTGCTTTCCACAACACCTGCCGCCATCGCGGCCACCGCGTCTGCACGCAGGATAAGGGCGCCTCGGCCAAGCTCGTCTGCCCGTATCACCAGTGGACCTACGACCTCGACGGTTCGCTGGTCTTTGCCCGCCAGATGGGCGAGACCTTCGACAAGGCCGAATTCGGTCTGAAGCCTGTCCATTGCGAGAGCGTCGCCGGCTACATCTTCATCTGTCTTGCCAATGAGGCGCCGGACTTCGCGCCTGTCCGCGCCACGATCGAGCCCTACATGGCCCCGCATCGCCTGGCAGAGGCCAAGGTCGCCCACCAGAACACGATCATCGAGAAGGGCAACTGGAAGCTCGTCTGGGAAAACAACCGCGAATGCTATCACTGTGCCGGCAACCATCCGGAGCTTTGCCGCACCTATCCCGAAGCCCCGACCGCGACCGGCGTTCAGGGCGCCTTCGAGGACCCCTTCATCACCGATCACTGGGCGCATTGCGAGGCCGCCGGCCTGCCGAGCCAGTTCAAGATCGATCCCACCGGCCAGTTCCGTGTGGCCCGCATGCCGCTGATCCAGGGCGCCGAGAGCTACACCATGGACGGCAAGCCGGCGGTGAAACGCCTGCTGTCGGACGACGTCAAGGCTCGCGAGATCGGCACCATGCTGCTGTTCCACTATCCGACGACGTGGAACCACATGCTGATCGACCACGCCATCTCCTTCCGCGTCCTGCCGATCTCGGCGGAGGAGACGGCCGTCACGACCACCTGGCTCGTGCACAAGGATGCGGTCGAGGGCGTCGACTACGATGTCGAGAGCCTCACCCATGTCTGGAACATGACCAATGACCAGGACCGCGCCATCGTCGAGGAAAATGCCTTCGGTATCCGTTCCCCGGCCTACGAGCCCGGTCCCTATTCGGCCGAACACGAGGGCGGTGTCATGCAGTTCGTCGAATGGTATTCGAACTTCATGATCGGCCGCCTGCAGGGCGACAAGGCCCGCCTGTCGGCGGTGGCGTAAGATGAACATGGCGCTCCCCAGCTACCGCCATGTCGACGAAATGCGCCCCTGGTCCGATCGGGAGCACAGGCTCGAATGCGTCGCGGTGACCCCCGAGGCGCCGGACGTGATGACCTTCACCTTCCGGCCCAATCTTCCGGGTCACTTCTTCCGCTATCTGCCCGGCCAGTTCGTCACGCTCGAACTGCCGGTCGGTGCGGAGCCGGTGATGCGCACCTACACGCTCTCCTCCAGCCCGTCGCGGCCCTATACCGTGGCGGTCACCGTCAAGGCGCAGAAGGATTCGATCGGCACCCGCTGGATGTTCGATCACCTGAAGCCGGGCATGCAGCTGAAGGCGATTGGCCCGCTCGGCGATTTTTCCTATGCGCGCCGTCCGGCCGCCAAGTATCTGTTCATCTCCGCCGGTTCGGGCATCACGCCGATGGTGTCGATGACGCGCGATCTCTCCGACCGCCAGCCGGACTCGGACATCGCCTTCCTGCACTGCGCCCGGTCCCCCGACGACATCATCTTCCGTTGGGAACTCGAGGCGAAGGCCCGCGAGATGCCGAAATTCACGCTCGGCTTCATCATCGAGCAGCTGGCCCATGGCCAGCTATGGTCGGGCCTCAAGGGCCGGATCGACAAGGCCAAGATCGCGCTTCTTGCGCCCGACTTCCTCGACCGTACGGTGTTCTGCTGCGGCCCGGCACCATTCATGGCGACCGTGCGTGAATCGCTTGCCGGCGCCGGCTTCGACATGGCCAACTACCATGAAGAGGCCTTCCAGCCGGTGGCGCCGCCGCCGCCGGTCGTCGTTGCCGACCATAGCGGCGAGGCAAGAGCGACCAAGGTCGTCTTCGCGCTCTCCGGCAAGGAGGGGACTTGCGAGCCGGGCCACACGCTGCTTCAGGCGGCGCGCGCTTCCGGCGTGCGCATCGGGGCGGCCTGCGAATCCGGCCTCTGCGGCACCTGCAAGGTGATGAAGCTCTCCGGCGAGGTCGAGATGGAGCACAATGGCGGCATCCTCGATGACGAGATCGAGGAAGGCTACATCCTCGCCTGCTGCTCGCGCCCGAAGGGCGATGTCGAGATCGAGGCTTAGGCGCGTTCGCCAGCCCGATTGTCGGGCTCGGGCGCTGCCGCCCGGGTCGCAGGCCGCAAGGTGAATTCGATCTCCAGACAGGCCGCTGCGGTGGTCCTCGGGACCGCCGCGGTTTTGCCATCTCCTCCGCTTCTGCCCAAGGAACCGAAAAGCCATTGAAGCGTTCTCCGCCGAGGCTTCGGCGTGGTCCGACGGCAGAATGTGCCGCGGGGCTCGCCCCAAATTCGTTAATGCCCGGTTCAGGCGGAATTTCCTAACGTCATTCCGGGCTTTCGCGTATCATACCGTCGTTGGCCGATAGTTTCGACGATGATGATGCGAAGCGCATTTTCGGCAGAAGACTTGCCTGACAAACGCAAGGAATGGAGAAACGAAATGACCACTATGATAAAGCGTTGGGCCGCGCTTGCCCTGGCCTCCGCAGTCGTTCTGGCGAGCTTCGTGCCCGGCCAGGCGGCCATGCCGCTGCCGGCTCCCGTCGTCAAGGGGCCGACCGACGTGACCAAGGTCGACCATGATCGCCCGCATTTTTACCGGGGCCATCGTGGCTATCGTCACCACCGCCCGGGCTACCGCTATCACAACGGCTACTGGTTCCCGTTGGCAGCTTTTGCGACCGGCGCCATCATCGGCGGCGCGCTCGCCGCACCGCCCGCGCCCCGCGCGCCCCGCGCGGCCGGCATCAACCCGCGGCACTATCAGTGGTGCGCCAACCGTTATCGGTCCTACGACGCCTACAGCAACACGTTCCAGCCGTATAACGGCCCGCGCCAGCGTTGCTATTCGCCCTACTACTGATCAGCGAACGCGATCCCGCATCGAAATGCCCGGTTCATTGCCGGGCATTTTCCGTTGGGGCTTCCCCTCACAAAATCCCCGCGCGCCTGAGCAGCCACCATGCCGCCAGGATCGACAGCACGATCGCGGCCAACGCATAGGCCGTACCGCCAATACCGCCGGCAAAGGGCAGCGACGAAGTGTTCATGCCGAAGAAGCCGGTCACCAGCGAGGGCGGCAGCAGGAAGGCGGTCATCAGCGACAGGATGTAGAGGTGGCGGTTGGTCTCCGACGACAGCTTCGAGTCGATTTCCTCATGCAGCAGGCGGGCCCGCTCCTGCAGCGCATAGACGTCGTTGTCGGCGGCCTCCAGCCGGTTGGTGAGCCGGTCGACGACGTCGTCTAGACCGGCCGGCTTGTCCTCGTCGTCGGCTGCCGCTGCCCGGCGCATCAGGGCGAGCATGGTTCGCAAGTGCCGATGCAGCCGGACGACCACCCGCCGCACCGGCGCCAGCCGTCGCCGTTCGTCGCGCAATTCGCTGTCATAGACGATATCCTCGATGACGTTCAGTTCATCCGTCAGCTCGAGCACCGTCGATATGATACCGCGCTGGAACTCGGCCACCAGCGCCTCGAAGATCTGCAGCGGTCGCGTGTATCTCGATGCATTCTTTTCGATGGCGGCACGCACTGGGTCGATGGAGCGGATCGGCTGCAATCGCGTGGTGATGATGATGCGGTCGGAGAGGGCGAAATGCAGCCAGCCGATGTCGCGCGTCGCCGCGTCGAACTCGCGCTGGAAGTCGACCAGCGTCCCGAACAGCAGCCGGTCGTCGGCCATTAGCGTCGCATTCGTGTCATGGGTCGTGAGTGCAGCGCGGGCAGCGTCGGTCAGGCCGGGAAAGCTCTCGAGAAAGGCGCTGACATGCACGTCCGCCAGGTTGAGATGAAGCCAGACGAAGCCTGGGCCACCCTGCAGCGCCTCCGGCGGGCAGTCGACCGGCAGCCGCTCCGCACGGCCGGCCTCCGGCATGATATGATAGGCCCAGACGAGGCCGGGAACGGCGTTGATCAGCGGAAGCATGGGCGGCGATCCTCCTGCGGCTGCGGTTCGGCGGATCTTTGATGGAAGCGCTCGTCGGATCAAGCGCGCCCGCTATCAAGGGTCGTGCGAAATCATGCAAAGAGGCGCCGGAACGGGCCGGCGCCTCCAGTGTCGATCCGGAATCTCCGGTCAGCCGATCATGGCGTTGTCGTCGCGCTTGATCGCGATGACCGTCGAGCGCGGCAGCTTGCCTTCGCCGTCCGGGAAGGGGGCGTCGGGATGCTGGATGCCGACGAAGTGCGTGCGTTTGTCGGCCGACCAGGTCTGGCCGGTGACTTCCGCACCCTTCGGCGCCGTCAGGAAGCGCTCGATGCGACCCGTGGCCGGATCGCCGGCGAGCATCTGGTTGTTGCCCTGACCGAGGAATTCGCCCTCATTGGTGTCCTCGCCGTCGGTCTGGATCCACAGAAGACCGGTCGAGTCGAACATCATGCCGTCCGGCGAGTTGAACATGTTGCCGGAGTTGATGTTGGACGTGCCGGCATAGGGGCCTTCCTTGTGCACGTCCGGATTGCCGGCCATGACGAACAGGTCCCACTTGAACTTACCGTCGGCATGGTCGTCGTTTTCCGGATACCAGCGCACGATCTGGCCATATTCGTTCTTCTCGCGCGGATTGACGGCGTTGAGCGCCATGACGTCACCGCCGGCATTCGACTTCATCTTGCCGTCCTTGGTCACGGCGCGGTTCGAATTGTTGGTCAGTGCGCAATAGGCTTCGATGGCAACCGGGTTGATCGCCACCCATTCCGGACGGTCCATGGTGGTGGCGCCGACCTTGGAAGCGGCCTGACGGGTGAAGATGCAGATCTCGTCCATCTTCATGCCGGTGGTTTCCGGCGTCAGCGCCAGCCATTCGCCGGTGCCTTCGTCAGAGAACTTGGCGACGTAGAGCGTGCCTTCGTCGAGCAGCTTGGACGTATCGCCACCCGGGACATAGATGCCGTTCGAGACATACTTGTAGAGGAACTCGCCTCGCTCGTCGTCGCCCATATAGACGACAACGCGGCCATCGCGGGCGATGGTGACGGCGGCATTTTCGTGCTTGATGCGGCCGAGTGCGGTGCGCTTGATCGGCGTGGAGGTGGCATCCGACGGATCGATCTCGACGATATAGCCTGCACGGCGCGGCTCGTTCGGGTTCTTGGCGACGTCGAAGCGTTCGTCGAACTTCTCGTAGGCATAACGCGTCTCGGCGACGATGCCGTAGCGCTTGTAGTCATCGGGCAGCTTGAAGGCGGCATCGGTGGTGCCGAAATAGCCGTTGAAGTTCTCTTCGCAGGTGAGGTAGGTGCCCCACGGCGTCTTGCCGGCGCCGCAATTGTTGAAGGTCCCGAGACAGTCGGTACCGTTCGGATCGGCGGCGGTCTTGATGAGATCCGAGCCGGCGGCCGGGCCGGAGATCTTCATCGGCGTATTGTGGTGGATACGGCGGTTGTACGGGCTGTCGAGCACGATTTCCCAGCCGTTCTCGCCTTCTGCCACTTCCATGACGGTCACGCCCTGCATGTTCTGCAGGATCTTGACGTCGTCGGCCGAGGCCGGAACGCCCTTTTCGGTGTGCGGCAGGTTGGTTTCGGGATTTACGTATTCATGGTTGACGGCGATGAGCTGGTGGCCGCCGACGACAAAGAGTTCCATGCCGTCGGTGTTCTCGCCGAACACCTTGTCGGAGTGCTCGACGGAGACGCCCTTGGCCGGATCGAGATCCGGAACGTTGGAGAACAGCGGCTGGCCCCACTTGGCGAGCGCCTTCCAGCTATAGCCTTCCGGAACGTGGATGGTGTTGTCGGTGGCGATCTGCACCGGCTTGAACGGGAAGCGAGAGGCTGCGGCTTCCTGGGCCTGAACCGAGGTCGACGACATCAGGTTGGCGGCCGTGCCGAGCGTGCCCATGGCGGCCGCAGCCGAGCCGAGGGCGAGAATGCCGCCAAGGAAACCGCGGCGGGAAAGCGCGGATTCGACCACGCGGTCGAAATCGGTCTCAGCCGGGGGCGGGTTCTGCAGTTCGTCCCATGCGTCCCAGGACAGCTTGCTCTTGTCTACTTCGGTCATCGTCGTGCTCCGCTTGTTGTGAGAGGTGGACTTCCTCCCTGCGGTTAGCGGTGCTGCGTTACAGCTCTGTGACGATGAAGCCCCTTGGTTGTGCTCAAAGCAGCGAGCGCGCCACCGAGCAGACGCAGATCAGCACGAAGCTGGCCGGCACGCTGTAGCGGACATTGTCGCGGATCGCCTGTTCCAGATGGGGATAGCGCCGCCGGCCGGGAAAATTGGCATAGACGAGAATGATGTTCAGCAGCAGCACCATAACCAGATAGAAATAGCCGAGCGACACCATGAAGGCGATCGGCGAGTTCATCGAGATCGCCCCGGGAAAGCTCGATTCGTAGGTGAAGCTGAGTGCCGCCAGCGCCAGGAGTGCCGAATAGGTCATCGGCGCCTTGTCCCCGAACAGCTTCTCCGGTCCCCACAGGACATAGAGCGAGACGGTCAGCACCGCCAGGAACGGAATGAAGATCGGCACCACATAATAGTACCACTGGCGCTCGATGATGGTCGATGCCTTGATCCGCACGAAGGGCTTGGCGTTCCAGCCGTAGAAGCGCTCCATCACGAATTGCAGCGACAGGACGGTCCAGTTGGTCGCTGAGACCTCCCGGGCGACCGACGACAGTTCGCGGTCGATGTCGTTCATCACGAAGATCACATCGTCGGCCGAATGGCGCGGCGTGACCAGCGACAGCGTCAGCTTCTGCTGGTCGAAAGGAAAGGTCTCCATCTCGACGTCGACGCGGAAATCGGCGTCGAGCCGGCGAATGCGGGTCACCGTTCCGTCGGCGCGCAACGACATCGACACCGAGCTCGAGCGCGGTTCGCTGATCTGGTTCTCGATCTCCGTTCCCGGCGTCCACATCGTGGCGAGCTTCGTCTCGGCGTCAGCGCCGACATAGTCGAAGCGGCCGAAGCCGGTGACTTTGGGATCGAAGGCCTGCGAGGAGTCGGTCCAGCGCTCGGTGATCTCGATCATCATCGAGGCCTCGCCCGCGGTCTCGCTCAGCCGCGACAGGTTGAGAACCCGCATGGAGAAATGCACGGGCAACGGAAGATGGATGCCGGCGGGCAGGGGTTTGGGTCCGCCCTCGGCGCGGGCGGCGCCGGCCAGCGCCAGCCAGACGGACAGGAGAACGAGGCCAAATGCCCCGACAAGGCGGCCCGTCACGCGGCGCCTCCGTCGCTCGAGGGGCGGCGCGCACCGTTATAGACCGCGGCAATGGCGCGCTGCAGCCGCCGGTAGTCTTCAAGCCCGTCCTCTTGCGGAACGACCTCGGTTGCTGTTCCCGCCGCGACCGCCTCGGCGTGTTCGGCGAGATCGCGCAAGGGACGGATGACCATGGCGCGGACGGCGACCATGACGACGGAGAAGGCGGCGATCATGCCGACCAGCGTGACGATCGTGGCGGTGGCGACGGCGCGGCGAAAGCCGCTGTCGAGATCGGAGAAGTCGCGGGCAATCAGGATCGTCCCGATCATGCGGCCGGAATAGTCGAGAAGCGGCTGGGCGAAGGTTCCGAAGCGCTTGCCGTCGATGACGGCCAGGCCCTGGACGGGTTCGCGCGACAGACCGATCTCGCGCCGGTCGTAGAGCGTCTGGAAGAGCGCAGTGTCGGTGGCAGCCTCGATCGAAAGGCCGGCGAGATCTTTCGACGGTGCCGCGCCCTGCGGGGTGAAGCCGGTCATCGCGGGGCTGAGGAACAGCGCGAAATCAGCGCCGGATGCGGATTTTGCAAGCTCGATCAGCGATTTGATCTCGACCCCCACTTCCACCGTGCCGACCAGTGTCTCGCCATCGACGATCGGTGCCACCGCACGCAGGCTGAGGCCTGCAAGCCCGACTTCCAGACCCTTCTGCAGCACGCGGCTACGATTGGCGGCCAGAATCATCGGCCGGATTGTCGACAGGTCCTGGCCGAAATTCTTCGGGTCCTGCACGCGCAGGAAGCTCTTGATGTCGGGCGTGTGGAAATGCAGCATGTTGACGCCGGCCTCGCTCGCCAGCGCTTCATAGGCAGGCTGCAACAGGCGGGTCAGCCCCTCGCGGTCGCCCGCCTTCATCAGCGAGATGACGAGAGGATCCTTCGCCATGCTGTCGGCATGGGTGGCCGACAGGCTCGCCGCCTGGGCCATGGAGGAGGTGAGCAACAGCGCGGTCACCTGCATCTCGCCCATCTTGCTTAAGGTCAGCTGCCGGTCGCCGCTTCCGACCACGACCACCGAGCCGATCGTCAGGATCAATCCGAAGAGAACCGCGGTCACGAGGGAGAGCGATCGGTCGAGTGTCATGGGTCCGTTCTACGTCAGCTGCGCTGATGCCGTTCGTAGGCGAGTTTCAATGTTTCGTTAAAGTCCAACTTTGGGCTCACCGGGCTTTGTTGCGCTTGTTGTCGCCGCAGGCGATGCGCTAGCATCGCCGATGCCGGCCCTTGCCCGCGCCGGCCCGCAAAACGGTTTGACGTTTACGTAAAAATCAATTAGCCAAACCGACAGGTTTTCGCCGCTGTCGTCGAGCCGGTCGCGCAGAAAGCCGCCAGTTTAACGCAGGAGGAGCATGCCCATGTACAAGGCGCCGGTAGACGAAATCGCTTTCACCCTCAAGCATGTCGTCGGAATGGCCGAAGCCCTCGAACAGGGGCGTCTCGGCGATCTCAGCGACGATCTCGTCGATGCCATCCTTCAGGAAGCCGGGCGTTTTGCCTCCGACGCGGTCGCGCCGCTCGCCGAGATCGGCGACAAGCAGGGCGCCCGCATGATCGACGGCAAGGTCGTCGTGCCGGACGGCTGGGCGGATCTCTATCGCCAGTGGGCCGAGGGCGGCTGGAACGCGCTGGTCGCGCCGGAGGAGTTCGGCGGGCAGGGGCTGCCCCACATGCTCAACGTCGCCGCCCTCGAAATGTGGAATTCCGGCTCGATGGCCTTCGCGCTCGGTCCGACGCTGACCATGGGCGCCTCGGAAGCGTTGGCCACCCACGGAAGCGCCGCCCTCAAGGAAAAATACCTGCACAAGATGGTGTCCGGCGAATGGACCGCCACGATGAACCTGACCGAGCCGCATGCCGGCTCCGATCTCGGCGTCATGAAGTCGCGCGCCGAGCGTCGCGACGACGGCACCTATCGCATCTTCGGCCAGAAGATCTTCATCACCTGGGGCGAACACGAGATCACCGACAACATCGTCCATCTGGTTCTGGCGCGTCTGCCCGATGCGCCGGCCGGCACGCGCGGCATTTCGCTTTTCCTCGTGCCG
>DAIMJJ010000094.1:2570-15130 GCA_036722275.1 Rhizobium sp. | reverse complement strand
AACTCTTCCAGTTGATTAGCCGGCAATCGATCCTGCGCCTGTCGATCGGCGAAGGACGCGCGACCGCCGACCATCCGGCCTTTGCCCAATCGGTCGAAGAAGCGCTGGGCGGTGATTTCAGCCTAACCGGCCGGCTCTTCTCCATCCGCGCCCAGGCACTGCTCTCCGGCGCCGACGAGGCCAGCGCGGCGTCCCGCCTGTCCGGCCTGCTGCTTGGTGCGGAGATCGCCGCCATGCGGCCGCGTCTCGGTGACGGCCAGCGCGTGCAGCTGATCGGCAGCGGCGCGCTGACCGAACTCTATGCCGCGGCTCTGACGCTGGCCGGTGTAGAGACCGTGTCGCTCGATGGCGGCGAACTCGTCCGCAAGGGCCTGTTCAGCGCCGCCAAAGCCCTCTTCCCCCACCGTTTCCCGGAGATCGCGCCATGACCACGCCCCGCATTGCCTGGCCGTCGCTGAAACGCAACCTCGTCGCCATCCTGCGCGGCATCAAGCCGGAGGAGATCGAGGGCGTTGTTTCGGTCCTGGTCGAAGCCAGATTCGAGGCGATCGAGGTGCCCCTCAATTCGCCGGAGCCCTTTGTCTCGATCGAGAGGGCCCGGCGGCTCGCGCCTGCCTCTTGCCTGATCGGTGCCGGGACTGTGCTCGAGGTGGCTCAGGTCGATCGGCTGAAGGATGTCGGCGGCAATCTGCTGGTCACCCCCAATGTCGAGCCGGCGGTGATCGAGCGCGCCGTGGTCCATGGCATGGTCACCATGCCCGGCGTCTTCACCGCGACGGAAGCCCTGCTGGCCGCGCGTTCCGGGGCCGCTGCCCTCAAGTTCTTTCCTGCCAGCGCGCTCGGCCCCTCGGGCATCAATGCCATCAGTGCCATCCTGCCCAAGGGCCTGCCGATCGGCGCGGTCGGCGGCGTCTCGGATGCCGATTTCGCCTCCTATCTCAAGGTCGGCGTGACCTGCTTCGGGCTGGGCTCCAGCCTCTACAAGCCGGGCGACAGCGCGTCTGCCGTGGCGGAAAAGGCGAAGCGCACGATCGCCGTCTATGATGCGGCCGTATCGGCCTGATCGCGCGTCGCTGACCGAATGCGCTGCAGGCGGCCGTCCGGATCGAAACCGGCAGCCGCTTGTCCTCAGCGCCACATGCCGCGCATGCGCGCGCCGACGTCGAGCCGGATCTGCCGCGCATCGCGCGTGCCCGGCGCGCTCGGCTGGGCCACCGGCCATGCGGCCGATTCGAAGAACTGCAGCAGGGTCGCCGGAATGAAGCGGGTGCGCGCGGCATAGACGTGGCGGTCCCCTTGCGCATTCTGCCCGTGGGTGAAGAAGCGTTGCGGCACGGTCAGGTGCAGGCTGTCCTTGGCCCGCGTCATCGCCACATAGAGCAGGCGGCGTTCCTCCTCGATCTCCGCCGTCGTGCCGACCGCCAGATCCGAAGGGATGCAGCCGTCGACGCAGTTCAGCACGAAGACCGACTTCCATTCCTGGCCCTTGGCCGAATGAATGGTCGAGAGGATGAGATAGTCCTCGTCGAGCAGCGGCACGCTCGCCTGGTCGCTGGTGGCGTCCGGCGGATCGAGCGTCAGTTCGGTCAGGAAGCGTTCGCGCGAGCCGTAGCCCGAGGCGATCTGGCCGAGCTGCAGCAGGTCGGCCTTGCGCGTGTCGGCGTCCTCGTGGAGGCGGTCGAGATGCGGCTCGTACCACAGCCTGGCGATCTCGATCTCGCCCGGCCAGCCGGCCTGTCCCCGGTTCATCTCGGAGAGCATGTCGACGAAGCGGCCCCAGTGCTCGCCGGTGCGCGGCGGCGGCGGGATTTCGGCGAGCGCTGCCAGCGGATGCGGATCGGCGGCGATCGCGTCGAGGATCTTCGAGGCCGTCTGCGGACCGATCCCGGGCAGCAGCTGCATCAGCCGGAAGCCGGCCACCTTGTCGCGCGGGTTCTGGGCAAAGCGCAGCGCGGCCAGCAGGTCCTTCACATGCGCGGCGTCGAGGAATTTCAGCCCGCCGAACTTGACGAACGGGATGTTGCGGCGAGTGAGCTCGATTTCCAGCGGGCCGGAGTGGTTGGAGGCGCGAAACAGCACGGCCTGGTCCTTCAGCCTCTGGCCGCGCTCGCGATTTTCGAGGATCTGCTCGACGATGTAATTGGCCTGTTCGGCCTCGTCGCGGACGGTGACCAGCCGTGGCCGGTCTTCCGACAGGCGCTCGGTCCAGAGGTTCTTGGTGAAGCGCTCGCGGGCCAGATCGATCACGCCATTGGCGGCGGCCAGGATCGGCTGGGTGGATCGGTAATTGCGGTCGAGCGTGACGATGTCGGCCGGCGGGTCGAAGCTCGTCGGAAAGTCGAGAATGTTGCGGATCGTCGCGGCGCGGAAGGAATAGATCGACTGTGCATCGTCGCCGACGACGGTGAGCCCCCGACCGCCGGGCTTGAGCGCGGTCAGGATGGACGATTGCAGCCGGTTGGTGTCCTGGTATTCGTCGACCAGCACATGGTCAAAGCGCCCGCCGATCTCGGCGGCCAGTTCCGGGTCGCTCACCGTCTGCGCCCAGTAGAGCAGCAGGTCGTCGTAATCGAGCACGTTCTGTGCCTGCTTGGCCTCGACATAGGCGGCAAACAGGGTTTTGAGTTCCGCTTCCCAGGTGCCGCACCAGGGATAGGCGGTGCGCAGCACGTCCTTCAGCGGCGTCTCCGAATTCACCGCCCGCGAGTAGATCGCCAGGCAGGTGCCCTTGGTCGGAAACCGGCTTTCCATCTTCGACAGGCCGAGCTCGTGCCGCATGAAGTTCATCAGGTCGGCGGAATCCTCGCGGTCATGGATGGTGAAGCCGGGGTCCAGCCCGATCTCATAGGCATAGTCGCGCAGGATGCGGGCGCCGATGCCGTGGAAAGTGCCGGCCCAGGTCAGCGCGTCGGTCAGAACGCCGGCGTCATTGCCCAGCACCTTGCGGCAGATGCGCTCCACGCGCCGGGCCATTTCGTTTGCGGCGCGGCGCGAAAAGGTCATGAGCAGGATGCGGCGCGGATCCGCGCCGTTGAGGATGAGATGGGCGACCCGATGGGCAAGCGTGTTGGTCTTGCCCGAGCCCGCGCCGGCGATGATCAGCAGTGGCCGGTCGGCGCCCGGGGCGTCCGGTCCAATGCCGTGGATTACCGCGCTCAGCTGCCGTTCGTTCAGCGTCTCCAGGTGTTTTGCAGTCATCCGCTGATGGCATCCTTGGTGGTTCCGATCACGGTTTGCCCGAGATTGCCCGATTTGGCAAGAACAGAGAGTGAACTTGACAATGGTCAAGCCTATGGTGCGATCAGGAAAACATGTGCGAAAGAAACCGCTTAAGCCTGCAACCGCTGATTTCTGGCACGTGCCGCAATTTGGACAAAACCCTGCCCAAATTTCAAACGAAATTGACCGCTCTCAATTGGCGCCGTGGCGCGCCAATAGGGTCCGGTCCGGCGCATTGACCCCTTACCCCCAGCCCCCCAATGCTTCCTGGCCGGACCCGCCACGCCCTTCAGGACTTGGCGTCCGTCGTCAGGATCGTTGCGCCGAGAATGACGGAAGGTTCGCCCTGGGGCCCGCTGGTCTGGAGCAGCACGGCGCAGCCGTCCACGCCTTCCGCTCCGATCCGCTTGGCCGGAAGAACCAGTTCCAGCGCTTCGCCATGCCACATGCCGACCGTCTGCACGTCGATGACGCTGTTCCAGTAATCGATGGTCTTGCCGGTGTTCTCGCCTTTGAGAACCTCGACCGTCTGCTGCTTGCGGAAATAGACCACGACGACATCGGCCTTGCCCGAACCGGCGCCGATATTGATGGCCAGCTCATCGTCGCGCCGGCCGGCATGAACGGGTATCGTCAATCCCTGCCCCCTCGCCCGCAGCGTGTCGAGCTTGCCCTCGATCATCAGGGCGTCGGTGCCCTTCAGATGGTCGCGGCCGTTGACCACGGCTTGCGGCGTGTAGACCCCGCTGCGGCCCAGCGTCCGGGCATAGGCATATTGGCGCGCCGTATTCTCGGGCGTCGCCAGCGTATCGGCCCAGCCGAGATAGTTCCAGTAATCGACATGGTAGGAGAGCGCGACCATGCCACCCTTGCGCACCAGCTTCTGCAGCGCGGCGTCGGCCGGTGGACACGAGGCGCAGCCCTGCGAGGTAAACAGCTCGACCACGCCCTTGGGCATGGCCATGTCGTCGGCGCGCGCGGCAAAGGCGATCGTCAAGCTGAGTGCCAGGCCGGAAGCCATCCTCAAGATCATGGAGCAAAACCCGTTCCCTGCGCCCCGCCGGCGCCCTTGGGGCCTCGGTATCGGGTCGCGTTCCTAAGTCGATTACAGCAATAGCCGGTCATGGCCGCCGCTCAAAGTCACGATGGGGTGAGGCCCGCGTCAACGCTGCAAACGCGGCTCCCCACAAAAAAAGCCGCCGGGCGCGGGACCCGGCGGCTTGTGTCTTGGCGGAACGGCTGCCCTTAGGCGGCGAGGTCGCGCAGAACGGTCTGCAGGATGCCGCCGTTGTTGACGTAGGTAACTTCGTCCAGCGTATCGATGCGGCAGATCAGCGGAACTTCCTTCACCGAACCATCGGCATAGGTGATCTTGGCGATCTTCTTCTCGCGCGGCTTGATCTCGCCGTCGAGGCCTTCGATCGTCACGGTCTCATCGCCCTTGAGGTTGAGCGAGGCCCAGGTGGTGCCTTCCTCAAAGACGAACGGGATGACGCCCATGCCGACCAGGTTCGAGCGGTGAATACGCTCGAAGGACTGGGCGACGACGGCGCGAACGCCGAGCAGGTTGGTGCCCTTGGCGGCCCAGTCACGCGACGAACCATTGCCGTATTCGACACCGGCGAAGATGACCAGCGGAACACCCTCGGCCTTGTACTTCATGGCGGCGTCGTAGATCGACATCTCTTCCTTCGACGGATAGTGGATGGTGTAGCCACCTTCCTTGCCGTTCGGGCCGAGCATGTGGTTGCGGATGCGGATGTTGGCGAACGTGCCGCGCATCATGACTTCATGGTTGCCGCGGCGCGTGCCGTACTGGTTGAAGTCGGCAACGCCGACGCCATGCTCCATGAGATAGGCACCAGCCGGCGAGGCGGCCTTGATCGAACCGGCCGGAGAAATGTGGTCGGTGGTGATCTTGTCGCCGAACAGGCCGAGCACGCGGGCGTTGACGATGTTCGACACGCCGGAGCCGGTCTTGCCCATGCCGACGAAGTAGGGCGGGTTCTGCACATAGGTCGACTGGTCGTCCCAGGCATAGGTCTGACCGGCCGGAACCTGAACCGCCTGCCAGTTTTCGTCGCCCTTGAAGACGTCTGCGTACTTCGATTCGAACAGTTCGCGGGTGACGTATTTGGCGATGAATTCCTGGATCTCGTGCGAGGTCGGCCAGATGTCCTTCAGGTAGACCGGGTTGCCGTTCTGGTCTTCGCCGATCGGCTCCTTGGTCAGGTCCTTCTGCACCGTGCCGGCGAGCGCGTAGGCGACGACGAGCGGCGGCGAGGCGAGGTAGTTGGCCTGGACGTCCGGCGAGATGCGGCCTTCGAAGTTGCGGTTGCCCGACAGGACGCCCGCGGTGATCAGGCCCTTGTCGTTGATCGTCTTCGAGATCGGCGCCGGCAGCGGGCCGGAATTGCCGATGCAGGTCGTGCAGCCATAGCCGACGAGGTTGAAGCCGAGCTTGTCGAGATCGGCCTGCAGGCCGGACTTGGCAAGGTATTCGCCGACGACCTGCGATCCCGGTGCCAGAGAGGTCTTGACCCACGGCTTGGACTTCAGGCCCTTGGCAACGGCGTTGCGGGCGAGAAGACCGGCCGCGATCAGCACGCTCGGGTTGGACGTGTTGGTGCAGGAGGTGATGGCGGCGATGCAGACATCACCGTGGCCGAGATCATAGTTCTCACCTTCTACGGCATAGCGGGTCGAAAGCTGACCGGGCTTCTTGTAGTCGTTCTCGAGAGCGGTCGCGAAGTTCGGTGCGATGGTCTCGAGCGGCAGGCGGCCTTCCGGACGCTTCGGGCCGGCCATGGACGGCACGACGTCGCCGAGGTCGAGTTCCAGCGTGTCGGTGAAGACGAGGTCGGAACCGTCATTGTCGCGCCACATGCCCTGAGCCTTGGAATAGGCTTCGACCAGCGCGATGCGGTCCTTGGAGCGGCCGGACATGTTGAGGTAGTTGACGGTTTCGGCGTCGACCGGGAAGAAGCCGCAGGTCGCGCCATATTCCGGACCCATGTTGCCGATGGTGGCGCGGTCGGAAACCGGCATGTTGTCCATGCCCGGGCCGAAGAATTCGACGAACTTCGAAACGACGCCCTTCTTGCGCAGCATCTGCACGACGGTCAGCACGAGGTCGGTCGCGGTCACGCCTTCCTTGAGCTTGCCGGTCAGCTTGAAGCCGATGACTTCCGGCAGCAGCATGGAGACCGGCTGGCCGAGCATGGCGGCTTCGGCTTCGATGCCGCCCACACCCCAGCCGAGAACGCCGAGACCGTTGATCATGGTCGTGTGGCTGTCGGTGCCGACGCAGGTGTCCGGGTAGGCGATCGTCTCGCCATCTTCTTCCTTCGTCCAGACGGTCTGGCCGAGATATTCGAAGTTGACCTGGTGACAGATGCCGGTGCCCGGGGGAACGACGCGGAAGTTCTTGAACGCCTGCTGGCCCCACTTGAGGAAGCGGTAACGCTCGCCGTTGCGCTGGTATTCCAGCTCGACGTTGCGGGCAAAGGCCTGCGGCGTGCCGAACTCGTCGACGATGACCGAGTGGTCGATGACGAGGTCGACGGGAACCAGTGGGTTGATCTTTTCCGGATCGCCGCCGAGCGCCTTGATGCCGTCACGCATGGCGGCGAGGTCGACGACGGCCGGAACGCCGGTGAAGTCCTGCATCAGCACGCGGGCCGGACGATAGGCGATTTCGGCTTCCGCCGTGCCCTTGTCGACGAGCCAGGCGGCGATCGCCTCGATGTCCTTCTTGGTGACCGAGCGGCCGTCTTCGTTGCGCAGCAGGTTCTCGAGCAGAACCTTCATCGAGTAGGGAAGCTTCGATACGCCCGTCAGGCCGTTGGCCTCGGCCTTGGGAAGGCTGTAATAGACATAGTCCTTACCGTTGACGGTGAGCGTCGAGCGGCAATTGAAGCTGTCGATGGATTTGGACACGGATAAAGCCCCGCTTATTCTGATAGCCTACACGTTCGTGCGGACGCCTATGCACTTCATGCACATCAGGATGCGGGTACGGCCATTTCCGCTGTCCGCACGTGAAAGTCGCAGATGCAACCCCAAGTTCGGCACAAGGATGATATTCACGCCGACCGCTGGCGTGGTTGCAGGTCTTATAGATAATTTCTAAGAAAGGTGCCAGACCAACGAATGGCGAATTCGGACAATTTTTTGAAGGGGCGATGCGGGCATCGCCGGAAGGCAAAAAGATCATGCGGCTGATTGCCGAAGACCTTGCCGCCAGGCGCGGTGAAGACCTGATTTTCGTTAATGTTTCCTTTCAGTTGGCGCCGGGCGAGGCATTGGTTCTGACGGGCCGCAACGGCTCGGGAAAGTCGACGCTGCTGCGCGTCGTGGCGGGCCTTTTGAGGCCGGAGCGCGGACGCGTCGAGGCGGTCTTTCGCGACGGCCGCGAGCGCCGTCCGGCGCGCGAGGTCAGCCAATATCTCGGCCATCGCAATGCCATGAAGCAGGAGCTGACGGTCAGCGAGAACCTCGCCTTCTGGCAGGCCTATCTCGGCGACTTCGAGGACGGCCGGGGCCGCTCGATCGGAGAGGCCGCGGACATGGTTGGGCTCGGTGAAATCACCCATCTGCCCTTCGGTTATCTCTCGGCCGGCCAACAGCGGCGATTCGCCATGGCCAAGCTGCTCGTCGCCCACCGCCCGGTTTGGATCCTCGACGAGCCGACGGCGGCGCTCGACGCCAGCGCCGACCAGATGTTTGCCGGTCTCGTGCACGAGCATCTCGCGAAAGGCGGCATCGCGCTTGCCGCCACCCATCAGCCGCTCGGGCTGACGGAGGCGAAGACCCTGGTGATGAAGGGATTTGAGTATCATGAACGGGAGGAGGTCTTGTGATGTGGCTCACCCCCCTCTGCCCTGCCGGGCATCTCCCCCTCAAGGGGGGAGATCGATCAGGCGGCATACGCGCTCCTTCATTCAACAAGGCTGCCTTGGATGACCTCCTGCGGCCGTCAATCGTTCCCAGGCTATCGATCGCCGAGAGGGACCCCTTGATTGACCACGAGGTTCCGATCTCCCCCCTTGAGGGGGAGATGTCGCGAAGCGACAGAGGGGAGTATCGCTCCAGCATTCTCGCCGATCGGGACGTGCACCTCATCCGCCTGCTGGCACATTGGCCGGCCCTTCGCACGGGCTCCGGTCGTTCGTTATTCGAAACGATCCACCGGATCGTTTCGGCGTCGCCCACCATTTCTCACCTCCGCAAGCGAGGAGAAGAGCATTTGCCGCATGCGATCTCCCCCCTTGAGGGGGACATGCCCGGCAGGGCAGAGGGGGGTACGCCTTCGAGTGTCGCCGCGCATGGAGTTTACGCATGATCGCCCTTTTCCTCCGCGACCTGAAGCTTTCCGTGCGCGCCGGCGGCGGGGCGCTGATCGGCGTCTTGTTCTTCATGACGGTGGTGGCCGTCATTCCCTTCGGCGTCGGGCCGGACCTCAACCTTCTGTCGCGCATCGGTCCGGCGATCGTCTGGATCGGTGCGCTGCTCGCCGCCCTTCTCGGGCTCGACCGGCTGTTTCAGGCGGAGCGGGACGACGGATCGCTGGACCTGATCCTGATGCAGGAAACGCCGCTGGTGCTCACCGTCTTCGTCAAGTGCCTGGCGCACTGGGTGGCGACCAGCCTGCCGCTTGTCATCGCCTCGCCGCTGCTCGGCCTGTTCATGAACATGAACGAGGTGGCGATCGGCGCGGTGATGCTGACCCTGTTCGTTGGATCACCGGCGATCACGTTCATTGGAGCAGCCGGCGCTGCCGTCGCCGTCGCCTTGCCGCGCGGCGGACTTCTGGTATCCATCCTCGTGCTGCCGCTGGCGATCCCGGTGCTGATCTTCGGCGTCAGCGCTTCCTATGCCGCCGTCGAGGATCCCGCCCCATTCATGCCGCCTTTCCTGTTTTTGATCGCGATCACCCTGTTCTTCGCCGTCATCGGTCCGCTCGCCGCGGCGCTGGCGCTGCGCAGTTCCTCGGATTGACCGGGATCAATTGCAGCCTGGCGGCTCTCAGGTTAGAAGCATTCCATGAACACCATGTCCCTTGCCCTTTCGAAGTTCAGCGAACTCGCCAATCCGACCCGGTTTCTGGCGCTGTCGGGGCGCATCCTGCCCTGGCTCGGCGGGCTGACGGCGCTGCTCTTGGTCGTCGGGCTCTTCATGAGCTTCACCACCGAGGGTGACTATCAGCAGGGCGAGACGGTGCGGATCATGTATGTGCATGTGCCGGCCGCCTGGCTGTCGATGATGTGTTATTCGGTCATGGCGATCTCGGCGATCGGCACGCTGGTCTGGCGTCATCCGCTCGCCGATGTCAGCCACAAGGCCGCGGCCCCGCTCGGTGCCGCCTTTACGCTGATCGCGCTGATCACCGGTTCGCTGTGGGGCAAGCCGATGTGGGGCACCTGGTGGGTGTGGGACGCGCGCCTGACCTCCGTCTTCGTGCTCTTCCTGATGTATCTTGGTCTGATCGCGCTCAACCGCGCCATGGACGATGCCTCCAAGGCCGCCCGGCTCAGCGCTGTGCTCATCCTTGTCGGTTTCGTCAACATCCCGATCATCAAGTTCTCCGTCGAATGGTGGAACACGCTCCACCAGCCGGCCAGCGTGATCCGCATGGATGGCCCGACCATCGACCCGGAATTCCTCTGGCCGCTCTTGGTCATGGCGATCGCCTTTACGCTTCTGTTCTTCACCCTTCACCTGATGGCGATGCGCAACGAGATCTGGCGCCGCCGTATCGCCACGCAGCGCCGCATGGCCGCGCGCATGGCCGGCCGGGAGATCGCCTCGTGAGCCACGCCTTCTATATCTACGTGTCCTATGGCGTCAGCGCCCTGATCATTCTCGGGCTGATCGGCTGGACCTTTTTCGACGGCCGGGCGCGGCAGGCGGAGCTCAAGGCGCTGGAAGCGGCCGGCATTCGCCGCCGTTCGGCACAGACCTCGGCGCCCGGAGCATCCGAATGAGCGAGACCGACACGAACGAGACCGGCACGAAGGCGGCCGGCCGTCGCGGCATTGGCCGCTACATGCTGGCCATCATCCCGCTTGCGGTCTTCGCCATCTTTGCCGGTGTCGCCGGCAAGATGCTCTACGACCAGGACGTCAACGGGCTCGACATTTCCGCCATTCCCTCGGCGCTGATTGGCACCAAGGCGCCGACGCTCACCCTGCCGGCCCTTGACGGCTCGAATACCGTCGCGCTGACCTCCGAGGCGATTGCCGGCAAGCTGACGCTGGTCAATATCTTCGCCTCGTGGTGCGTGCCTTGCCGTCAGGAACATCCGATTCTCAAGGAACTCGCCAAGGATCCGCGGCTCAACGTGGTTGGCATCAACTACAAGGACAAGAACGAGAACGCGCTTCGTTTTCTCGGTGAGCTCGGCAATCCCTACAAGGCGATCGGCGTCGATCCGAACGGCAAGGCGGCGATCGACTGGGGCGTCTACGGCATCCCCGAGAGCTATCTCGTTTCGGCCGACGGCACGATCCTCTACAAGAAGGTCGGTCCTTTCGATGCGCAGTCGCTTGAAACCGGCCTCTATCCGGCGATCGAAAAGGCGCTCGCGGGCTCCTGATCGCAGCCGACGTCATCCGGGGGCAATCTTGACTCTCTTTGGTATCAAAGTATGATACCAAGGCTGGAGGCGGGCGATGATCCGTTCGTTCAAGGACAAGCTGACCCGGTCGATCGATGACGGATCGGTGCGAAAGGGATTTCCCGCCGATCTCGTGCGGCGGGCGCAGCAGTTGCTCGCGCTGCTTGATGCGCCAGGGATCTCAATGACCTTCGCTCTCCTCCGGGCAATCGACTGGAGAAACTGTCGGGAGACCGGCAGGGCCAGTATTCTGTCCGCATCAACGACCAGTGGCGGATCTGCTTCGTCTGGACAGAGGCGGGCCCTGAGCACGTCGAGATCACGGACTATCACTGAATGTGAGGCGGCAGCGCCGGGGAGACTGACCAATGACCATCAGCAAAGCGCCCCCGATCCATCCCGGAGAGATCCTGCGGGAACTCTATCTGGAGCCGCTGGGCATGACCGCCTACGCGCTGGCCAAGAAGCTCAGGGTGCCGCGGACCCGGGTGGAGCGCATCGTGGCCGAGAAGATCGGCATCAGCGCCGACACCGCCCTCCGGCTCGCCAAATTTTTCAAGACGAGCCCGGAATACTGGCTCAACCTCCAGTCCAATTACGACCTGAAGCGTGAAGCCCTTGCCCTTGCCGAGGAGCTAGCGGAGATTCCGGAGATGGAGGCGGCCTGACGCCTTACAGCGCCGCCTGCCAGGCCTTTACCGCCTCGACCGGCCAGACCAGCATCAGCACGTTGAGCGTCAGGTTGTCGCGGATGACGATGGCGGTGACGATCTCGAAGCCGATGGCGATGGCGACCGTCAGCCAGACCGGGGCGCGGGCGGCGAAGAGGAAGCCGAGGCCCATGGCGACCGTATCCATCGCCGAATTGAGGATGCTGTCGCCCTGGTAGCCGACCGCCATGGTGGCGGTGCGGTAGCGGTCGATGATGATCGGCGAGTTTTCCAAGAGTTCCCACGCCGCCTCGACGACGACCGCGAGCGTCAGGCGGGCGCCGAAGGAGGCCCGCGGCAGGACGACGATCGCCAGCCAGTAGAACAGGAAGCCGTGGATGATGTGGGACGGCGTGTACCAGTCGGAAATGTGCTGCGAATTGCCGGCGGTGTTGACGCCCGGCTCGAACAGCTTGACATAGCCGCATTCGCAGATCGGAATGCGCCCCATCAGCGCCAGCGTGACGATCTGCACGATCAGAAAGACCGCCGCCACGACGAGCCAGAAGCGCGTGGCGCGGCGGTTGTCGACGGCGAGCGTCACCGGACCGCCGCTCATTCGCCCTTGCTCCCGCCGGTCGATTCCTTTTCCGCATCGAGCGAATGGCGCATGATCAGCGGCATCTGGGCGAGGGTGAAGAGGATGGTGATCGGCATCGTGCCCCAGACCTTGAAATTGACCCAGACGGCGTCGGAGAAATTGCGCCACACCACCTCGTTCAGCACCGCAAGGAAGAGGAAGAAGATCCCCCAGCGCAGCGTCAGCTTCTTCCAGCCCTCGTCGTCAAGCTGGAAGGCCGCGTTGAAGACGTAGCCGAGCAAGGACTTGCCGAACAGGAGGCCGCCGAGCAGTACCACGCCGAACAGCGTGTTGACGATGGTCGGCTTCATCTTGATGAAGGTCTCGTCCTGCAGCCAGATCGACAGCGAGCCGAACACCATGACGACGATGCCCGAGACGAAGGGCATGATCGGCAGGTGCTTGAAGACGATCTTGGAGACGATGAGCGAGA
>DAIMJJ010000094.1:0-2470 GCA_036722275.1 Rhizobium sp. | reverse complement strand
ACGAAGGGCATGATCGGCAGGTGCTTGAAGACGATCTTGGAGACGATGAGCGAGATCACCGTCGCTACCATGAAGAGGGCAGTGGCGATCAGCAGCGGGCCGCCGACGACGGAGAGCGCCGGGAAGGTCTTTGCCAGCCATTCGCCGCGCAGGTTGCCGAAGAAGAAGACGAGCAGCGGCCCGATCTCCAGCGCCATCTTCAGCATGGGATGATGCCGTTCCTCGGTCGTTGCCTTGGTATCGCTTTCGAAATTGCTCATCGTTTCCGTCTTTCAGATGTCTTGTTCGGCACCGCTGCGGCTCAGTGGGGGAGGCCGGCGATGGCGGCGGCAAAGTCCTCGGCCTCGAAAGGCTCGAGATCGTCCACGCCCTCGCCCACGCCGATGAAATAGACCGGCAGCTTGTGCTTGGCGGCGATGGCAACCAGGATGCCGCCGCGTGCGGTGCCGTCGAGCTTGGTCATGATCAGGCCGTTGACCCCGGCGACATTGCGGAAGATCTCCACCTGGTTCATGGCGTTCTGCCCGGTCGTGGCATCGAGCGTCTGCAGCACGGTGTGCGGTGCCTCCGGGTCGAGCTTGCCGAGCACGCGGACGATCTTCTCCAGCTCTGCCATCAGCTCGGTACGGTTTTGCAGCCGGCCGGCGGTGTCGATGATCAGCACGTCGGATTTATCCGCCTTCGCCTTCTCGAAAGCCTCGTAGGCGAGGCCGGCGGCATCGGCGCCGAGCTTGGTGCCGAGGAAGGTCGACCCGGTGCGGTCGGCCCAGATCTTCAGCTGCTCGATCGCCGCGGCGCGGAAGGTGTCACCGGCGGCGAGCATCACCTTCAGCCCCGAGCCGGAGAGCTTGGCGGCCAGCTTGCCGATGGTCGTCGTCTTGCCGGTGCCGTTGACGCCGACGACGAGGATCACATGCGGCTTGTGGCTGAGGTCGAGCGCCAGCGGTTTCGCCACCGGCTTCAGCACCTTGGTGATTTCGGCCGCCATGATGCGGGAGACATCTTCGCCGGAGACGTCCTTGCCATAACGCTCCGACGACAGGGCGCCGGTGATGCGCATGGCGGTCTCGACACCGAGGTCGGCCTGGATCAGCAGATCCTCCAACTCATCGAGCGTATCCTCATCCAGCTTGCGCTTGGTGAAAAGTGCTGCGATCTGGCCGGTGAGCTGCGAGGACGTGCGCGCCAGACCCTGGCGCAGGCGCTGGAACCAGGAGAGCTTGACCGCCGGGGCTTCCGCTGCCGGTTCGGGCAGGGAGGTGGTTGTGGCGAAGCCCTTGGGCAGGGCGATGTCGGCGGGCAAGGCCGGGGTTTCGACGGGCTTGTGGGCGGTGTCAGCTGCGACTGGCTCGCCGGACGGCTGATCGTCGGTCTCAGAATAGGTAGTACCCCCCTCTGTCCTGCCAGCGTTCGTCACTGCAATCGATTCGCCGGATCGATTACTCCGCTGCGCGGACCGCTCCTCACCCCCCTCAAGGGGGGAGATCGGTGCGCGGTCGGCGCTTGCATCTCCCTCGGCCAAAGCATGCGGGGCCGGCCGGCCTGACGACTCCGCAACGGTGGTGCTGGTAGGTTGAGTGTTTACCGGCTTGGCGGGCTCGTTATCCGAACCGCTTGAAATGCCGGCGGTGTCGGTCCGATCTCCCCCCTTGAGGGGGAGATGGTCCGAAGGACCAGAGGGGGGTGAAGCCACTGGCTCGGCCTCCGCTTCATCCGCGGCGGGGCCGCCGGCGGTGTCGATGACTTCGGCGGCGATCGGGTCGGCCGCTTCGGGCAGTGCCTCGATCGTCTCTCCGGCATCGACCCGTTCAGCAGCATCGACCCGTTCGGCGGCATCGACCAGGCTTGCGAAATCCTCGCCCTGCGCGGCCTTGTCATCCGACGGCTTGTCCTTGCCGAAGGTGAAAACTTTCTTGATGAAGCCGAGCGCCATGGAGCTTTCCGTTCTGTCAGGCGGCCGAGGCGGCCACCGGTTGCATGTCGAGGTGCCGGCCGTTGTGACCGGTGATCGTCACCGTAACGAGACTGCGGGCAGGAAGATCCGGCGCGGCGACGAGCGTGAAGTTTTCCGTATGGGCCATCCCGGTCATTTCGACAAGGATCGTCTGGCGCGTGCCGACCATGGAAGCCAGATGGCGCGCCTGCAACCGGTCGGCCGTTTCACGCAAACGCGCGGCGCGCTCCTTGACCAAACGGCGGTCGAGCTGCGGCATGCGGGCGGCAGGCGTTCCGGGGCGCGGGCTGTAGGGGAAGACGTGTAGCTGGGCGATGCCGATCTCTTCCGCCAGGCTTGCGGAATTCTCCGCCATTTCTTCGGTCTCCGTCGGGAAGCCGGCGATCATGTCGGCGCCGAAACTGATTTCGGGGCGCAGGCGCCGGACCTGTTCGGCAAAGGCCCGTGCATCGGCGCGCAGATGGCGGCGCTTCATGCGCTTCAGGATCATGTCGTCGCCCGATTGCAGCGACAGGT
>DAIMJJ010000093.1:13822-15146 GCA_036722275.1 Rhizobium sp. | reverse complement strand
GGTTCAGTGGCCGGCCCTCGATGGTTCATCCCGACCTGATGGTGAAGGCGAGAGAGGCTGAGAACCTGCCCCTGGTCGAACCGGTCTACCCGCTGACGGCCGGTCTGTCGCCCAAGGTCCTGCGCAAGGCGGTCGAACATGCGCTGGAGCGCGTGCCGGACCTGCCGGAATGGGCCGATCCGCCGCTCGTGGTGCGTCAGGGTTTTCCGAGCGTGCGCCAGAGTTTCGTCGACCTTCATCATCCGCGGGACGAACGGGACATCGACCCGCAGGCGCCGGCCCGCCGCCGGCTCGCCTATGACGAGTTTCTCGCCGGTCAGGTGTCACTGGCGCTGGTGCGCCAGAAGCTGCGCAAGGTGCCCGGCACGCCGGTCAAGGCGACGGGCGCGATCTCGGGCAAGATCCTCTCTGCCCTGCCCTTTTCCCCGACCGGCAGCCAAGCCCAGGCAATCGCCGATATCCTCGCCGACATGGCGTCCGATACCCGCATGCTGCGGCTGTTGCAGGGCGATGTCGGCGCCGGGAAGACGCTGGTGGCGCTGCTTGCCATGGCCGCCGTGGTGGAAAGCGGCGGACAAGCGGTGCTGATGGCGCCGACCGAGATCCTGGCGCGCCAGCACCATGCGACGATTGCCCGCTTTGCCGCGGCCGCCGGAATAACCGTCGAGGTCCTGACGGGACGCACCAAGGGCAAGGAACGCGAGGTGATCACCGCGCGGATTGCCTCCGGAGAGGCGCAGATCATCATCGGCACGCATGCGCTGTTCCAGGATACGGTCAACTACCGCAACCTGATGCTGGCGGTCGTCGACGAGCAGCACCGGTTCGGGGTGCACCAGCGCCTGCGCCTGACTGCCAAGGGGATCTCGCCGCATATGCTGGTGATGACCGCCACCCCGATCCCGCGCACGCTCGTGCTTGCCGCCTTCGGCGACATGGACGTGTCGAAACTGACAGAGAAGCCGGCCGGACGAAAGCCGATCCAGACGGTGACGGTTCCGAGCGAACGCACCGGCGAGATCGTCGAGCGGCTGCGCGCGGCCGTCGCCGACGGCAAGAAGGCCTATTGGATCTGCCCGCTGGTCGAGGAATCGGACGTCTCGGACCTGATGTCGGCCGAGGAACGCTTCGCCGTTCTCGAAAAGGCGATTGGTGCGCCGATCGGGCTCGTCCACGGCCGCATGAGCGGCCCGGAAAAGGATGCGGCCATGCTGGCCTTCAAGAATGGCGAGACGCGGCTGCTGGTGGCAACGACCGTCGTCGAGGTCGGCGTCGACGTACCCGACGCCACGATCATGGTGATCGAGCATGCCGAGCGCTTCGG
>DAIMJJ010000093.1:0-13722 GCA_036722275.1 Rhizobium sp. | reverse complement strand
GAGATCGCCCGCAAGGACGCCGCCTATCTGCTGGAGCGCGATCCGGACCTGACGAGCGAACGCGGCGAAGCGGTGCGCACGCTGCTTTACCTCCATCGGCGCGACGAGGCGATCAGGTTCCTGCGGGCGGGTTGACGGCGCTTTCGGCTTCTTCGGTCGCCGCCGCCTTGTATTCCGGCGAGACTAGGCCGGCGGAAATCAGGAGCTTGACGCCCTCTTCCGGCGACATGTCGAGCAGTTTCAGCTTGCTGCGCGGTACGAACATCAGGAAACCTGCTGTCGGCACCGGTGTCGGCGCGAGGAAGACGGCGACCATTTCCTCGCCGTCCTCGCCGAGTTTCGCGGCGATCTCGCCCTTGGCATCGGTCGAGACGAAGACCAGCGCCCAGGTGCCGGGCGACGGAAACTCGATCAGCCCGACCTTTTTGAACGAGCTCGATTGTTCCTTGAGCACGGTCTCGAAGATCTGCTTGGTGCTCTTGTAGACGGTCCGCACCAGCGGCATGCGATGCAGGATGGATTCGCTATAGGCGACGATCGAGCGACCGATCAGGTTCTTGCCGAGAAAGCCGATGAGCGTGATGACGACCAGCGCGATCAAAAGCCCGAACCCCGGAATGGCGAACTGGAGGTAGCTCTCCGGATTGTAGCGGTTCGGGATATAGGGCTTCACCCAGCTGTCGGCCCAGTGGATGAAAGTCCAGGTCAACCAGATGGTGATCGCAATCGGCGCACAGATGATCAGTCCGGTCAGGAAATTGTTCCGGATGCGTGTCGCCAGCGAAATGCGCTCGAGACTACCGTTCGTCATGTCGATCTTATGCTGCGTCGCCGAAGAAAGCCGGATGGAAGGCGACAATGCCGGAGGGGGCCGCGCCATGCAAGGGCAGCACGAGGAAAAATTCGGGCGGCACGCCGGTCGTCGTCAGCTCCGGTCGGGCGGTAAAACCGAACCGGTTGTAGTAGGCTGGATCCCCGACCAGAGCGAAGCCCTGTGCACCCTCGCCCTTGAGAATCGTCAATCCCTCGTGGATCAGCGCCGAGCCGATCCCGCCCCTTTGGCGCGACGGTGACACCGAGACGGGGCCGAGGCCGTACCAGCCCGCCTCGCCGCCCGTGAGGGTCACGGGCGAGAAGGCGACATGGCCGACAATATCGCCATTCTCTTCGGCGACCAGAGACAGGCTAAGCTGACCGAGCCGCCGGAGGCGTTCGATGATCTTCGGTTCCGACCCGTCGCTGTAGGGATGGCCTTCGAAGGCGGCCGCCGTCAGCGCGCCGATCGCCGCTGCATCCTCCGGCCGCTCGCGGCGGATCCTCATTCGACCGTCACCGACTTTGCCAGATTGCGCGGCTGGTCGACGTCGGTACCCATGAAGACGGCGGTATGATAGGCGAGCAACTGGATCGGCAGCGAAAAGACCATTGGCGAGATGATTTCGGACACGTTGGGCAACGTGATCGTCGCCATGGTCTCGAGCTTCGAGGCGGCCGCCCCCTTCTCGTCGGTGATGAAGATGATCCGACCGCCGCGGGCCGCAACTTCCTGCATGTTCGACACGGTCTTTTCGAAGAACCGATCATGCGGGGCAATGACGATCACCGGCATGTTCTCGTCGATCAGCGCGATCGGACCGTGCTTCAGCTCGCCGGCGGCATAACCTTCGGCGTGTATATAGGAGATCTCCTTGAGCTTGAGCGCCCCCTCCATGGCCAGCGGGTAGCTGGTGCCTCGGCCGAGATAAAGCACGTCCTTGTATTTCGACAGGTCGCGGGCCAGCGCCTCCATCTGCGGCTGGATGGCGTTCAGCACCTGGCTCATCAGGCGGGGCATCTCGGCAAGGCTCTTGACCAGCTGGCGCTCTTCGTCGGCGGAGATCGTGCCGCGCGCCTTTGCCGCGGCAAGGGCCAGAGAGGCCAGAACCGCGAGCTGGCAGGTGAAGGCCTTCGTCGAGGCAACGCCGATCTCCGGGCCGGCAAGGATCGGGAACACCGCATCCGCCTCGCGGGCGATCGTCGATTCCTTGACGTTGACGATCGCACCGATCTTCAGGCCCTCTTCGTGGCAGTAGCGCAGCGAGGCCAGCGTGTCGGCGGTCTCACCCGATTGCGAAATGAACAGCGCAGCCTGATCCTTCGACAGCGGCATTTCGCGGTAGCGGAACTCGGAGGCGACGTCGATCTCGACCGGCAGGCGCGCATAGCGCTCGAACCAGTACTTGCCGACCAGGCCGGCGAGGTAGGCCGTGCCGCAGGCAGAGATCGCAAGGCCGCGAAGCGACTTGAATTCGATCGCCGCGTCGACGGGCTTGACCGTGTGGCTGTGGAAATCGACGTAGTTGGACAGCGCGTGGGAAATGACCTCCGGCTGCTCGTAGATTTCCTTCTCCATGAAATGGCGGTGATTGCCCTTGTCGACGACGAAGGCGGTCGCCTGGGAAATCTGGTGCGGTCGCTCGACGGGGTTGCCGGCAAAATCGATAATCTCCGCACCGTTGCGATGCAGGATGGCGCAGTCGCCATCGACCAGATAAGCGATCTCGTTGGTGAACGGCGCCAGCGCGATGGCATCCGAACCGAGGAACATCTCCCCCTTGCCGAAACCGATGGCGAGCGGCGGCCCGAAGCGGGCGGCCATGATCGTGTCCGGATCGTCGGCGAACATGACGACCAGCGCATAGGCGCCCTTGACGTGGTTGAGCATGGCCAGCATGGCGGCGCGGTTGTCGAGGCCCTGACGGCGATACTTGGCGATCAGCTGGGCAACGATCTCGGTGTCGGTCTGGGTGGTGAACACCGCCCCTTCCGCCATCAGTTCGTCGCGCAGCTCGGAGAAGTTTTCGATGATGCCGTTGTGCACGACGGCGACGCCATCGACGAAGTGCGGGTGCGCATTGTTCTCGTTGGGCACACCATGGGTGGCCCAGCGCGTGTGAGCGATCCCGATCGTGCCCTTGAGCGGCTCGGCGTCGAGCTTCTTTTCGAGGTTGAACAGCTTGCCCTCGGCGCGGCGACGATCCATCACGCCATTGTCGATGGTCGCAACGCCGGCGGAATCGTAGCCGCGATATTCGAGACGCCGCAGCGCATCGACCAGGCGGCCTGCTACCTGCTGGTTACCGACAATACCGACAATACCGCACATAGAATTCTCCGTCTGGCTTTACCTGGCGCCAGTCCTAATGGTTTTGCCGGTTTGCGCAATCCGCCGACCGGTCACATTCGGTTTCGCTGCGTTACGCAGCCGCAGCAATCACGGCTTGGCGCTGCGGGCGGCCTTGAACGCCTCGTTGCGCGCGCGGATGGCCTTGGCCCGCTCGGGCTTGATCTCCTGGCGGGCACGGCCCAGCGCCAGGGCGTCGTCGGGCACGTCCTCGGTGATGACGCTGCCGGAGGCGACGAAGGCGCCCGCACCGACCGAGACCGGAGCGACCAGCGCGGTATTGGAGCCGATGAAGGCCCCTTCCCCGATCCGCGTCTCGTGCTTGTTGATCCCGTCATAATTGCAGGTGATCGTGCCGGCGCCGATATTGGCATGGGCCCCGATGGAGGCATCGCCGATATAGGTCAGGTGGTTGACCTTGGCGCCCTTGCCGATCTCGGCCTTCTTGACTTCGCAGAAATTGCCGACACGGGCTCCTTCGGCAAGGCTGGTGCCGGGGCGGATGCGCGCGAACGGCCCGACCGAGGCGCCGGCAGCAATATGGGCACCCTCGACATGCGAGAAGGCATGGATCACCGCCCCGCCCTCGACGGTGACGCCGGGCCCGAACACCACATTCGGCTCGATCAGCGCGTCCTGTCCGATCTGCGTGTCATGGCTGAGGAAGACGGTTTCAGGGGCGATCATCGAAACGCCCGAGACCATGAGTTCGTGACGCCGGCGATCCTGCCACATGCGTTCGATCACGGCGAGCTCGGCGCGGTTGTTGCAGCCGGTCAGCTGGTCCTCGGGCGCATCGACGGCAACCGTGCGGCCGCCGAGCGACCGGGCGATCTCCACGAGATCAGTCAGGTAATACTCGCCCTTGGCATTGGCATTGCCGATGCGGCTCAACAGATCAAGCGCCTTGCGACCGTTGATCGCCATCAGGCCGCTATTGCACCACGTGACCGCGCGCTCGGCGTCGGTCGCGTCCTTTTCCTCGCGGATGGCGATAAGCTCGCCGTCCTTGACCAGGAGGCGACCGTAACCCGTCGGGCGCTCGGTGTGAAAGCCGATGACGACGACGTCATTGCCCTCGGCAAGAGCCGCGCGGGCGGCCAACAGCGGTTCGGCGGTGATCAGCGGCACATCACCATAGGCGACCAGAATGTCGTCATAGCCGCGGGCGATCGCCTCGCGGGCGGCAAGAACGGCATGCCCGGTGCCGAGACGTTCGGTCTGGACGAAGGGCGTGACGTTGAGGCCGTCGATGCTGCCTGCCTTGGTCACGCGTTCCGCATCGCGACCGACCACCAGCGCCACGTCGGCAATGTCGGAGGCCGCAATCGACGACATGACATGCGCGATCATCGGACGTCCGGCGACGGGGTGCAGCACCTTCGACATGGACGACTTCATGCGGGTGCTCTCACCTGCGGCGAGAATGACGGCGAGACAGCTGCGGCTCATGCTTACTCCCAGGACTTGAAAAGGGATTCGACGGGTAACGTAACGGGCAGTCTTCTAGCAGCAAGCCGCAAGTGGAACCAACAGCAAAAGGGGCGCCGCAAAGCAGCGCCCCTTTCAAAAATCATTGCAGGCGGAATTATTGCGGCAGCTTGTCGTCGACGCCGGCGATGTAGAAGTTCATGCCGAGAAGTGCGCCGTCTTCGGCCTTCTCGCCGTCCTTCAGCCAGTCCGAACCGTCCTGCTTCTTGATCGGGCCGGTGAACGGATGCAGTTCACCCGACTTGATCTTGGATTCGATGTCCTGGGCCATGGCCTTCACGTCGTCCGGCATGTTGGTGTAGGGCGCCATGGTCAGGATGCCGTCCTTCAGGCCGTCCCAGATCTGTTCCGACTTCCAGGTGCCGTCGAGCAGGGCCTGGGTGCGCTTGATGTAGTAGGCGCCCCAGGTATCGACGATCGCCGTCAGCTGGGTTTCCGGGCCGGCCTTGATCATGTCGGAGGCCTGGCCGAAGGCCTTGATGCCGCGCTCGGCTGCCACCTGCATCGGTGCGGTGGTGTCGGTGTGCTGGGTGAGAATATCAACGCCCTGGTCGATCAGAGCCTTGGCGGCATCGGCTTCCTTGCCGGGGTCGAACCAGGTGTTGGCCCATACGACCTTGACCTTGAAGTCGGGATTGACCGACTGCGCGCCGTGCATGAAGGCGTTGATGCCCATGACGACTTCCGGGATCGGGAAGGAGGCGATGTAGCCGGCGACGCCCTTCTCAGACATCTTGGCGGCGATCACGCCCTGGATGTAACGGCCTTCATAGAAGCGCGAATTGTAGGTGGCGACGTTGTCCGAGGACTTGAAGCCGGTGGCATGCTCGAACTTCACGTCGGGGAACTTGGCGGCAACCTTGACGGTGGCGTCCATGAAGCCGAACGAGGTGGTGAAGATCAGCTTGCAGTCCGAACGGGCGAGACGCTCGATGGCGCGCTCGGCGTCGGGACCTTCCGGAACGCTTTCAAGATAGGGCGTTTCGATCTTGTCGCCGAAATGGGCCTGAAGCTGCTGACGGCCGATGTCGTGGGCCTGGGTCCAGCCGCCGTCGGTCGTGGTGCCGACATAGACGAAGCAGACCTTGGTCTTGTCTTCGGCCTGGGCCGCGGCTGCGAAGCTGCCGAGGACGGCGGCGCTCGTAGCCAGTGCGAGAAGCATCTTCTTCATGGGTAACCCCCTGTGGTTGTTGACAATGGTTCTTGACGTCACCGGTCAGGCACGAACGGCTTGCCGAGCGAGGCCGGAGTATTGATCAGCGTGGTCCGCCGATTTTGCGAGATAATCACGAGGACCACAATGGTTGCGGCATAGGGAAGCGCCGAGAGCAGCTGCGAGGGTAAACCAATGCCGAAGGCCTGTGCATGCAGCTGGCCGATGGTCACGGCACCGAAGAGATAACCGCCGGCCAGCACCCGCCAGGGCCGCCAGGAGGCAAACACGACCAGCGCCAGCGCGATCCAGCCACGGCCGGCCGACATGTTCTCAACCCATTGCGGCGTGTAGACGAGCGACAGCTGCGCACCGGCAAGGCCGGCACAGGCGCCGCCGAACAGCACGGCGAGGTAACGCGTGCGGATGACATGGATGCCGAGCGTGTGGGCCGAGCCGTGATTGTCGCCGATGGCGCGAAGCTTCAGGCCGGCGCGGGTGCGGAACAGGAACCAGTTGACGCCGATCACGAGCAGAACGGACAGGTAGAAGATCAGGTCCTGATGGAAAAGCAGCGGCCCGATCAGCGGGATATCGGCGAGAACGGGTACGACGATGGGCTGGAGCTTGACCCCGGGCGTGCCAACGAAACTCTCGCCCAGCATGCCCGACACGCCGAGGCCGAGGATGGTCAGCGCCAGACCCGTCGCCACCTGGTTCGCGACCAGCGTCAGCGTCAGGAAGGCAAAGAGCAGCGAGAAGGCGGCGCCTGCCAGCATGCCGGCGCAAACGCCGATCAGGGCTGAGCCGCTCATCTGGGCGACGGCAAAGGCGCAGACGGCACCGATGATCATCATGCCCTCGACGCCGAGGTTGAGGACACCCGAGCGTTCTGTCACCAGTTCGCCCATGGCGGCGATGACGAGCGGCGTCGATGCGGTGATGACGGTGAGCAGAATGGCTTCGATGATCATCGGCCGGCTCCTGCGACCAGGGCACGGCCTTTGCCGAACACCAGCCTTACGCGGTAAAGGATCAGGGTGTCACAGGACAGAACGAAGAAGAGCAGCAGGCCCTGAAAGACGCGCGTGACCTTGTCCGAGACGCCGATCGACAATTGCGCACCCTCGCCGCCGAGATAGGTCAGCGCCAGCACCAGCCCGGAGGCGATGATGCCGAGCGGATTGAGTCGCCCCAGAAAGGCAACGATGATGGCCGTAAAGCCATAACCGGGCGAGATCGACGGCTGCAGATGGCCGATCGAACCAGAAACTTCGGAAATCCCCGCAAGACCGGCCAAAGCACCGGAAAACAGCATTGAGAACCAGATCATGCCGCGCGAGGAAAAGCCGGCAAAGCGCCCTGCCCGCTCGGACTGGCCGAGCACGACGACTTGGAAGCCCTTGAGCATGTAGCGCATCATGAACCAAACGCCGACCGCAGCCAGAATGGCAAAGGCAAAGCCATAATGCGCCCGCCCCGACGACAACATTTCGGGCAGCACGCCTTCCGTCACGAAGGAACGGCTCTGCGGGAAATTGTAGCCGGCCGGATCGCGCCAGGCGCCGCGCACCAGCCAGTCGAGGAACAGCTGGGCGATATAGACCAGCATGAGGCTGGTGAGGATTTCGTTGGTGTTGAAACGGGCCTTCAGAAGCGCCGGGATCGCCGCATAGAGCGCGCCGCCGACCATGCCCATGATCAGCATCAGCGGCAGAAGCAGCGGCGAGTGCCATTCGTAGAAAACGACGGGCAGGATCGAGCCGGTGATCGCGCCGATCGTGAACTGCCCCTCGGCGCCGATGTTCCAGTTGTTCGAGCGATAGGCGACCGAAAGACCGACGCCGATCAGAATGAGCGGCGCCGCCTTGATCGCCAGTTCGTGCAGCGACCAGACCTCGAGCAGCGGCTCGATGAAGAAGCTGTAGAGCGCGTCGACCGGATCCTTGCCGAGCAGCGCAAACATGATGCCGCCGAAGATCACGGTCAGAAGCAGTGCGACCAGCGGCGACACGATCGCAAAGAAGCCCGACATGCGCGGGCGGCGTTCGAGTTCAATGCGCATCAGCGGTCTCCAAACCATGCATGCCGCCCATGAGCAGACCGATCTTCTCCCGGGTCATGGTAGCTGCCGGATAACTCTGCGACAGCCGGCCCTCCGAGATTGCCGCAACCGTGGTCGCCACCTCGAAGATCTCGTCGAGATCCTGGCTGATGACCACGACGGCCGATCCGGCGCGCGCCAGATTGATCAGCGCCTGACGGATGCGGCTTGCCGCACCTGCGTCCACACCCCAGGTCGGCTGATTGACGACGAGGACGGCGGGCTGGCGGTCGAGTTCGCGCCCGACGATGAATTTCTGCAGGTTACCGCCGGACAGCGAGCCGGCCGCCGGATCAAGCCCGCTCTTGCGCACATCCATCGCCTCGCAAATGCGCTGGGTTGCCGCCTTGACCGCATCGTGACGGATGAGCTTCAGGAGCCCACCGGAGAGGAAGGCGCGGGCGTCGGAGCGGTTGCGGGCCAAGAGAAGATTGTCCGACAGGGCGAGCGCCCCGACGGCGCCATGGCCGTTGCGCTCCTCCGGCACGAAGCCGGCGCCGAGCAGCCGGCGACCATTGATGCCGGTGCGGCCGACCGAGCGGCCGCGAATGCGCACGGCATCGTCGTTGTCGGTCGTATACTCGCCCGAAAGCGCGTCGAACAGTTCGCCCTGGCCATTGCCGGCAACGCCTGCGATCGCCAGAACCTCGCCGGCGCGGACGCTGAGCGACAGGTCCTTGAGCTCCATGGCGAACGGCGTGCGCGCCGGCAGCGTCAGGTTCTTCACCTCGAGCTGCACATCGCCAGCCGTCACCGCATCGTCGCGCATGACCGGGGCCACCTCGCCGCCGACCATCATGCGGGCGAGCGTCGCCGGAGTTTCGCCGCGGGGATCGCAGGCGCCGGTGACCTTGCCGTGGCGCAGGACGGTCGCCCGGTCGCAGATGCGCTGCACCTCCTCCAGACGATGGCTGATATAGAGGACGGACCGTCCCTCGGCCTTGAGCTTGAACAGCGTTTCGAACAGCCGGTCGGCCTCCTGCGGCGTCAGCACCGAGGTCGGCTCGTCGAGGATGATCAGTTTCGGATTCTGCAGGAGTGCGCGGACGATCTCGATGCGCTGGCGTTCGCCGACCGACAGATCGGCCACGTGCGCTGCCGGATCGAGCGGCAGGCCATAGGCCTTGGACAGTTCCGCCGCCTTCTGCGAGATCGCGTCGATCGACACGTCCTCGACAAGCGCAAGGGCGATATTCTCCGCGACCGTCAGCGCCTCGAACAGCGAGAAATGCTGAAAGACCATGCCGATGCCGAGGCGGCGCGCAACCGCCGGCGACGAGATCTCCTCGGCCTTGCCCTTCCACAGAACCCGGCCGGACGAAGGGGCGAGAATGCCGAACAGCATCTTGACGAGGGTGGACTTGCCGGCACCGTTTTCGCCGAGCAGCGCATGGATTTCGCCGTGGCCGATCTCAAGATCGATGCCGTCGCAGGCGGCGAAACTGCCGAACAGTTTGGTCAGCCCCTCGACAGCCAGAAGTGGTTCAGCCTTCGTCATGTCACCCTTCGGCAAAGTTCCCTCTCGCGCTCGCACCGCAGCCCCCAAGCGTACCGATCAAAGCGACAGGGAGATATTGATACGCGGTTTGCGGCGTCCGGCAACCGACATGTGCGACTTTTTTGCGCTTGCACACAGTTGCGGCATTTACGAGCGCGCCTTGCCGAGCGACGGGAAGAGCTGGAGCACCGCTCCGATGCCATAGAGATAGAGGCCGGTCACGATGAAACCGATGCTGACCCAGGCGGGCGAGTCGAAATGCTTGAGCAGCGCGTAACCGCCGAAGCCGCACCAAAGCAGGAAGACGGCGAGGTTCAGGGGCCGGAGCCGCTGGACCCGCACCGGATGCAGGAAGTGGATCGGCAGGAAGGTCAGAACGACGGAGACCGTGACCACGACCAGCGCCGTCGTCGCATCGGCATCAATCACGAACAGGGTGAAGACCACCATGTTCCACACGACCGGGAAGCCCGAGAAGAAGTATTCATCGGTCTTCATGCCCATGTCGGCATAATAGATGGCGCTGGAGACGACGATCATGCCGGCGGCCACGAAGGACCAGGGCTCGCCGATCATGCCGCTCTGGTAGAGCGCAAAGGCCGGCAAAAGCACATAGGTGACATAGTCGATGATGTTGTCGAGCGTGTCGCCCGACCAGTTGGGCAGGACTTCCTTCACACGAACCTTGCGGGCGATCGGTCCGTCGATACCATCGACGAGCAGCGCGAGGCCCAGCCACCAGAACATGTCGACGAAGCGGCGTTCCGCGGCGGCCACGACGCCGAGGAAGGCCAGAAACGAGCCGGAGGCCGTCAGGATGTGTACGGAGAAGGCACGGATTTCCGCGTAAGGCACGCGCCGGTAGTTGAAGATCTTCATCTGCGGTTTGGGCCCCGTTCTTTACCGTCCGATTTCGTATCGACCGAAACCACATTTTTTGCAACCGCGTTGGCACAAGATGAAACAGATTTGCCGGTCGTCCGGCCGTGGTGCGCCGCGCGCCGAAGACTACAAGGCGCCATGACCTGCGCCAATTCGGCTTCTGGATTTTTGCCCTCCGGCGCTCTAGATAAGGCGGGAAAATCGTGGGGTTGGTTCAAGATGAAAGAATTCGATATCGCCGTCGTCGGCGGCGGACTGGCCGGATCCATCGCCGCAGTTGCATTGTCGCGCGGCGGCCGACGCGTGGCACTGATCGCGCCCCAGGCGGGCTCCAGGGACCAGCGCACGACGGCGCTGATGGACCAGTCACTGCGGATGATGGAACGCCTCGGGCTCTGGGACGCGGTGCGCCGCTCCGCCGCCCCGCTCTCGACCATGCAGATCATCGACGGCACCAAACGCCTGTTGCGGGCGCCGGTCGTCGCCTTCCGCAGCGCCGAGATCGGGCTTGAGGCCTTCGGTTACAACATGCCGAACAGCGCTCTGATGGATGTGCTCAACGCGGCAGTATCGGCTGAACCCAACATCACCTCATTTGCCAATGCCGCCGAGACGATCGCCATCGGTGCCGACAAGGTCGCGATCCGTCTCGATGACGGCGAGGAGATTCATGCCGACTTCGTTGTCGGCGCCGACGGCCGCAAGTCGCCTGTGCGAACTGCCGCAGGTGTGGGGGTGAAGACCTGGTCCTATCCGCAGACCGCCGTCGTCCTGAATTTCGGTCACAGCGTTCCGCATCGCAACACATCGACCGAATTTCACGGCGAGAGCGGCCCGTTCACGCAGGTCCCCCTGCCCGGTCAGCGTTCCAGCCTCGTCTGGGTGGTCGAACCGTCGGAGGCCGAGCGACTGCTGGCGATGACCATCAAGGAATTGTCACAGGCGGTCGAGACCCGCATGCAGTCCATGCTCGGCAAGGTCAGCGTCGAGGACGGCGTGCAGGCCTGGCCGCTCTCGGGTATGACCGCCCATCGCTATGGCAAGGGCCGCGCCGCCTTCATCGGCGAGGCCGGTCACGCCTTTCCGCCGATTGGCGCCCAGGGCCTCAATTTGAGCCTGCGCGACGTCGCGGCGCTTGAGGAGATTCTGTGCGACCGCAGCGGACGGCCGATCCCGGCCGATGCCGGCGAGCGCTTCGACCGCAAGCGGCGCGCCGACATTATCAGCCGCACCGCGAGCGTCGATCTGCTCAACCGGTCTCTGCTCTCCAGCCTACTGCCGGTGCAACTCCTACGGGCCACAGGCCTCCAGGTCCTGTCGAGCGTCGCACCGCTGCGTCACATGGTCATGCAGGAAGGGGTTGCGCCTGGCCGATCCCTGCGGTCCCTACCCCAGTACTTACGGGAAAAGATCCGGCGGTAGAATGCCGTTGGTGATCGCATAGAGCAGGCCTGAGACGGAGAGCACCGACAGGACGGTGGTGATGAGGATGGTGGCCGAGGCACGCTCCTGCCAGACGCCATATTGCTGCCCGATGACAAAGACATTCGTCGCTGTCGGCAGGGAGGCAAGAAGCACGGCCGTATAGATCCACAGCGGATCGAAGCTGCCGACCAGGCCGAGCACCACATAGACCAGTAGCGGATGGACCACGAGCTTGATCGGCACGATATAGCCGATCTCGGCGGGAATACGCTTCAGCGGCCGCAGCGCCAGCGTCACGCCCATGGCAAACAGCGCGCAAGGGGCGGCTGCCTGCGCAAGATAGTCGATGAGGCGCTGGAGCGCGAGCGGCGGTTCGAACTGCAGGCCGGCGGCGAGAAAGCCGATGGCGGTTGCGATGATGAAGGGATGGTAGGCGATCTTCTTGGCGACATCGAGCGCCACACGGCTGCGCGGCCGCTCATCGCCCCCGGCAAGCGCCATCAGCGCGGGTGCCGCAATGAAATGGGCCGCGTTCTCGAAGCAGAAGATCAGGGCGACCGGAACGGCAGCCGCCTCACCGAAGGCGAGAAGCGCAAGGCCTGGGCCCATATAGCCGATATTGCCATAAGCGCCGGCAAGGGCCTGGATGGTGCAGTCGGGAATGCTGTTGCGCCGGATGTAGCGTCCGATCAGGAACACGACGAGAAAGATCGTATAGGTCGCGGCGAGCGCGGCTGCGATGAAGTCGATGCGCGTCAACTCCTCGATCGGCGTGCGCGAAACAAGCTTGAAGAACAGCGATGGCAGCGCGATGTAGACGATGAAGAAATTCAGCCAGCCGAGCGCGCCGGCCGGCTGCTGCGTCAGCCGTCCGGAGACATAGCCGATCAGGATCAGGCCAAAGAACGGCAGAACCAGTGCGATGATGTCTGCCAAGCCGCCACTCCTCGCCTCAACCCATAGGGGCCGGACGCATGCGACCCTTTGCCTTCGCCCTTAGCCGATTTGCGACAGGATTGGAAAGGTCTGCTGGAACCAAATCGCCATATCGGCGATGAAACCGAAGATGAAGGCAAGACCCGTCAGCACCAGAAGGCCACCCATGACCTTCTCGACAATACCGAGATGGCGGCGGAAACGGGCGAGAAAGCGCATGAAGGCGCCGGAGAACGCGGCCGCGATCCAGAAGGGCACGGCGAGACCCAGCGAATAGACGGCCAGCAACATGGCGCCCTCGCCCACCGTGTCGCGGGCGGCGGCGACGCCGAGGATGGCGCCGAGCACCGGACCGATGCACGGCGTCCAGCCGAAGGCAAAGGCCAGGCCCATGACATAGGCGCCCGACAGCGTCGCCGGCTTGCCGCCGCCGGAGAGCCGCATTTCGCGCGACAGCAGGCCGATCCGGAAGACCCCGAGGAAGTTGAGACCCATCACGATGATGATGACGCCGCCGATCTTGGCGAGCAGATCGAGATGCTGGCGCAGCAGTGTGCCGATGGTCGATGCGCCGGCGCCGAGCGCGACGAAGACGGTGGCAAAGCCGAGGGTGAAGGCAAGCGCCGAGAACATGACTGCTCGCCGTGCCTGGCGGTCCTGTTCGGTGACGGCCGTGCCCGACCGGAACTGGTCGACCGAGATGCCCGCCATATAGCAGAGATAGGGCGGAACCAGTGGCAGCACGCAGGGCGACAGGAAGGACAGGGCACCGGCCAGCAGCGCGCTCAGCAGCGAGATTTCGGCAATCGACACGAAGGCAACTCCCTTTACGGCCGTTTGCCGCCTTCCTAACGCCTGCCCGCCCCCCTTGCCAATCACCTTTGCGTTCGCTGCGACAATTGCGACGGTTCTTCATCCGGCCATCGAAAATTTCGGTTGACCGGCCGAAGGCACCTGCCTATGTAACGCTCACTTCCGCGGGACGTGATATTCCCGCCTTGGGAGAGCGTAGCTCAGCCGGTAGAGCAACTGACTTTTAATCAGTAGGTCCAGGGTTCGAATCCCTGCGC
>DAIMJJ010000092.1:0-15421 GCA_036722275.1 Rhizobium sp. | reverse complement strand
GACATCCTGCACGACATTGGCGCCTTCTCGATCATCTCGTCGGATAGCCAGGCGATGGGCCGTGTCGGCGAGGTCGCGATCCGCACCTGGCAGACGGCCGACAAGATGAAGCGCCAGCGCGGTGCCCTGCCTCAGGAAAAAGGCGACAACGACAACTTCCGCGTTCGCCGCTATATCGCCAAATACACGATCAACCCGGCGATCGCGCACGGGCTCAGCCATGAGATCGGATCGATCGAGATCGGCAAGCGCGCGGACCTCGTCATCTGGAACCCGGCCTTCTTTGGCGTCAAACCGGACATGGTCCTGCTCGGAGGCACGATCGCGGCGGCGCCGATGGGCGACCCGAACGCCTCGATCCCGACGCCGCAGCCGGTGCATTACCGTCCGATGTTCGGGGCTTACGGCAAGGCGCGGACTAATTCCTCCGTCACCTTCGTCTCCCAGGCCTCGCTCGATGCCGGGCTCGCCGGGCGGCTTGGTGTCGCCAAGCAGCTGGTGGCGGTCAAGAATACCCGCGGCGGTATCTCCAAGAAGTCCATGGTGCTGAATGACCTCACCCCGCATGTGGAGGTCGATCCCGAGACCTACGAGGTGCGCGCCGACGGCGAACTGTTGACCTGCGAGCCCGCGACCTCGCTGCCGATGACGCAGCGCTACTTCCTCTTCTGAGCCGGACAGGTCCCGAAACATCCCGCCGGCCCTTGTGACGGACGGAGGAAAAAGATATGCGCCCGCTGCATGTCAGCCATGCGGCGGCGCCTTCCGTCTGTTTCATGCTGCATCGCACGCGTTTTTAGTCTAGTTCTAAATCTTGGAGCCGGAGGGTCCGCCCCAGGGCCCGGCCATGATTTTCATTCCCAAGGAGATTGCCATGCTGATCGGCAAGAAAGTTCCCGATGTCACCTTCCGCACCCGCGTCCGCGACGAATCCGTCGGCGGCCCGAACCCGTTTCGCTGGCAGAACATGACTTCCGACGATTACTTCAAGGGCAAGCGCGTCATCCTCTTCTCGCTGCCGGGCGCCTTCACGCCGACCTGCTCGACCTACCAGCTGCCGGATTTCGAAAAGATGTATCCGGAGTTCAAGGCCGAGGGCATCGACGAGATCTACTGCATCTCCGTCAACGACGCTTTCGTCATGAACGCCTGGGGCAAGTCGCAGAACCTCGAGCACGTCAAGCTGATCCCGGATGGCTCGGGCGATTTCACCCGCAAGATGGGCATGCTGGTTCACAAGGACAATCTCGGCTTTGGCATGCGCTCCTGGCGCTACGCCGCCATCATCAATGATGGCGTCGTCGAGCAGTGGTTCGAGGAAGAGGGCTATTCCGACAACTGCGACAGCGATCCCTATGGCGTTTCGTCGCCGCAGAACATCATGGAAAAGCTGAAGGCGAAGATTGCCGCCTGAGGCATTTTGCCACGATCATTCCTTTGGCAGGCCCGGGTTCGCCCGGGCCTGTTTTTTATTAACGCTCCCAGGTTGCCGAGTGCGCGCGGTTCATCTTGTCGTTTACTATACCCGATCCCGTTCCGGAACACCGACTTTCCGCGAAGGAGAGTGTACTTATGATTGCGGTGGGTCCAAATCCAATAAAAACAGGCCGGAATCGATGCATATTAGCGGCCTATCCCGCAGTTTAGTGCCTTCGACATTATTGTAATATATGCAATCAAAGGTTATTGCTATTCACCATGGGGCATGGGAATTGTATTTTGGCTTTTGTCCGCATTTTAACGATTTAATTAGCAATTTGCCAAGAGTGCCGGGCCTATTCGATCAGTGCTGCATGAACAGGGAGCGGCCCGGTGGATATTCTTAAGAGATGGCTGTCGCTTCAGGTCGATCTCGGCAAATTCGACACGCGTGCAGCCGTCTACAACTTTGCCCTGAAGATGACCTTCCGTGCGGTGCTTCTGGCCTTCGCCTTCAACCTCGCCTTCCTGCCGCTCGGCTATGCGCTGGATCTTCTGCCGATGTCGCTTGCCGATGCCGTCAAGCTGTCGGTCGCCTGTTCCTGGCTGTTCGGCGGGGCGGTTTCGGGAGCGCTGGCGCTCACTACCGGGCAGGTGATCCACGATCTCTCCGTCTCGCGCGCCGAATTCGAGCGACTCAGCCTCACCGACATGCTGTCCGGCCTGCTCAACCGCCGGGCCTTCAATGCCGCGCTCGGCGAGACGGGCGCGGGCGCGTCGCTCGCCATCCTCGATCTTGACCGCTTCAAGGCGGTCAATGACGGCTATGGGCACTGTGCCGGCGACCAGGTGATCAAGGCCGTCTCCGACATCCTGCGCGAGGTCTTTGGTCCGTCGCATCTGGTGGCCCGGCTGGGTGGCGAAGAGTTCGGGGTGATCGTCCGCGGCGGCGGCGTGGCGCAGCGGATTGCGCTGGTTGAGCGGGCTCGCACACTGGTCGAAACGCGCGCGATCCATTGTGACGGCATCGCCATCGGCATGACGATCTCCGCCGGCATTGCCGAGTTCACGACCGATCGCCGGCCGGAGAACGTGTATACCGCGGCCGACCGCGCGCTCTACCAAGCCAAAGCCGGCGGGCGCAATCGCGTGATCCACGAGACCGAGACGGCAATGCCGACGTTTCCGCCTGCAGCCCCGGACTTATCCTCCGCCAGCCTTGGCATGGTCTCCGCTTCCCCCGTTCCGGCCGCTGGCTGAAACTTCGGCCTTGCTGTTTGCCTCCTATTTTTGCATGGTCGAAAAGTAATCATTTCGGGAAAGTCATGCGTCGCGTCACCACCCATCTTACCGCCGGCACGTCCGGAGAGACGATTGTCGGCTCCATCACCCTTGGCCATGACGAGCGTCATCTGCGGCGCAAGCTTTTGCACCTCGAGGACGGCGACATGGTCATGCTCGACCTCAAGCAGCCTGTGCTTCTCGCCCATGGCGATCTGCTGCTGCTTGATGACGGCACCGCGGTCGAGGTCAAGGCGAGCGAGGAGAAGCTGTTCGAAATCCGCGCGCGCGACCGGTTGCACCTGATCGAGCTCGCCTGGCACCTCGGCAACCGGCATCTGCCGGCACAGATCGAGGAGGACCGCATCCTCATTCTGCGCGATCACGTGATCCGTGACATGCTGATTGGCCTTGGCGCCGATGTGTCGGAAGTGACCGAGCGCTTCCAGCCGGTGCGTGGCGCCTATCATGCGCATGGCGGGCATTCCGCCCACCATCATCACGACCATGCCTGAGGGCTTACGCGCGGCATCCTCGCCGCAGAGCCTGGTGCGGCTGATGATCTGGCTGTCGCCCGCCTTTCCCGTAGGCGGTTTTGCCTATTCCGGCGGGCTCGAGGCCGCCGTGACGGAAGGGCATGTGCGCGACGGCGAAGGTCTCGCGCGCTGGGTGGACACGTTGCTGTCGGCCGGCTCGCTGCGCAATGATGCGATCCTGCTGTGTGAGGCGTATCGCGGGTTTGCCGATCCCCGCCGCCTGTCTGCCGTCGCAGCGCTTGCGGCCGCCCTTGCGCCGTCGGGCGAACGGTATCAGGAGGCGATCCATCAGGGTGATGCCTTCGTCGCTGCGGCCTCCGCCTGGCCGCATCCGGTTCTGGCGGAGCTTGGGCCCGGCACCGCCTACAGCGTCGCGGTGGGTGCGGTGGCCGCCGCCCATGGCGTGGCGCTTGCCGACACGCTTCTCGCCTTTCTGCAGGCCCAGTGCGGCCAGCTCGCCTCTGCCGCCATCCGCCTCGGTCTCATCGGCCAGCGCCAGTCCGTTGGCATGCTCGCCGCGCTGGAGGCGAGGCTGATCGCGCAGTCGCAATCCTTCCAGAGCCTCGGGCTCGACGATCTCGGCAGCGCCACCGTGCTCGCCGATATTCTGTCCCTGCGCCATGAGACCCAATATTCGCGGCTGTTCCAGTCATGAGACGCCGCCATTCCCCGCAACGAAATCAGGACCGAGAACATGAAATCTGAGAACGGACCCCTGCGGGTCGGCATCGGCGGGCCGGTGGGCTCGGGCAAGACTGCACTGACCGAGAAATTGTGCAAGGCGATGCGTGAGGACTATTCCGTCGCGGTCGTCACCAATGACATCTACACCCGCGAGGATGCCGATGCGCTGATCCGCATGCAGGCCCTGTCGTCAGACAGGGTTGTCGGGGTCGAGACGGGCGGCTGCCCGCACACCGCGATCCGTGAAGATGCCTCGATCAATCTGAAGGCCATTGCCGATCTTAACGCCCGCATTCCCGATCTCGACGTCGTCTTCATCGAATCGGGCGGCGACAACCTGGCCGCAACCTTCTCGCCGGACCTTGCGGACGTGACGATCTACGTGATTTCCGTCTGTCAGGGCGAGGAGATCCCGCGCAAGGGCGGCCCGGGGATCACCCGCTCGGATCTTCTGGTGATCAACAAGAAGGACCTTGCGCCTTATGTCGGCGTCGATCTTCAGGTCATGGACGGGGATGCCGCCCGCATGCGCGCCGCCCGGCCCTTCGTCTTCACCGACATGAAGCGCGGTGAGGGGATCGACGAGATCGTCCAGTTCCTCAAGCAGACAGGCGGGCTTTGACGGCCCGCCTGCGCTAAGATTGTTCCCGATTGTGCCGTTCGCTCAGATCTGCTTCAGCGCGCTGATGTCGGAGATCTGGATGATACGCCCGCGCACCGTCACGCCGGCTCGTCGCAGCGACGAGAAGGCGCGCGACAGCGCCTCGGGCGCAAGACCCAGCTTGCCGGCCAGAAGGCTCTTCTGGAAGGGTAGACGGATCGAGGCGGAGCTGCCGTCCTGCGGGCAGTTGTCGAGCAGGTAGTGGGCAACGCGTTGCGGCGCCGTCTGCAGCCGGTCGTTGGCGATGCAGTCCATGGTGTTGCGCAGGTGGCTCGACAGGCACTGGATGATGGCTTTCGCCACGTCCTTTTCCTGCTCGGCGAGCGCGCGCACCTTCTGCAATTCGAAGCGGGCAACGGTGATGGTCTCGGCGGCCTGGGAATTGTAGAGGTAGTTGTCGCCCATCGCCAGGAGGCATTCGGCGAAGGTGTCGCCCGGGCCGCAGATGCGGATGTCGGCCTCGCGGCCGTCCTTGTTCAGCCGGAACAGGCGGACATAGCCGTTCAGCACGCAGTAGAAACTCTCCGCCGTTTCGCCTTCGCGAAAGAGGATGTCCCGCGCCTCGTAGTTCATCACGGTGGCAATCTCGAGCATGCGCGCCTGCGCGCTCGCACCGAGAGAGGCCATGAAGGGCGTCTTGAGCAGGGTGTTTTTGTCGCGTGTGTTCAACTTCAAGATCTTGTTCACGGTTTTCGGCTCCAGATTGCGTTCCTGGTGGAGCGCGTGGCCAGTCTTGGACAAACGGCAAGGCGGGGTGGGGCGAACGCGGTCGTCCAGTCCGGCTGACAGTCTGGCCGCGCCCTCCCGGTGCGCCATCCGTCATGCAGTTCCGGGATTCCATGGCCGGAAAGGGTGGGACCGGCTATCGCCTCCCGTCTCGCTCCCAGACCAAGAAACCACCCTCACTTCGCTTGTTTCTCAGCAAAGTAACGATAGGCAAGGCGCGAAACGGGTGAATTGATTTCGATCAATCAACTTGGCGTGAACCGCGATTTTGGTGCAGATTCACACAAAACAAAGAAGAAGGCCGGGCGTTTGCCCGGCCTTCTTCTTCAGGGATGCTCGGTCATTCGGCCGCAAGCGGCGGAAGCGAGATCAACTTGGCTCCGTCGCCGCCACGTCTCGGCGCTTCGGGCAGACGTTTCTCCACCGCTGTCAGCCGCTCCTCGATGGTCGACAGCGCTGCGCTGTTCTTGCCCGCAATCTCCGTCAAAGTCTCCGGCGATAGCGGCAGCTGTTCCTCTTCCTTCTTTCCGACCATGCGGCTGAAGAGCCAGCCGAGCAGGCGCGACAGGTCGTCCATGATGAGGAAGAAGGCCGGTACGACAAGCAGGCTCATCACCGTCGAGACGATGATGCCGCCGATGACGGCGATCGCCATCGGAGCGCGGAATGAGCCGCCTTCGCCGACCCCGAGGGCCGAGGGCAGCATGCCGGCTGACATGGCGATCGAGGTCATGATGATCGGTCGTGCGCGCTTGCGGCCCGCCTCGACCATGGCCTCGATACGGGCGACGCCCTGGTGGCGCATCTCGATCGCGAAGTCGACGAGCAGGATGGCGTTCTTGGTGACAATCCCCATCAGCATCAGGATGCCGATCAGAACCGGCATGGACAGCGCATTGTTCGTGACGATCAGCGCCACCGCGACGCCGCCGATGGCGAGCGGCAGCGACAGGAGGATGGTGAAGGGCTGGATCACGTCCTTGAACAGCAGGATCAGCACGGTCAGCACCAGCAGCAGGCCGAGCAGCATGGCGTTCAGGAAGCTCTGCTGCATTTCGTTCTGCACCTTGGTGTCGCCGCTTTCGGCCAGCCGCACGCTCGGCGGCAGATCGGCCTCCTCGACCGCCTTGCGGAAGGCAGCCGACGCCGTGTCGAGCGCCACACCCTGCGGCAGGTCGGAACCGATGGTGACGACCCGGCTGCGATTGTTGCGCTGGATCGACGAGACGCCTTCCGAATAGTCGATGTCGGCGACGCTCGACAGCGGCACCGTCGCGCCCGTTGCGGTCTGGATCTTCAGCGCGCGGATGGCGGCCAGATCGGAGCGCAGGTCGAGCGAGGCCTGCACCCGGATCGGGATCAGGCGGTTGTCGAGCGAGATCTTCGAAAGCGCGGCGTCGACATCGCCGATGGTGGCGACACGCACCGTCTCGGCGATCTGGCTCGGGGTGATGCCGAGGCGGGCGGCCTCGTCCTTGCGCGGACGGATCTGCAGTTCCGGCCGGGGCAGGGCGCCTTCCGCGCTGACATTGGCGAGCACCGGCACTGTGCGCAGCTTGGCTTCGAGCATGCCGACGGCATCGTTCAGCTCTTCCTCGTTCTTCGACAGGAAGTTGAACGCGAGGTCGCGTTCGCCGCGGTCATTGAGCTTCAGCACGCGGATGTCGGCAATCGGCTTCAGCTTCTCGAAGACTTCGCGTTCGATATCCCATTGCGGCCGCGTACGTCCCTCGACCGGCAGCTTGGGCAGATAGTCGCCGATCAACGGGATGCCGCCGATGCCCTTGTTGACGACCGTCTTCAGCAGCGAATGCTCGATCTTGATGAGGTTCAGCGTCACGCTGGCGCGGCGCAGTTCCATGTCGCCCTTGGGCGAGGCTCCGCCGAGGATGAAGGTGCTCTCGACGCCTTCGAGGTCCTTCACCGCGGCATAGATCTCGTCGGTCTTGGCCTCGGTTTCCGCGAGCGTCGCGTTCGGCGGCAGTTCGACAGAGAGCGTGACGCGGCCGGCATCTTCCGGCGGCAGGAAGCTGCCGGGCACCTGGGCGAGCAGGACCATGGAAGCGCCGAGGAAGGCAAAGGCGCCGATCAGTGTCGCATAGCGGGCATACCAATGCGTCGTCGTGGTGCGCACCAGCCGCGTATAGCCCTTCATGAAGGCGCTGTCGTTGTCGTGATGGTCATCCATCGCGTCTTCGGCGCGCATCAGATAGGCAGCCATCAGCGGCGTGATCAGGCGCGCTACCATCAGCGAGAAGAACACCGAGAAGGCGACCGTCAGGCCGAACTGGATGAAGTACTGGCCGGGAATGCCCGGCATGAACGACACCGGCACGAAGACGGCGATGATGGTGAAGGTGGTGGCGATGACCGCGAGACCGATTTCGTCCGCCGCCTCAATCGCCGCGCGATAGGGCGTCTTGCCCATCTTGATGTGGCGGGCGATGTTTTCGATCTCGACGATCGCGTCGTCGACCAGAATACCGGTCGCCAGCGTCAGCGCCAGGAAGCTGACGAGATTGAGCGAGAAGCCCATCATGTCCATGATCCAGAAGGTCGGGATCGCAGACAGCGGCAGGGCTACGGCGGAGATCAGCGTGGCGCGCCAGTTGCGCAGGAACAGGAAGACGACGATGACGGCGAGGATCGCACCCTCAAGCAGGGTGTGCATCGCCGCTTCGTAATTGCCGTAGGTGAAGTAGACCGAATCGTTGATCAGCTCGATCGCGACATCGGGGTTTTCGGCGCGCACCTGTTCGAGGCTGATGGCAACCGTTTCCGCGACCGTAACTTCGCTGGCGCCCTTGGCGCGGAACACCGCGAAGGTGACGACCGGCTCGCCATTGTAGCGGGAGAAGGACTTCTGTTCCTCATAGGTGTCCTGGACGGTGCCAAGGTCGGAGAGCTTGACGAACCGGCCGCCCGAAAGCGCAATCGTCGTATTGGCAAGATCGGTGACGTTGCGGGCATCGCCCAGCGTGCGGATCGTCTGTTCCGCGCCGGCGACCTGACCCCGGCCCGAGCCGATGTCGACATTGGTGCCGCGCAGCTGCTGGTTGACGTCTGCGGCGGTGATGCCAAAGGCGTTCAGCCGGTCGGGATTGAGCTCGACGCGGATTTCCCGGTCGGCGCCGCCGTAGCGGTCGATCCGGCCGATGCCCGGCTGGCCCTGCAGGGCGCGCTTGATCGTGTCGTCGACGAACCAGGACAGCTCTTCCAGCGACATGTTGGGCGAGGAGACGGCAAAGGTCTGGATCGCCTGACCTTCGACGTCGATCTTGGAGACGATCGGCTCCTCGACCGAGGCCGGCAGGTCGCCGCGGATGCCGTCGATGGCGTCCTTGACGTCCTGAACCGCCTGGTCGGTCGGGATTTCCATGCGGAACATCACGACCGTCTGCGACTGGCCGTCGGTCACGGTGGACGACAGCTCGTCGACGCCGGTGATGCTGGCCACCGCGTCCTCGATCTCCTTCGTCACCTGCATCTCCAGCTCGGCCGGCGATGCGCCGCTCTGCTGCACGGTGATGGCGACCAGCGGCACGTCGATATTCGGGAAGCGGGTGATCGGCAGGGCAAAGAAGGACTGCAGGCCGACGACGATCAGCAGGAAGAAGCCGAGAATCGGCGCGATCGGATTGCGAATGGACCAGGCGGAAAAATTCACGGTCTTCTCCTGCTCAGTTCGTCTCTGCCGACGTCTCGTCGCGCACCGGGTTGATCCTGTCACCGTCACGGACAAAGGCGCCGGCCTTGGCCACGACGACATCGCCGTCCTTGAGGCCGCTCTTCACCTCGATGAAGGCGCCGTCCTGAATGCCGGTCTCTATCTTGACCTGCTTGACGACGTCGCCGGCCACCAGTCGGGTGGTCGTTCCGTGCTTGTCGGTGGTGATGGCCGAGAGTGGCAGGGCGACGCCTTCCGCCTCCGCAACGATGATTTCGGCGCTCGCATACATGCCGGCGCGCGCGCCTTCATCATCATCGATGGCGACATGCACGGCGCCAAGGCGCGTCTGCGGGTCGATGACCGGCGAGATCAGCCGGACGGAGCCATCGAGGCTGACGGCACTGCCGGCGACCTTCACCTTTGCCTTCTGGCCGACCCGCATCTTGAGGATATCGGTTTCCGACACGTCGGCGACGAGCTCGATCTGGCCGTCGCGGATCACGGTGAACATCGGCTCGCCGGCGCCGCTGGCAATGGCGCCGACCTTGGCACTGCGCGCTGCGATCACACCCGCGACCGGGCTCTTGACGTCGGTGCGGGCGAGCTTCAGGTCAATATCGGCGATCTGGCTATCGACCACCTTGATGTCAGCCTCGGCGATGGCGATCGCCTGGACGGTGCTTTCCACCTTGGCATTGGCGCTGGTGGCGGCCGTCTCCGCCTGATCGACCGAGGACTGCGAAAGCGTGCCCGTCTTGCCCAGTGTCTGGGCGCGCTTGTACTGGCGCTCGGCCTCGGCGGCGGCCGACTTCACGTCCGTCAGCTGCGCCTGGTACTGCGCGAGTGCGGCTTCTGCCTTCGCCTTGGTCGCCACCAGCTGGCTCTTCTGGAGAAGCAGCGTGTCGTCGTTGAGGCGTGCGACCACGGCATCCGCGGCGATGCGTTGACCGACATCGGCTTCCAGCGAGCGGATGGAAAGGCCTTCGACCTGCGGCTGGACATAGATTTCCTCTGTCGCCTTGATCGTCCCTGTCGCGACGATGCGATCGATCAGCGCACGGCTCTTGGCCTCGGTGACGACGATCGAGGGAACGGACGGTTTCGGCTGTGCGGCCGGTGCCTCCTCGGCGAGCGAGGCAAAGGGCAGAAACGCAACGGACAGGGCAAGCAATCCGGCGGTGACGTTCGTGAGGCGAACCATGTGTCCCTTCCGAGGTTGGACAGACTATCGAGAATAAAAATGCGCGCATTATCCGCCGGAACAACCGGCTCCCGCTGGGGGAAGGCCGGTATACCGTCTTTGTGGTCGAACCACAATTCTGGCAATCGTATCGGCCCGAACTTAGTTGGTATCGCAACAGCCTCTTGCAAGAGCCCGTCGGCAACAAAGAGGATTTAAAGTTTTTAGTCTGTTGCGTCGCACAAATCAATCTGCGTGACACTTGCAACTATTCGCGGCCGACAGGGTCGCGATGCGTTGCCTGTTGCACGAGAAAGGCGCCCGGACGGAGATCCGGACGCCTTGCTTCAAGATCGGGAAGCGCGTTTTACTTCAGCGCTTCATTGGTGATGTCGAGCGTGTAGGCGCCGACCGGCTCCTTGGTGATGACCGGGTCAGAGCCACCGCCGAGCAGGGTCTTGACCGTGCGTTCGTAGTCGGCGACATCGAGCGCGCCGTTCGAGCCGGCCGTCAGCTTGGCCACTTCGCCCATCATGCGCTTCTGGTGGACTTCGGTCTGGGCACCGGAGGCATCGTTTTCGAGCACGATCTCGGCAGCGTCATCCGGGTTCTCCTCGGCCCACTTCCAGCCCTTCATCGAAGCGCGGACGAACTTGACCATCTTTTCCTTGAAGGCCGCGTCCTTCAGCGAGTCCTCGAGGACATAGAGGCCGTCTTCGAGGGTGGCGACGCCTTCCTTTTCATAGGGGAAGGTTACCAGGTCTTCTGCCTTGATGCCGGCGTCGATGACCTGCCAGTACTCGTTGTAGGTCATGGTCGAGATGCAGGCAGCCTGCTTCTGCAGCAGCGGATCGACGTTGAAGCCCTGCTTGAGCACGGTCACGCCATCGGCGCCGCCATCGGTCTTGATGCCGAGATGGGCCATCCAGGACAGGAACGGATATTCATTGCCGAAGAACCAGACGCCGAGCGTCTTGCCCTTGAAGTCTTCCGGCTTGGTGATGCCGGTTTCCTTGAGGCAGGTGAGCATCATGCCGGAAGCCTTGAAGGGCTGGGCGATGTTGACGAGCGGCACGCCCTTCTCACGGGTTGCGAGTGCGGAGGGCATCCAGTCGACGATCACGTCGGCGCCACCGCCGGCGAGAACCTGCGGCGGAGCGATGTCCGGGCCGCCCGGCTTGATTTCGACGTCAAGGCCTTCTGCCTCGTAGAAGCCCTTGTCCTTGGCGACGTAGTAGCCGGCGAACTGGGCCTGGGTGACCCATTTCAGCTGCAGCGTCACCTTGTCGGCAGCCGCGGCCTGCATGGCCGTCAGCGACACGGCGCCTGCGAGCAGCAGGGAGGCGATTTTCAAAGTCATTTTCTGTTCCCTCTTTCTTGTTTTACGCCTGTCCACCACGGACAGACGGATGCCAGAAGGTGACCCAGCGTTCTGCAAGTGCCACCAAGCCGTAGAAGATCGAACCTGCGAGCGCGGCGACCGCGATCTCGGCCCAGACCATGTCGACATTGCTGCGCCCCACTTCCGTGGAAATCCGGAACCCCATGCCGACGATCGGGGTGCCGAAGAACTCTGCCACGATGGCGCCGATGAGGGCCAGCGTCGAATTGATCTTGAGCGCGTTGAAGATGAAAGGCCAGGCCGCCGGCAGGCGGAGCTTGACGAGCGTCTGCCACCACGAGGCCGCATAGGTGCGCATCAGGTCGCGCTCCATGTGGCTTGCGGCAGACAGGCCCTGCACGGTGTTCACCAGCATGGGGAAGAAGGTCATGATGACCACCACGGCGACCTTGGACTGCCAGTCGAAGCCGAACCACATGACCATGATCGGCGCGACGCCGACCATCGGCAGCGCCGACACGAAGTTGCCGATCGGCAGCAGGCCCTTCTGCAGGAAGGGCGAGCGATCGACCAGGATGGCGACGACGAAACCAAGCCCGCAGCCGAGCGCATAACCGGTCAGCACCGATTTGAGGAAGGTCTGCTGGAAGTCGGCCCACAGCGTCGGCACGGAAGAGACGAGCCGCGCCCAGATCATCGAGGGTGCCGGCAAGAGGATGGCGGGAATGTTGAAGCCGTGGACGAGGCATTCCCAGATGACCAGCAGCGTGATGCCGAAGATCAGCGGCACAGCGATGTTGGCGAGGCGGCGCAGGGTCGGATCGGCAAAACGCCGGCGCACCAGCCATTCGTTGAAGGCCCAGGCCGAGAGCCAGAAGACGAGGGCGAAGACGAGATAGCCGTTCATGGCTTGACCCCCATGCGTTGCAGCACCCTTGTATGGGCGAAGCCGACCAGCGACACGAGCACGGCGGCGAGCGCCGCCGCCATGAACAGCGCCGCCCAGATCTGGATGGTCTGCCCGTAATAGGAGCCCGACAGCAGACGCGCGCCAAGGCCCGCGACCGCACCGGTCGGCAGTTCGGCGACGATGGCACCCAGCAGCGAGATCGCGATTGCGACCTTCAGCGAGGTGAAGAGATAGGGCATCGAGGCCGGCCAGCGGAGCTTCCAGAAGGTTTGGGCAGGGCTGGCGTTATAGGTGTGCATCAGGTCGAGCAGGATGGTGTCCGGGCTTCTCAGACCCTTCACCATGCCGACGACGATCGGGAAGAAGGACAGATAGGTCGAGATCAGCGCCTTGGGCAGCAGGCCGGACACGCCGACCGAATTGAGCACCACGATGATCATCGGCGCAATCGCCAGGATCGGGATCGTCTGGCTGGCAATGACCCAGGGCATCAGCGAGCGATCCATGGCCCGGTTGTGCACGATGCCGACGGCCAGCAGGATGCCGAGCACGGTGCCGATGACGAAGCCGAGCAGGGTCGCCGACAGCGTGACGCCGGCATGATAGACGAGACTGCGCTTGGAGGTGATCGCCTTGTTGACCGTGGTGTCCCACAGCTCGATGAAGATCTGGTGCGGCGCCGGCAGCACCGGACGCTCCTGGGCAAAGGTGCGTTCGACGAGCTGGCCAAAGCTGATCGTCTCATTCGCCCGCGCCGCCTGGTCACGCACGAAGGGGGCGTTGAGATAGACGACGAAGACGTGCCAGACGACGAGGATGGCAAACACGACGGTCAGGACGGGCAGGATGCGATCCCGGAAGAGGGAAGGGGCGGTCATGGGCGCGGCTCCCGGGTCAGGCGTACACCCCCCTCTGCCCTGCCGGGCATCTCCCCCTCAAGGGGGGAGATCGATCTGCGGATGACGCTCGCCTTTCCTCTGGCGTGGTTGACGATGGTCAAACGGAAACGGTGTGCTCCCGATCTCCCCCCTTGAGGGGGAGATGTCACGAAGTGACAGAGGGGGGTACCCCTCCCGCTGACACGACAGGTTCCATTGCCCCTCATCCGCCTGCCGGCACCTTCTCCCCGTTCTGACGGGGAGAAGGGACGAGTGGCTCCGCCTTGGCCGTCCTCTCTCCCCGCGTGCAGGAAGAGAGTCAGGGTGAAGGGCGAGTTCGTGGACCGGGATAGCCGAACACTATTCATCATAAGAGTGCCCCGCCTTCAGGCCCTCGCGCACGCGGTGGGCGATTTCCAGGAATTCCGGCGTCTCACGGATGTCGAGCGGGCGTTCCCGCGGAAGGGTGGATTCGATGATGTCGGTGACGCGGCCGGGACGGGGGCTCATGACGACGATCTTGGTCGAGAGGTAGACCGCCTCCGGGATCGAGTGGGTGACGAAGCAGATCGTCTTGTTGGTGCGGTCCCAGAGCTTCAGCAGTTCGGAATTGAGGTGATCGCGCACGATTTCGTCCAGTGCGCCGAAGGGTTCGTCCATCAGCAGCAGGTCGGCGTCGAAGGCGAGCGCGCGGGCGATCGAGGCGCGCTGCTGCATGCCGCCCGACAGCTGCCAGGGGAATTTCTTGCCGAAGCCCGAAAGATTGACGAGCTCCAGCGTCTGCTCGATGCGTTTCTTCTGTTCCTCTTTCGAGAAACCCATGATCTCCAGTGGAAGGGCGATGTTCTTCTCGATCGTGCGCCACGGATAAAGCGCAGCGGCCTGGAAGACATAACCGTAGGAGCGATCCTTGCGGGCATTTTCCGGCGTCATGCCGTTCACGGTGATCGTGCCGGAGGTGTGTTTTTCGAGATCGGCGATCACCCGCAGGAAGGTGGTCTTGCCGCAGCCGGACGGGCCGATGAAGGAGACGAAATCGCCTTTCTTCACCTCCAGATTGACATTCGACAGGGCGTGGACCGGCCCGTCTCCTGTCTGGAAGGTGAGACAGAGATCCTTGGCGGACACGACGGAAAAAGGAGCGGTCATCGAGCGGAACCTATGGGCTTTCTTGCAAAGGCGGCGCGCCTCTTGCACATTATCAATACATGGCGGGCTTGGGCCGGCCTATCAGACTTTGCGGGCATGTCGGACATCAAGGAGGAGTACGCGCATGGATCTGTCATCGAAGCCTACCTGCCGGATCGTCAGGCCCGGCACCACCTATGACGGAAAGCAGGGCCTCAGTTACTTTGCCGGCATTTCGGCGGAGACGGTTGGTTCGACGGGCATCTGCATGCATCTTCTGACCATGCCGCCGGGCGCGAAGGCCAAGGCCCATCTGCACGAGAACCACGAGACGGCGATCTACTGCCTGTCGGGCTCCGCGCATACCTGGTACGGCGACCGGCTGGAGAACCACGTGATCCTGCACGCCGGCGAACTGATGTATATCCCGGCCGGCGTGCCGCACCTGCCCGCCAATCTTTCCAACGCGCCCTGCACGGCGCTGATCGCCCGGACAGATCCCAACGAGCAGGAGAGCGTGGTGCTTTTGCCGGAGTTGGACGCGCTGGTCGAGGTTTGAGGCTCCTCTTCTCCCCAGCGGGGAGAAGGTGGCGCGTAGCGCCGGATGAGGGGGAGCGAAGCTCATTGGGCTTGGCGCACTTGGCCCCCTCATCGCCTCGCTACGCTCGGCACTTCTCCCCGCTGGGGAGAAGAGGGTTTCGGCTGTGGGCGCTTTGCCCCCCTCTATCCCCTGAGCCTGTCGAAGCGCGGACATCTCCCCCTCAAGGAGGGTGATTGGCGAGGGGAGGCGTCGCGGCCCCACCCTCCCCTTGAGGGGGAGGGTCGGAGCAAAGCTCCGGGGTGGGGTGATGTGCAGATCGTCAGCGTGTACCGCCGAGGTCGAACTCGTTGCCGGGATCACCCCCACCCGCCGCTTCGCGGCGACCTCCCCCCTCAAGGGGGAGGTGTTGCGAGCGGCCAGCCGCACCCGATCTCCCCCCTTGAGGGGGGTGAGGAGCGGCCGGCG
>DAIMJJ010000091.1:0-15500 GCA_036722275.1 Rhizobium sp. | reverse complement strand
GGATCTTGTCCTTGCCGATCGAGAAGCGGCTCGTGCCGTCCGGCATCAGGCCTTGCCCTTGCGTCGAGCGGATGGCCGTGCACAGGTTCGTCTTGCGCGACAGGCAGGAATAACATTCGCGGCATTCGGGCGTGTAGAGCGGAATGACATGGTCACCCTTCTTGACCGAGGTGACGCCCGGGCCGACATCGACGACGATGCCGGCGCCCTCATGGCCGAGGATCGCCGGGAACAGGCCCTCCGGATCGGCGCCCGAAAGCGTGAAGTCGTCGGTATGGCAGATCCCGGTCGCCTTGACCTCGATCAGAACCTCGCCGGCCCGCGGGCCTTCGAGCTGAACGGTCATGATCTCCAGCGGTTTGCCGGCCTGAACGGCGACGGCGGCGCGTGTATCCATGGTCTCTTCTCCCTAAGTGAGGACGGTCGCAAATCTTCTCTAATCGACGCCGTGCTCTACCCGTGAGCCGGGTATCGGACGGCGTCTTTCATGTTCAAACGTCTAAACGGGTTGGACGGTCAGGGCGCGTCGATCAGCGGCACATGCCGCGCCGCATCGCGTCGCATCTGTCCGGTCAGTCGCGGATCGTCGGTCACCTCGACCATGAAGGCGTAAGGGCGAAAACCCGAGCGCTGATAGAAGGACACCGCACCCGGGTGATCGAAATGGCAGGTGTGCACCCAGAACCGGCCGATCGGTCTTTCCCAGGCCTTGTCGATCGCCGTGTTCATCAGGATGCGGCCGGCGCCCTGAACAATCGCTTCGGTCACGAGGCCGAAGAAGGTCAGCTCGCATTCACCCGGCGTGCGGAAATCCAGCTCGAGCAGTCCGACGCGGCGCTCGCCGTCCTTCAGCGCATAGACGTGAACGTCCGGATCGCCGACAATCGCCGAGAGCTGATCGTCGGGCATGACAAGGCGGGAGAACCACATCCATTCCTCGCCGATCTCGCGAACCAGGGCGCGGTATGCGGCAAGCTCCGGCTTCTCCCATCGGTCTACACGCAACGCGGCATCGGCCGGCGGCACGGGCCTTGCCGGCGGGCGTTCCCGCATTTCGAGGCAGGTGACGACGTTGGCGATCTTGCCGGCGGGCACGGCCGAATAGCCGTCGGGAAGGGAAGGGTTTACGGTGTCCATGCCTGTCTTTGGAGCCGTTCGGTCCGGCCAAGTCAAGGGCAAGGCGTTCAGAAGCCCTCGCCCGGGAACAGTCGTTCACAGGCATAGATGACGCCGCCGGCATGGATGACAAGGGCCGCGCAAAGGCCGAAGCCGGTCAGCAGCCGCTCATGCGGCGTCATCGGCTTCAGTTCGGTACGCGGCCTGACCTTGCGGCTGCGGATCAGGCTCATGAGCGAGAAGACGGCAAGCCCGGCGATGAGCGCCTGTGGCGGCAACCCGATGCGCCAGCCGGTCCATACGACCGCCAGTGCAATGGCGAAGGTGGCGAGCGTCTGCAGGTGCCGGTCGGCAAAGATCTGGCGCAGCACCTGGCCGCCGTCGAACCGGTGCATCGGCAGCAGATTGAGCAGATTGAAAGCGGTCAGGATCAGCATCAGAACGAGAACGGGTGCGCCGAGCGCCCCGTCGCCCGCGGCACGGTGGGCGGCGATCAGGATCGGCACGACAAAGGCGGAGACGCCGGCACCCATCAGGGCGCAGGTCGCGACCTCGAAGCGGCTGGCATAGGGCCGTCCGCCGATGGCGATGCCGCCGAGGAGCGGCACGAAGATCATGCGGGTGTGGTGATGACCGAAGGCGCGGAACGCGACCATATGGCCAAGCTCGTGCAAGACGATGACAAGGGTCAGGAAGACCGAGATCATCAGGCCCGTCGCATCGAGGCCGAAGAAGGGCCAGAGGATCAGCGTCGAGAGCGTGGCGAGCCCCGCCTGGCTAAGCGGATGCTCGAGCCGCGAGCGGCCGGGGCGGGCGCCGTCGATATGCCGTTCGAGTGCCTTCATCTCGCGCGCCAGCAGCAGATAGCGATAGAGCAGGAAACCCAGGCCGCGATAGCTGTCGGTCTGCTCGATGGTCAACGTCGAGCCGTGGCTTGCCGGGCCGATCCGGCGGACCTCGCGGTAGCCGGACCAGAAATCGATGTCGAGCGCGCTGTCGGCGACGATGCGAAGCTCGCAGGAGAATTCGCCGTCGGCGGTCACCCCGGTCCTGTCGATCGCCAGCTCCCGGGTGATCGGCCGGCCGTTGCGGTCGGCGTCGCGATAGAGCAGTTCAAGGCGATCGGGCTTGCCCGCGACCGGGCGCACGGAAGAGACGGCGGGATGCCAGTCCGCCAGGCCGCCGGCCGGCCGGGCCATGTTCCAGACCTCTTCCGGCCGCTTGTCCAGATGCCGGCGCAGGCGGATCGTGCGCGTGCCGAGCGGGGCGGCCATCATCAGCCAGATCAGGCCGAGATTGACGCCGAGCAGGACGAGGGCGGTTTCGAAATTCGTCATCGTCCCACGCCTTTCCTGTCCCTTTTGCAGGGGGGCGTCCGGATCATGCCACCAGCTCCTCTTCGTCCTCGAGGAAAAGCGAATCGGGTACGTGTAGCCAACGGCGCGGCCGCTCGACCCGACGGACGGGGCGGCTTCGGATGATCGTGTCCATGAACGGCTTCCAGTCGGGATGGCGCTGGTCGGCCGGGACCTGACCTTCGATCCTCTCGAGCAGCGCCACCTTGGCCGGCGATAACGCCGCTGCGTCCCGTCCGAGACGGTCGCGCAGGATGCGGTGGACGAAGGCGACGTCGTCGGCGCCGATGCCGCTTCGAAGGCTGCGCATGCGGGCATAGGCACCGCGTCCCTCGGCAATCGCGATCCGCAGCTGGTCGAGCAGGAGCATACGCAGCGGTGCCGGCACATGACGGGCGATGTCGTGCATGTGCAGTACGGCCAGAAACTCCAGCTCGCCATGGATCACGCCGTCGTCGGTGAGCACCTCACGGATCCACTCGACATTGATCTCGTCGAGCGAGCCGATGGGATAGCAGTGGTGAACGAGGAAAGCGGCCAGCTGCTCGACGAAATAGTCGGCCCATTCGGGGCACTTTTCGGGACAGCTGGCGTTCAGCGCCATCAGGGTCACGACGTCGTCGGGCGTGCGGACACCCTCCGCAAATGTGTGCCTGCGCAGCAGCATGAGGTCCTCTGTGGACAGCCTGGCCTTCCCGGCGACGACACATGCCGGAAAAGAGAGCCTGAAATCGCTCATCTTTCTATCCCTGTTTCATCATGAAACCGGGGGCAGATTGCCCGCAAAACCTTTCGTTTCCGCCAAGCCGGGGCGTTAACGAATGGGTTCGCAAAAGATTAAGATTGTCGCCTTTCGACGGCGCGGCGCTGTTCCCGCCAGAGAATGAACAGGCCGGAGCCGACGATGATGACGATGCCGGCCCATTTCGAGACAGTCGGGAAATCGCCGAACAGGGCATACCCCAAAATGGTCGCGGCGATGATCTCAAAATACTGGAACGGCGCCAGCACCGAGAGCGGCGCCATGCGGAAGGCGCGCACGACGATCAGGTGCGCATAGCCGGAAATCGTGCCGAGAATGACCAGCAGGGCAAGCGCCAGCCAGGAGGAGGGGAGCGATATGGCGAAGTCGGCCTGTCCCGCGGCATTCCCGGCGAGTAGCACGGCGCCCATGAACAGCGTGCCGCCGATGCCGGCCATGGTCTGCATGGTCACCGGCGAATCGGCTTCGCCGACGGCACGGTTGAGGAACATGTAGAGCGCGTAGAGAAAGGCGCAGGCGACCGGCAGGAGCGAAGTGAGACCGAACACCGCATAGCTTGGCTGGATGACGATCATCGCGCCGCCAAAGCCGACGACGATCGCCAGCCAGCGTCGCCAGCCGACCTTCTCCCCGAGGAAGATGGCGGACAGAGCGGTCAAGATGAACGGCTCGACGAAATAGATGGCAAAGACGTCGGCGAGCGGCATGTACTTCACGGCGGTGAAGAACATCAGGCTCGCCGCTCCGTGCAGCACGCCGCGCAGCAGGTTGAGCCCCGGCCGTTTGGCCGAAAGCGCTCCCCAGCCACTCACCGCGATGAGGAAGGGCACGATGCACACGACCTGGAAGAAGAAGCGGTAGAAGTTCACCTGGCCGGGCGACATGCCCTCGACATTGGCCATGTATTTGGCAATCGCGTCCATGAACGGCAGCACCAGCATGCAGCCGGCCATCAGGACCATGCCGTGGATGGTGGTGTCGGTGCCCTGGGGGCGATCTTTCGGCATGGTGGCTGTCCTCGCGAAAGGTCTCACCAAGCATGCACGGGAGAGTCGATCAAGGCCGTTTGCGCGGCGGCCGGTACGGGGATTTGCCCCCTCGCATGATGACAGCTGGTACGGGGCCTGAGCCGCGGTTTGCCATGCGCGACCGGCGGGCGGGTGGCGGGGAAGGCGAGGCTTCAGGCGCTGGTCACAAGCGATGGCGAATCGCCGCCATTCGGCGCGCTTTCGCGGACCGTCGGGCCGAATACCTCCTCGAAGGCCTCGCGCAGGCGAATGTCGACATCGGCCATCATCACCAGCTGGCCGAGATCGACGAGGCTGGTGACGCCGTAGGCGCTGATCCCGCAGGGAACGATGCCGGAGAAATGCGAGAGGTCCGGATCGACATTGATCGACAGGCCGTGGAAGCTCACCCAGCGGCGCAGCCGGATGCCGAGGGCCGCAATCTTGTCCTCGGCCATGGAACCGTCGGGCAGGGCGGGTTTTTCCGGCCGCCGGACCCAGACGCCGACCCGGTCCTCGCGCCGTTCGCCCTTGACGTTCATCTTCTCCAACGTGCGAATGACCACTTCCTCGAGCGCGGCGACATAGGCGCGCACGTCCTGGCGCCGGCGCTTGAGGTCGATCATCACATAGGCCACGCGCTGGCCGGGGCCATGATAGGTGTACTCGCCGCCGCGGCCGGTGGCGAAGACGGGAAAGCGTTCGGGGTCGATCAGGTCGGCGGAATCGGCGCTGGTGCCCGCCGTATAGAGCGGCGGATGCTCGAGCAGCCAGACCAGTTCGTCGGCCTTGCCGTCGGCAATCGCGGCCACCTGGCGCTCCATTTCGGCGACCGCCTGCTCATAGGGAACAAGGCCGTCGGAGATGCGCCAGCGCACCGGCGGCGAGCCGGGCTCAGCGAACATTTCAGTGGAAAGGTCGGTGCGCTGCATCGGGAAAAGCCCTCATTTTCCCTCTACTTGGCAAGAAAACCCCGGAACTTCAAGGGCGGCGGGGCAAGGCCGCCGGAGGGCCAAAATGGCTGTTTCGATTTAATCGCAAAAAACTGTCATCTTGGCCTTGTGCACCCGAAGGGCTTTTGCTACATGCAGCCCCGCCGGAGCAATTCGGCGCTACCAAGATGCGGTCGTGGCGGAATTGGTAGACGCGCAGCGTTGAGGTCGCTGTGTCGCAAGACGTGGAAGTTCGAGTCTTCTCGACCGCACCATTCTTCCTTCGGGAAGAATACGAAAGCCGGCTCGCCGAAAGGCAGCCGGCTTTGTCGTTTCCGGATCTCTTTTCCGTTTTGCGCCCGCCGGGCGGTCGCCTCGCTATCGCGGCGGTTCTGTCAGTCGACGTCGCTCGGGATGTGGGTGTCGACGCCCATCGTGGTAATGCGATTCTTCACCTCGGAGACCCCGGTCACGCCCAGCACCCGCAATTCGATGCTGCGGCGCTCCTCCGGCGTGTCGACCGCGCCCCTCAGGGTAATGACATGGCCATCGGCATGGATGTCGATGCCGGTGAGCAGCGCGTCCGGCATGTCTTCGAGCGCGGCCGCAATGTTGGCCTCCAGCTGGTCGCTGTTTTCGCGGTGGTCCGTCTCGGGCAGCACGGGCGAGCGCAGCGGCATCTGCTGGCCGTCCCCGGCGACGCCCGTCACGCGATAGCCGCCATTGCGCTCGCGATCGAAGTTCGCCTCCTCGCCATAGGCGCCATTGCCGACCGGAGGTGCCACGGCGCCCGCCTCGTCATCATAGGGCCAGCCGTTCTCGATGTCGCGCTGTTCGAAGTCGCGGTAGTCTTCTTCGCGGCTCAAGGCCTTCTTGTCGTCACCGGTTGCCATGGCGTCTGCTCCTTGTTGCGGTTTCTCGCAGACAACGCATGACGGGGCCGTTGGTTCGGGGAGGGGCGCCTACGGCGTCTTGACCGCCTTTTCCCATTTCTTGACCAGCCGGTCGCGTTTCAGCTTCTACAGGCGCTGCAGCCAGAAGATCCCGTCCAGCTGGTCGATCTCGTGCTGCATGCAGATCGCGGGAAAACCCTCCAGCCGCTCCTCGTGGATGATGCCGCCGAGATCGCGGTAGCGGATATCGACCGCGCGCGGCCGGGTCACGGTTTCCGTGGCGCCCGGCATGGAGACGCTGCCTTCGGTGTGCTCCATGGTCTCGGGAGACGACCACAGGATCTCCGGATTGGCAAAGTCCCGTCGTCCGCCGAGGTCTTCCAGATCGAGGACGACCAGACGGAGCAGGACGCCGATATGGGCGGCCGTGATCCCGACCCCGGGAGCAGCCTTCATCGTGTCATAGAGGTCATCGGCAAGGGCGCTCAGAGCGGGGTCGAAGACCTCGACCGGCAGACACGGGCGCTTGAGCAGGGGATCGGGAAAACGGATGATCGGACGGACGCTCACAAGGCACCTCTTGGCATCGGGGGCAGGCAGGCACAGCGGCGGCGCAATCGAGGCTGGACCCCGCTTCGCCAATAGGTTAGCAGGAAGCGCCGGCAATTGCATATCACCTCGTGCGCTCTGTCTGGCGGTTGTTGACAATGCGGTTTCCGCAGCCATTCTCCATGGCGACAGGAAGCGTGGCAGTGATTTGATTTGGCGAGGGCGCGAGCATGACCGAGACCGGCGAAGACATCCGCGTTCGCGCCCCCGTCCCGGACGAGGATCTCGAGGACATCTATGCCGAAAACGGCTCGATCCGCTCCGATTTCCTGACGCTGGTCGGCGCGGCGATCGCCGATCGCGACCTGCTTTTCCTGCGCCAGCGCGTCGCGCGCCTGCACGAATCGGAACTCGGCGACCTGATCGAGGCGATCCAGCCGGATCAGCGCATCGCGCTGGTGCGCCTGCTCGGCGACGACTTCGACATGACGGCGCTGACCGAGGTCGACGAGGCGATCCGCCTGCAGATCGTCGAGCACCTGCCCAATGCCCAGATCGCGGCTGCCATCGGCGAGCTCGATTCGGACGACGCCGTCTACATTCTCGAAGACCTCGACCACGAGGACCGCGAAGAGATCCTCGCGCAGCTGCCGTTCACTGAGCGCGTGCGCCTGCGGCGCGCCCTCGATTATCCGGAAAGCTCGGCCGGTCGCCGCATGCAGACCGAATTCGTCGCCGTACCACCGTTCTGGACGGTCGGCCAGACGATCGACTATATGCGCGACGAGGAGGATCTGCCGGAGACGTTTTCGCAGATCTTCGTGATCGATCCGACTTTCAAGCTGCTCGGCACCGTCGGCCTCGACCGCATCCTGCGCACCAAGCGCATGGAGAAGATCGAGACGATCATGCGCGAGACCAGCTATCCCATTCCGGCCGAGATGGACCAGGAAGAGGCCGCGCAGGTCTTCGAACAATACGACCTTCTGTCGGCCGCCGTCGTCGACGAGAATGGCCGCCTCGTCGGCGTGCTGACCATCGATGACGTCGTCGACGTGATCCAGGAAGAGGCCGAGGAAGACCTGATGCGCCTCGGCGGCGTCGGCGACGAAGAACTGTCGGACAGCGTGCGGGAGACTTCGCGCTCGCGCATTCCCTGGCTGCTTGTCAATCTTCTGACCGCCTTCCTCGCCGCTTCGGTCATTTCGCTGTTCGAGGCGACGATCGAGGAGATCGTGGCGCTCGCCGTTTTGATGCCGATCGTCGCCGGCATGGGCGGCAATGCCGGCTCGCAGACCATGACCGTCTCGGTGCGGGCGCTCGCCACCCGCGACCTCGACATCCACAATGCCTGGCGGGTCGTGCGCCGCGAGGCCGGCGTCGGGCTCCTCAATGGCATGGTGTTCGGCATCCTGATCGGCGTGATTGCCGGCTTCTGGTTCCAGGACGTCAATATTGGCGGCATCATCGCGACCGCCATGCTGATCAACATGTTCGCGGCCGCCATCGCCGGCATTCTGATCCCGCTTCTGCTCGACAAGGTCGGGGCGGACCCGGCGGTTTCCTCGGCCGTTTTCGTCACCGCCGTTACCGATATTACCGGCTTCTTCGCCTTCCTCGGACTGGCCACCTGGTGGTTCGCCGGACGCTGAACGCGCGAAAAATTGACTTATACGTAAAAGTCAATATCATACCGTTTCCCTAATGAATCGGAACGGTTGTGAAGAAGTTTTACAGTATAACTGAACTGACGCGCGAATTTGGAGTCTCGACCCGCACCTTGCGCTTCTATGAAGACGAAGGGTTGATCCATCCCGAGCGTCGCGGCCGCACGCGCCTCTACCGCGCTGCCGACCGCCACCTGCTGCAGGAAATCCTGCGTGGCCGGCGGATAGGGTTCACTGTAGCCGAAATCCGCGAAATTATCCACGTCTACAAGGAACCGCCGGGCGAGATCGGCCAGCTCAAGCTGATGCTGAAGAAGATTGACGAGAAGCGCGACGAGTTGCGCCAGAAGCGGCGCGACATCGATGAGACGCTCGCCGAGCTCGACAATGCCGAAGAGACGTGCCTGACGCGTATGGTGGAGATCGGCGTCGGAACGTGATCCGCGCCGATCGTCCGCGCCCGAGGCGGTCCGGTCCGGACGTCCTCAGATCCAGCGCCGCGTGCGCCGGCAATATTGCTCGAAATCGATGCCGAAGCGCGCCAGGAGATGCATCTCCTCCTTGCGGATGGCGATCATGGTGGTGACGATCGCTGCTGCAATTGCCGCGACGAAGAACCAGGCATTGCCGGTGAGGAAGCCGAGCGCCAGCGTGATCAGCGTATAGCCGAGATAGATCGGGTTGCGGCTGTAGCGGAAGGGTCCGCAGGTCACGAGCCTTGCCGCGCCGCGATGCGGCATGACCGTGGTGCGGTAGTCGACCAGCGTCTTGATCGCCCAGAGGTCAAGAAAGAGCGCGGTCGCCACCAGCAGCGCGCCGATCGCGTAGAACAGATAGCCGTTGGGCATCACCGAGGGCAGAATTCCGAGGAAGCGGTCGGCCAGCAGGGCGAGGAGTATGGCCAGCCCGTAAAGCACCGGGGGCCAGGGAAAGCTGAGCGGCTTTAATCTATAGGCATTCATGATCAGGTCCTGTCATTGACTGGTGGCCGAACATTCACGCGCAAGCTCTACGATCCGTGCATCCTTGTCCGGCAAGATTGCGCCAGACTGGAGTGGATCAAGAAGCGACTGCTGCTGCAGCCGGTCGAGCGTGCAGGCGCAGAAGCGGTTGCAGAGATCCGCCGCCGAGCCTTCGGCCAGGCAAGCATTTTCACAGCTCGCCAGGTAGGACTGGATAGAATCAGGTTTTTGTGGCGGCGCTATGATCGAGATCATATAGACCAGCGCAATCAACACCGGCTGGTGCAGGAGATAGACGAGCAGGCTGTGGCGACCGGCAAGCCTCAGCCAGCCCGGGCCCTTCGGCAATCGCGCCAAAGCCGGCATCAGGCCCAAGGCGCCGGCCATCCGGGCGGCGGCAATCCCGATCAACAGGGCTCCGGCCCAGGGCAGCAGCGGCACATAGTCGTTCGAACGCGGCAGGTGTTCGGACAGGCCGACGAACAGCAACGCCGGCGCGTCGAAGATCTCCGAGCGATAGAGATTGGGGAGCGCAATCGCCCCGGCGGCGACCGCCAGCGTGACGAACGGCGGCAGCCTGAGGAAGGCAAGGCCGATCAGGCTGCCGGCGGCAATGGCATGCAGGATGCCGAAGAAGATCATGCCGTCCGGCACTGCGATCGCGGTGGCCATGGTGATGGCGAGCGCGGCGGCGACGATGACGGCCAGCCGTTTGGCGAAGGCGCGCGCCCTCAGCGTCGGATAATGCGCCAGCACCAGGCTGAAGCCGGCGAGGAAGAGGAAGCTTGAGGCAATGGCGCGGGCATAGATCTTCAGCCAGCCATGGGTCGCCGTTCCCGGCTCGAGATAGCCGAAGAACTCGAAATCCCAGGTGAAATGATAGGTCGCCATGGCGATGAGCGCCAGGCCGCGCGCCGCGTCGAGTGCCTCGATCCGCCGGGTTGTCGGCGCCTGGGGCTTGCTCTCTTGAGGATCAGCGCTCACGCCTTGTCTCTCCGTCTTGCCGTCTCGTCCGTCGCCCTGCCAGACCGTGCAAACGTGACCGTTTCAAGGCGAGGGCGGTGTCGTCTCGATCAGGGCCAGGCGTGCCTCGGAGAAGAACTGCCGCCGCAAGAGAACGACGAAGACGGTGAGCGAAGTCGCCATGAACACATAGGGGCTGGCGAACCAGCCGAGATAGCCGATCGACATGAACAGGGCCCTCAGGCCGGAATTGAAGTGGCTGGCGGCGATGATGTTCATACGGATCGTCAGTTCCGCCGCCCGGGCCGCACCTTCGGGGTCGCGCCGCGCCTCCTCTGCCATTGGCAGCGTGCCGAACAGAATGGTGCAGTAGTTGAACAAGCGGTAGGACCAGCCGAACTTGAAGAAGGAATAGCCGAAGATCGCGGTGAGCACGAAAACCTTGAGTTCGAAAGTCGATCGCCCGCTTTCAACCACGAAGGGCAGGTCCTTCAGCACCGAATCCACCTGGTCCGTCTGGCCGAGCAGAGCAAAGCAGCCGCCGATCGCCAGGATCGAGGTTGAGGCGAAGAAGGCCGTGCCGTTCTGCAGGCCGGACAGGATCTGCGTGTCGATCATCTTCAGGTCGCGGCCGAGCGAGTTGACGATCCATTGCCGACGCCGCTCCGCCATGGCTTGGGTCAGGCTGGTGCGTGAGAAGATCCGACCCTGCCCGGTGATCCAGGCGAAGGCGAACCACAGGAATGCGAACAGGAAGAGTGCGAGATAGTCGAGAAGCGTCATGGCGGCTCCGCACGAAGGGGGGAGCCGTTTTTATGCGAAGTTACGCCCTTCTCCACAAGCGAATTAACCACGCCGCAAGACGTTGGTCTAAAACGGGGCGGGCTGGCGCAATCTGCGGCAAGGCTGCCCTCCGGCTAAGTCTTTGAATTTGCGTCGGCGTATGCATTGACTGCATAGCTGCTGCGCAACAAGTGCCTTTGTTTTGCCTTTTTTGCGGTTGCGAAGGTCCGCGGATTTTAATAAATCCATGACACGAAAGCGGTCGGGGGATGGCTTTCTGCCATCAACGCTTAAACGGAGTCTTCATGGAAGACAGCATCCAGAAATCCTGCTGGAACGTCACTTTTCGGGCATTGGTAGGATTTGCCGGCATTCTGTGTCTGGCTTATCTTTTTGGCAGCATCTGAACCGGAATTTTTCAACGGTTTCAGGCAGCGCGGATCGACAAGGTCCGCGCTGTTGTCGTTTTGGCGCCTTGCAGGATGTCGCGCCGGTCAAACTCGATGTCGGTTCGTCGCCGCACTCGCTGGACATGATCCTCTAGCCTGAGGCAAATTGTCCCAAACAGGGCGGAGCGGGCATGTTTCTTTCAGTTTTCGATGTTTTCAAGATCGGTGTCGGGCCTTCGAGTTCGCACACCATGGGGCCGATGACGGCGGCCAACCGGTTTCTCGATCTCATCGCCTCGGACAGCTGGCCGCGACCGCAGGGGGCGCAGGTCGCGGCCCTCAAAGCCAGCCTGCACGGATCGCTGGCCTATACCGGGATCGGTCACGGCACCGGCCGGGCAGTGATCATCGGCCTGACCGGCGAGGCGCCCGACCGGGTCGATCCGGACAAGATGGACGCCATCGTCGAAGAGGTCGAGCGCAGCCACAAGGTAACGCCGCCCGGGCATCCGAGCTATCATTTCGATCCGAAGGAAGATCTCGTCTTCGACAAGAAGGTGCCGCTCTCGGGTCATGCCAACGGCATGCGGCTGTCGGCGCTCGACAAGGACGGGCGCGTTCTGCTGACAACGATCTATTATTCGATCGGCGGCGGCTTCGTCGTCACCGACACCGAGCTTCTCGCCATGCAGAAGGCGAAGAAGGCGGCGTCCAGCCACAAGGTGCCCTATCCCTTCGCCTCGGCCAAGGAAATGCTCGACATGGCGCGCCGCTCCGGCCTGACGATCGCCCAGATGAAACGGGCCAACGAGGAAGCGGTGATGGACCGCGATGCGTTGAACGACGGCCTCGACCGCATCTGGGAGGCGATGAGCGGCTGCATCGATCGCGGCCTGAAACAGGACGGACGTCTGCCGGGCGGGCTGAACGTGCGCCGGCGCGCCCGCTCGATCCACGACCAGCTGCAGGAGGAGTGGCGCTCCAACCGGCAGAACCCGCTGCTCGCCAATGACTGGCTGTCGGTCTATGCCATGGCGGTCAACGAGGAGAACGCCGCCGGCGGCCGCGTCGTCACCGCGCCGACCAATGGCGCGGCGGGCGTCGTGCCGGCGACCATCCGCTACTACCTGCATTTCCATCCCGATGCCGACCAGGACGGCATTCGCGACTATCTGCTGACGGCGGCTGCCGTCGGCGGCATCATCAAGCACAATGCCTCGATCTCTGGCGCCGAGGTCGGCTGTCAGGGCGAGGTGGGCTCTGCCTCCGCCATGGCCGCGGCAGGGCTGGCAGCTGTCATGGGCGGTTCGCCGGAGCAGATCGAGAATGCCGCGGAAATCGCGCTCGAACACCATCTCGGCATGACCTGCGACCCGGTCGCCGGCCTCGTCCAGGTGCCCTGCATCGAGCGCAATGCGCTGGGCGCCGTCAAGGCCGTGACCGCCGCCTCGCTGGCGCTCAAGGGCGACGGCGAGCATTTCGTGCCGCTCGATGCCTGCATCGAAACCATGCGCCAGACCGGCAATGACATGAGCGAGAAATACAAGGAAACCTCCCTCGGCGGCCTCGCCGTCAATGTCGTTGAGTGCTGAGGGGCGAGGATCTTTCGCCACCAGGGCCGGTCCGCCAATGCGGTTCGCTGCTGCAGGACATGTGGGAGCGAGCTTAGGCCCACGCCGTCATCCTCGGGCTCGTCCCGAGGATCTCCTGCCGCCTGCGATGGACTGGACGTCAAAGGCCCTTGGGCCCCAGGTCTGCCGTTCGCAGGACCAGCCTCGGTAGATCCTCGGGACAAGCCCGAGGATGACGGAGTTGGGGCCGCGGCATTCACCCCTTGCGGCAGCGAGCGCTGGAAGCCTGCGGTCAGAGCTCCTGTGATGGGCTGGGCATCTCAAAGCCGTCATGCTCGGGCTTGTCCCGAGCATCCACTGCCGCCGGTGAAGAACTCGACTTCGACGGCCCTTGGGCCATCGGACCCTTGTGCCGCAGAAACCCTCTGCAGATCCTCGGGACGAGCCCGAGGATGACGAGGTTGCGGCCGCGGCATTCACTCCGTGCGGCAGCGAGATCCGGGCACCGGCGGTCAGAGCTCCGGTGAACGGCTTCGGGACCGCCAAGTCGTCATGCTCGGGCTCGTCCCGAGCATCCACTGCCGCCGGTGAAGAACTCGACTTCGACGGCCCTCGGGCAATCTTATCCTTGTGCGCAGGACCTGCCTCGGTAGATCCTCGGGACAAGCCCGAGGATGACGGAGTTGGGGCCGCGGCATTCACTCCGTGCGGCAGCGAGATCTGGGCGCCGGCGGTCAGAGCTCAAGTGAACGGCTTCGGGACCGCCAAGTCGTCATGCTCGGGCTTGTCCCGAGCATCCACTGCCGCTTCGACGGATTCGACCTGTCCGCTGTTAACGCTGTCACTGGAACCACTCTTGGCAGATCCTCGGGACAAGCCCGAGGATGACGGTGGGTAGGTCGGTGCGCGAAACTGTGCAGCGCGCGCCGCTGCGGCAATCATCCCCTTGACCCGCCGCGTGGACCGTCTATCTCGGGGGCATGGCTCTCCATATGATCAAGCTTTGCGTCGGTGCCGATTCCATCCAGGACCTGAAAGACTGGGTCGCGGAGCGGGCGCTGGTCGCCATGGCCGCCGGCCTGGAGCCGCATTCCTCCCACGTCACCCGCATGGTGCCCAAGCGCATCGACGAACTGCTGGACGGCGGTTCGCTCTACTGGGTGATCAAGGGCCAGGTCGCCGCCCGCCAGAGACTCATCGACATCAAGACCTTCACCGGCGGCGACGGCATTTCCCGCTGCGAACTCGTGCTCGGGCCGGAGGTGATCGAAACCGCGCCCGCGCCCCGCCGCCCGTTCCAGGGCTGGCGCTACCTCGAACCCGACGCCGCCCCTCGCGACCTTGGCGCCTCTGGCGCCAATCTGGAGGACATGCCGGAAGACCTGAAGCGCGAACTGGCGGAACTCGGGCTGTTGTAACCGGGCCGGCCGTGCGGCTTGGCCCGCACCGCGGGCGTCCCCCCCATGACTCGCGATGGCAACGACAGGGACTGGCGCCGACGCCCGGCCTGTTATGCCTCGGACCTCCCCGTCTCGTCGCGATCCCGTTCGTAGCGCCTGTTGAGCGGAAACGGCGGCAGCCAGGATTCGCGGCGGATGGTCCAGAGTTCGTAGGTCGGTCTCAACTGGTCGATGTCGTCGAGGATGCCGAGATTGACCTCGATCTCGTCGCCGCTGCGGCCGAACAGCGGCGAGCCGCAACGCGGGCAGAAGTACCTCCCGTCATATTCGCGCGTCTCGCCGTCGATCGTCACCGCCTCCGCGGGAAAGATTGCCGAGGTCTGGAAAAGCGCGCCGTGATGCTTGCGGCAGTCGAGGCAGTGACAGATTCCGACCCGGTAGGGACGCCCCGACGCGACCACACGCACATCGCCGCAAAGGCAGCCGCCACGATAGCTCTCCATGGTCCTTCTCCTTCTGTCTTCGTTGCACTGTAGGTTCAACGATGCAGCGCTGACAAGGTTGCCGCAGGCGCGGCCGATGGGCATGGCGGGCCGTGTTTAACCGAAGCGAAAGACCGTTGTGGAATGCTGCCGGCTCTAGGGGGAGTGGGCCTTTGGCAATGTCGGCCGAGAAACGACCGGAACAGAAGGAAGAGCGGGCGCTGTCGGCGGAGACTGTGCGCTTGGAGGCGCTGCTCGCCGCGCTCGCCGTCCAGGTGCTGCGCAAGCCGATTGAGCCCGGTACGCCGCTCACCGAAGCCTTCAACATCAACCGCGCCCTGCGCTTCATCGATGCCGTCTGGCAGGCGACGGGCATCGAACTCGACGTCAACAGCTTTTATCTCTGGCCGACCCTTCCGGCGCTCGCTGAGGCGATGACGGACGGCTCGTACCGCACCGTTCCCAAACTGATCGAGATCAGGCCTGGCAACCGAGAGGAGAGCCTCGTGGTCTTTGCCGGCGGCGTCGGTTGCTTTCTCGAAATGAAGGACGTCATCAACGCTCTGTCTTTCGAGGGCACGGTCTACGGCATGGCGCTCAGTCTCTTCGACCGTCCAGCCGCCCGTCCAGCCGAAGTGGCGGACGAGGTCGCCGCCCGTCTGCAGGCC
>DAIMJJ010000090.1:5879-15602 GCA_036722275.1 Rhizobium sp. | reverse complement strand
GCTGCGCGGCCAGCGACAGGCCGACCGTGTACATGTGGTGCGCCCACACGACGAAGCCGACGGCACCGATGGCGACCATGGCATAGGCCATGCCGAGGTAACCGAAGACCGGCTTCTTCGAGAAGGTCGCGACGATGTGGCTGATGATGCCGAAGCCCGGCAGGATCAGGATGTAGACTTCCGGGTGACCGAAGAACCAGAACAGGTGCTGGAACAGGATCGGGTCGCCGCCGCCTTCCGGTGCAAAGAAGGTCGTGCCGAAATTGCGGTCGGTGAGCAGCATGGTGATGCCGCCGGCGAGAACGGGCAAGGACAGCAGCAGCAGGAAGGCCGTGACCAGAACGGCCCAGGCAAACAGCGGCATCTTGTGCAGCGTCATGCCCGGTGCGCGCATGTTGAAGATGGTCGTGATGAAGTTGATCGCACCAAGGATCGACGACGCGCCGGAAATGTGGATCGCGAAGATCGCAAGATCCACCGCCGGTCCGGGCTGGCCGGAGGTCGCGAGCGGCGGATAGAGCGTCCAGCCGCCACCGACGCCATAGGCGCCGGCCGGGCCTTCGACGAACATCGACAGCACCAGCAGCAGGAAGGCCGGGATCACGAGCCAGAAGGAGATGTTGTTGAGGCGCGGGAAGGCCATGTCCGGAGCGCCGATCATGATCGGGATCATCCAGTTGGCAAAACCGCCGATCAGCGCCGGCATGACCATGAAGAAGATCATGATGAGCGCGTGCGCGGTGGTGAACACGTTGAACATGTGCTTGCCGCCATCGATGGCAGCGTCACCTTCGAAGCCGTAGACGATCGAGGCCAGACCGTGGAAGATCTGGATGCCCGGCTCCTGCAGCTCCATGCGCATGGCGACCGACAGCGCCCCGCCGACGATGCCGGCGAAGATCGCAAAGATCAGATAAAGCGTGCCGATGTCCTTGTGGTTGGTCGAGAAGAACCAACGGCTAAAGAAACCGGGCTTGTGGTCGTGATGATCATGATGCGCGCCCTGACCGTGAGCGTGATCGTCGTGGGCAACAGGTCCAGCCATTGTCCGCACTCCTCCTTAATTCGAAACATTTTCGGCGACCTGCACGGACTTGTCCGTGTTGTCGACAGCGGCCATCAGGGCACGGTTGGCGCCTTCCAGATCGGAGCCGGCAGCCTGCAGCCAGGCGGCATAGCGCTCCTCGGAGACGACGCGGATGGCGATCGGCATGAAGGCGTGATCCTTGCCGCACAGTTCCGAACACTGGCCATAGAACAGGCCTTCGCGATCGGCGCGGAACCAGGTCTCGTTCAGACGGCCCGGCACGGCATCGATCTTGACGCCGAAGGCCGGCATGGCGAAGGCGTGAATGACGTCGGTCGGCGCGGCGGTCACGAGAAGACGGACCGACTTGCCGACGGGCACGACCATTTCATTGTCGACGGCCAGCAGGCGCGGATAGACGCTCTTGTCTTCCTTGCCGGCGGCGGCGCGGTCCTCTTCCTTCAGCATGTAGCTGTCGAAGGCCAGCTCAGACTCGCCCTGATACTCGTAGTTCCACTGCCACTGGGTTGCGGTCGCCTTGATCGTCACATCCGGATTTTCCGGCTGGGTGAGCTGGGCCGTGAGCAGGTTGAAAGAGGGGATCGCGAAGAACAGCAGAACGAGAACCGGACCAACCGTCCAGACGATCTCGATCGCCGTGTTGTGGCTGGTCTTGGACGGAACCGGATTGGCGGCGGCGCGGAAGCGCACGACGACCAGAACCAGCAGGATGAGAACGAAGATGGTGATCGGAACGATGAACCACAGGGTGTAGTTCTCAAACCAGCGGATCTGCTCCATGATCGGCGTCGCCGCCGGCTGCATGTCCATCTGCCAGTCGGTCGGCTGGTCGGCAAAGCTGCCGGAAGCGAAAAGCAGACAGGCCGTGGCGGCCAATGCTGCAAAAGCTCTCTTTATCACGATGTCTCTCCCACAAGCGTTTGATCCACATCAAATCATAACGCAGATTTTATGCTATCCTACGAGTTTAAAATCACAGATCAGCCACATTCGCAATACGCCCGGCCGTTTGCCACCCGTGCATTTTTGCGCTTCATCAATTCCACATGACGGACTTCCACGAAGCTTGCCATTGGAGCTCCAGAACGGGTTTCCAGAGCGGCGCGCGGCGGCCGCAATTAAGCCTCACTCGCTTGGAAAACACGGGTCGGGGCTTTCATTTTGCCCGCCCGGACGCCATGAATGTCAGGGATGATTCGATTTCCAGAGGTACCCATGGGTCTTCCTAGACTTTGCCGGTCGGGCCTGATCGCAACCGCCATCGCCACAGCCGCATTTGCCGCTCCGGCCGGGGCGCAGCAGCAGCAGCCCGGAACCATCCGTTCCAATCACGGCGCATGGTCGGTTATCTGCGACACGCCGGCCGGCGCCTCGGCCGAGCAATGCGCGCTGATGCAGAACGTCATCGCCGAGGATCGGCCGGAGGTCGGGCTGTCGGTGGTGGTGCTGAAAACCGCGGATCGCAAGGCCAAGATCCTGAGAATCCTCGCCCCGCTCGGCGTGCTCTTGAAGGACGGCATGGAGCTCTATGTCGACGGCAACAATATCGGCCGCGCTTATTTCACCCGCTGCTTCTCGGAAGGCTGCTATGTCGAGGTTGAGATTGACGAGGAACTGATGAAGATCCTGCGCGCCGGCAAGAACGCGGTGTTTGCCCTGCGCGAATCGGCCGACCAGGACCGCGTCGGCATACCGATCGAACTGGCCGGATTCGGCGAAGGCTACGACAAGCTGCCGTGAGGGCTTACCCCCGACATCTGGAACTGCACGCGACCGGGGCCCCTCCCCGGTCGAACCTTGTCGGCGGGTCGCGATACGCCTACATGACAGCTGCGATCGCAAGGAGATTTAGATGACCCACGACCTTCTCGGCCTGTTTGACTGCGACGAAATGACGCTGCGTCAGCATGTGTCAAAAGCACTGTCCGGCGCCGATGACGGGGAGTTGTTCGTCGAGCATGCCCAGGCCGAATCACTGACCTTCGACAATGGTCGGCTGAAGGGCGGCAGCTTCAACACCGATCAGGGCTTTGGCCTGAGGGCGGTGGCCGGCGAGGCTGTGGGTTATGCCCATGCCGGCGAGCTGTCGCTTTCGGCGCTCAATCGCGCGGCCGATGCGGTCGGTGCCGTCACCCACGGCTATTCCGGCTCCTATGCCAGCGCCCCCCAGCGCACCAATGCCAAGCTCTATGGCGAGGGCAACCCGATCGGCTCGCCGAGCTTCGAGGAGAAGGTGAAGCTGCTGACCGAGATCGACGCCTATCTGCGCGACAAGGACGACGCCGTGCGCCAGGTCACCGCCTCGATTGCGGCGAGCTGGCAGGTGGTCGAGATCCTGCGCGCCGACGGGCACCGCGTGCGCGACGTGCGGCCGATGACGCGCATCAACATCTCCGTCATCGCCGGCAAGGGCGACCGCCAGGAGAGCGGCTCCTTCGGCACCGGCGGCCGAATGGCCTTTACCGATTTTCTCACTGAGGAGAGCTGGCAGCACGGTGCCGACGAGGCGCTGCGCCAGGCGCTCGTCAATCTGGAGGCGATCGACGCGCCAGCGGGCACCATGGACGTGGTGCTCGGCAACGGCTGGCCGGGCGTCATGCTGCACGAGGCGGTCGGCCACGGGCTCGAGGGCGACTTCAACCGCAAGAAGACCTCGGCCTTTGCCGGTCTGATGGGCGAGATGGTCGCCGCCCCCGGCGTCACCGTCGTCGATGACGGCACGATCGATGCACGTCGCGGCTCCATTACCGTCGACGACGAGGGCACACCGTCGGCCTATAACGTGCTGATCGAGAACGGCCGCCTTGTGGGCTACATGCAGGACCGGCAGAACGCCCGGCTGATGGGCATGAAGGCGACCGGCAACGGCCGTCGGCAGGGCTATTCGCACCAGCCCATGCCGCGCATGACCAACACCTACATGCTGTCCGGCGACAAGAGCCCGCAGGAGATCATTGCCTCGGTGAAGCGCGGCATCTACGCCGTCTCCTTCGGCGGCGGCCAGGTCGACATCACCTCCGGCAAATTCGTCTTCGGCTGTACCGAGGCCTACATGATCGAGGACGGCAAGATCGGCGCACCGGTCAAGGGCGCCATGCTGATCGGAAACGGCCCGGAAGCGATGAAGCGCATTTCCATGGTCGGCAACGACATGGCGCTCGACAAGGGCATCGGCAATTGCGGCAAGGCCGGCCAATGGGTTCCCGTCGGCGTCGGCCAGCCGCATCTCAGGATGGATCAGGTGACGGTGGGCGGCACCAGAGCGTAAGGGTCCTCGGCGATCCTGAGCCTCCGAGGGACGCAACACGGTTGACACCAAGATCGACGCGGAACATCATTTTCCGAGTTGCATGGGACGAGCCATGGGCAAGCGCAGCATTCAAGTGACGCTCAGTGACGATCTTCACGAGCATGTCCACCGTCAGGTGGCCATGGGCGGTCCCTATCGGGATGCCGACGACTATATCCGAGCACTGGTCAGCCGGGACCGTCAGGCACAGTCAGCAGCATCTGCCTGGATTGGCGAACATTTCACAGACGCGATGCGGGCTGACGAGGGCGTGTACGTCTCGGTATCGGCCGAGGATGTGGTCCAGCGCAACAATAAAGCCTGACCGAGGGGGCTATCTATTCTATCCGGCGGCGAATGCGACCCAGGATAGGATTTGGCACGACACAGCCGAAACATGGGGCGAGGGTCAGGCGGAAGCCTATATCCGCGGTCTGCACGCCCACTTGGAGAAACTCTGTCGGACACCGGCAATCTGGCGAGCGCTTCCCTCAGACCTCATTCTTCCGTCAGGGATCGTGGGCCGCATTTATGTTAGCCGTTATCGCCGGCACTACCTGTTTTTCCGCGAGTTTGATAGCGGCAATATCGGCGTGATGAGTATCCTGCACGAACGCATGGATGTCCCGGCAAGGCTTGCCGAAGAGCTTGTCAAGCTGCCCGGCGGCCTCGGCGGCGAAGACGCGACCTAAACGAGCGAGGCAGGTCCACAGCCTGAACCTCGATCAGCCCCGCGCCGGCATCAGCACGCAGTCATAGCGGTTCTTCACCAGCTGTTCGCAGGCCGAGCGGGCTTCGGTCTTGCTGGCAAAGCCGGTGAAGCGCGCGCGGTAGAAGGTCGAACCGTCGCGGGTGACGGCCTCCGTATAGGTGTCGCGGTTGGCGAGCGCGCCGCCGATCTTGGCCTTGGCGTCCGCCAGCAGATCCATGGCGAGCTTTGCGCTCGATGCGGCGGCGATCTGGATCTGCCAACCGCCGGCATTCGTGCCTGCCGTTGCCGGCTGCACCTGCGGGATCTCGGCCTCGGGGGTCAGCGCCGCAACATCGCTGGAGACGGCGGCGGCCGCCATTTCCACCGGTTCGGCATAGGCGGTGCCGACGGTCGAGGCGGCGACCGGTGTGCCACTTGCCAGTCCGATCACGGCGGCAACCGCATCCTGGCGCGGCGCCGGAACGGGGATATTGTCGCCGAGACGGGCAATGTCCATGCCGACACGCGTGGAGTTGGAGGCCAGCAGCTGCGTTCCGCCCGAGGCCTTGGCGATGTTGCCGGCGATCAGCTTTTCCATGATCTTGTCACGGCTGGCGGCCGAACGCCCGCCCATGACCACGCCGATCACCCGGCGATTGCCGTCCTTGACCGCGCTCACCAGGTTGAAGCCCGAAGCATTGGTATAGCCGGTCTTGATGCCGTCCATGCCCTTGTAGCGGTACATCAGATTGTTGTGGCCATTGATCGTGCGGCCGCGGAAGACGAAGCTCTTGGTATTGAACAGCTTATATTCCTGCGGGAAGTCACGCAGCAGGGCGATGCCGAGAGTCGACATGTCGCGGGCTGTGGTGATCTGGCGGTCGTCGGGCAGACCCGATGCGTTGACGAAGACCGTCCTTGCCATGCCGAGAGAGCGCGCCTTGCGCGTCATCATCTCCGCGAACTGGCTTTCGCTGCCGCCGAGCTTTTCCGCCATGGCGGCCGCCGCGTCATTGGCCGACTGCACGATCATGCCAAGCACGGCTTCCTTGACGGTGATCGCGTCGCCTGCCTTGACGCGCAGCTTGGTCGGCGGGCGGGAAGCGGCATACTTCGAGAAAGGCACCTTGCTGTCCCAGGACAATTCGCCGCGGCGAATCGCCTCGAACGTCATGTACAGCGTCATCATTTTGGTCAGCGATGCCGGGTGATTAAGGCTGTCGGGGTTCTCGGACGCCAGCACGTCGCCGGTGCGGGCATCGAGCAGCAGCTGGGCACTTCCGGCGCTGGCATTGGTCGAGAAAGAGGCGATCGCCAGGAAAAACGAAAGCGCGATCAACAACTTCTTCATGCATCCTCCAAGAGCGGCAAGGCTGTGGTAAGGCACCGTGAGTTCGGCAACGTCCCGGGCGTGACCAAAGACGGACGTTGCCTAGAGCAAGAATGGGGCGACAATCGTGCAAGCTGGACCGAGATCCACAAGAGTTAACCAAAAGTTTCACAATCAAGCCTAACAAAAGGTAAATGTTACGAGGCTGGATTAAGGGATCGGGCCATGGCTTTTTCGGCAATCGTTAGGGATTGCTGGCCCGGGACCGCGGCCCAAGAGGCGCGAAACGCCGCGCACCATTCAGCAAGGCTTAACACCGGCCGACTAGGCTGAAACCTGATGTTGCAACGCAAACCGGACAAGGACCATGAAGGCCGTTCTCAAAGGCTTCCTGCGCAAGGCCGCAATTACCGGTGGTCTTGAAGCGTCCCGGATCCTCGGCCGGATCGGAGCGATGACGGCTGCGCGCGGCCGCGGCGCCATCTTCACGCTCCATCACGTCCGCCCCTTCACGCCGCGCCGGCTCGACGCCAACGGCCATCTCGAAATCACGCCGGACTTCCTCGATACGGCCATCCGGCAACTCAAGGCGGACGGATACCGCTTCGTGCCGCTGGAGGCCGTGCCCGGGCTGCTCGCAGGGGAACCCGACGACCGGCCCTTCGCCGTCTTCACGCTCGACGACGGCTATCGCGACAACGCGCAATACGCCCTGCCCGTCTTCGAACGCCACGGCGTTCCCTTCACAGTCTTCGTGACCCGCGGTTTCAGCGAGCGCAGCCACACCCTGTGGTGGGAGACGGCGGAGGCTCTGCTCAACGCCACGGACCGTTTCACCATCGAGACCGATGGCGGCGACAAGACGTTCGAGGTGTCGACCCTGACAGCCAAGCGGGCGGTGTGTGACACCATCTGCGACGGCATTTGCGGGCCTCAGGAAAGCCGGGCGATCGCCAGGCTCGATGCGGCCGCCCGAAGCGTCGGCGTCGACCCGACTGCCATGGTCGGACAACTGGTGATGCCGGCCGATGAACTGGCATCATTGTCCCGCCACCCGCTGGCCAGCCTCGGCGCGCATTCGCTGAGCCATCGGGCGCTGGACTATCTTCCGGATGCGGAGGCAATGGCGGAACTGTCAGGCAGCGCCGACTATGTTGAGGCGATCACCGGCAAGCGTCCGGCGGCCTTTGCCTATCCCTATGGCGACCGGCGCAGTGCCTCCGATCGTATCGCGGCCCTTGCCGAAAAAGCGGGCTTCGCACTGGCCGTGACGACGCGGGCAGGCACCCTCGACACGCACTCGCTCGCAACCCCCATGCTTCTGCCGCGGATCTCGCTCAACGGCTATTACCAGAAGCCACGCTACGTGTCGGCGCTCGCCTCCGGCATTCCCTTCCGCCTGACCCGATGACAGCCTGCACGGAGAGAGTAGACCGGTACGCGCCAAAGAGGGGTCGCGCGCCGGAACCGGACGTCAGGGATACATGCGCACCTTGTGCCACGGCGCGCCTGGGTTTTCCCGGCGGAACTCGATGCGATCGTGCAGGCGGAACTTGCGGTCGTGCCAGAACTCGATCGACACCGGCTTGATGCGGAAGCCGGACCAGTGGGGCGGACGCGGCACATTGCCGAGCGCATACCGGGCCGTATATTCGGCGACCGACTTCTCGAGTGCGAAGCGGCCCTCGAGCGGACGCGACTGCTTCGAGGCCCAGGCACCAATACGGCTGCCAAGCGGGCGGGAATTGAAATACTCGTCGGCCTCGGCGTCTGACACGACCTCGACCTCGCCGCGCAGGCGCACCTGACGGCGCAGCGACTTCCAGTGAAAACACATGGCCGCCTTCTTCTGGCCGAGAATCTCCTGTCCCTTTTGGCTCTCGAAATTCGTATAAAAGACAAAACCGCGGGAATCATAGCCCTTGAGCAGGACCATGCGCACATTCGGCAGGCCGTTCTCATCGACAGTCGCAACCGCGACCGCATTGGGATCATTGACCTCCGAGGCTTCCGCGTCCTTCAGCCATGCGCCGAACAGCGCGAAGGGCTCGTTTTCCTCGGTGAAGTCACCGCTTGTTAACCCATTTTCCGACATATTGCTTCAAATGCTCCCGAATTTCATCATCATTGCCCAGGGTTCGATCACTGGACAGGACGCCCATTGAGAGACATAGCAAAGTCGAACGAGCGCAAAAAGGGCGAGGCCTTGGGTAAGAGCAGAATACTCATGGTTCTTGTCGTGACGCTGCCGATGACCGGTTGCTTTGGCGGCGGCATGGACCTTTTCGGATCGGACGTCGACCGGTCGATCTCGACCAATACCGTGGCCAAGAAGAACACGGCCGAGGGCCGTTCCGACGAGCTGACCGTACAGAATGCGGTCTCCTCGGCCGATCTGTCGCGCAGCGGCAATCCCGTGCCGTGGGCCAATGCCACGACCGGCAGCGCCGGCGTAGTCACCGCGATCCAGGAGCAGAAGTCGAACGGCGTCGTCTGCCGCAACTTCTCGACCACCCGGCACTCCTACGAGGGCATCGCCTATTTCTCCGGCAAGACCTGCACCTCCGGCTCCGGCCAGTGGCAGCTGATGAGCTTCGACCGACAGCCCTGATGCCGGGCAATGCCCGAATACCCCGCGATTCCCGGGGTTTCTGCGTAACCACTGATTAGCATCTTCTTGCCATACTCGCCGCATTGTTAAGCCGGCCGCCATGATGTTCGCGGGCCGGTCTGTGTGTTCTTGCCGGCGTATTGGCCCCTGATTGGCAGTGCCCGGTCCATTGCTAATTGGTGGCCTAGATGCGCGATTTTTATTCAGTGCTTGGCGTAAGGCGCGATGCGGGAGCCGACGAGATCAAGTCGGCCTGGCGGACGAAAGCCAAGAGCGTGCACCCCGACCAGAACCGCGACGACCCCGATGCCAACCGGCGCTTCACCGAGATCGGCCGTGCCTATGAAGTCCTGAAGGACCCGGCCAAGCGCAGCCGCTACGACCAGCAGCGCGAAAAGGTCGAGGCGCTCGAGCGCGAACAGACGATCATGCAACAGCGTCAGGCCGCCCGTGAGGCTGCCGAAAAGGCGAAGGCCGCCAAGGCGAATGCCGAGCGGATCATGGCCGAACTGGCGCGGGCCGAAGCCGAAAAGGCCAAGGCCGACAAGCAGGCCCAAGCACAGGCCCAAGCCCAGGCGCAGGCCCAAGCACAGTCTCAAGCCCAGGCCCAAGCCCAGGCGGCGCAGGCCAAGACAGACAAGAGCAAGTCCCAAAATGGCACACAGGCGCCGCCGCAGGGGGCCGCCGGGGCGGCCAACCCGGGCCAGGCGAAAACGGAACCGACCGGAGAGAGCCCGGAGGATCTGGTGTCGCG
>DAIMJJ010000090.1:0-5779 GCA_036722275.1 Rhizobium sp. | reverse complement strand
CGGGCCAGGCGAAAACGGAACCGACCGGAGAGAGCCCGGAGGATCTGGTGTCGCGGATCTTCGGCGATACACCGGAAGCGGCGGCCGCTGCCGAAACGCTGAAACGCGAAACGGAAGCCGCCGCTGCCGCCGAGGCCGAAAGGGCGGCGAGCGGCGAGCCTTCGGGCGCGGCAAAACCCGTGTCGCTGCTGGCTCCGATCGAACTCTTGAGCTCGCTGGTGCGGCGCATTCGCGGCATCCAGCCACCGCCGGAGAAGGCGCCCGACCTCGTGGTCGAGGCCACGGTCACGATCGACGACCTGCTGGGGCAAAGATCCGTGCCGATCACTCTATCGGATGGGCGCGACCTGCGCGTGCAGCTCGAAGGCGGCGTGACCGAGGGGCATGTGGTTCGCCTCAAGGGCCAGGGGCTCAAGCTGCAGGGCATGGGCCGGGGCGACGTAACCGTCACCATTCGCGTCGCCAAAAACGAGAAGTTTGCGGTCGACGGCTTCGATCTGAAGACCGTGCTGCCGATCACGCTGGAAAATGCCGTGCTCGGCTGCGAGGCCGAAGTCGACACGCCGAACGGGCCGCTCGCCATCAGCATACCGGCCTGGTCGAGCTCGGATCAGGTCATCCGCCTTGACGATCTCGGCCTGCCGAATAGCGAAGGCAGTCGTGGCGCGCTCGCCGTCGAACTGCGTGTGATGCTGTGGGAAAAGCCCGACGACAAGGTCACGGACTTGATGCGTGTCATGCGCGAAGGCTTGTTTTTATGAAGCATTTGTAACAATCACACCCTTTGTTACGCTGCCTAACAGTTGATGATCCGGTCCAATCTTGAACCGTGATGCCGGCTATGCCATAGGCAGGTTCAATCGAAAGTCTCAAGGAAGCAGAACATGGTTCAGGGTCCCGGCCTCATGGCAGGCAAGCGCGGCATCATCATGGGCGTCGCAAACAATCGCTCGATCGCATGGGGTATCGCCAAGGCCTGTCACGAACAGGGAGCCGAAATCGCCTTCACCTGGCAGGGCGAAAACCTGCGCAAGCGCGTCGAACCGCTCGCCCAGGAATTGAATGCCTTCATGGCCGGCGACTGCGACGTGACCAATCTGGAAAGCATCGACGCCGTCTTTCAGAACCTGGAAGACAAGTGGGGCAAGATCGACTTCGTCGTGCACGCCATCGCGTTTTCCGACAAGGACGAACTGACCGGCCGCTACATCGAAACGACGCGTGACAACTTTACCCGCACGATGGACATCTCCGTCTACTCGTTCACGGCGGTTGCCGCCCGTGCGGAAAGGATCATGAACGACGGCGGTTCGATCCTGACGCTCACCTATTACGGCGCTGAAAAGGTTATGCCGCACTATAACGTCATGGGCGTCGCCAAGGCGGCTCTCGAGGCGTCCGTGCGCTACCTCGCCGTCGACATGGGCGGCCGCGGTATTCGCGTCAACGCGATCTCCGCCGGCCCGATCAAGACGCTGGCCGCCTCCGGCATCGGCGACTTCCGCTACATCCTGAAGTGGAACGAGTACAATTCGCCGCTGAAGCGCAACGTCACGACCGACGAAGTCGGCAAGTCGGGCATGTATCTGCTATCGGATCTGTCGACCGGTGTGACCGGCGAAGTTCATCACGTCGATTCCGGTTACCACACCGTCGGCATGAAGGCCGTCGATGCACCGGACATCACCGTCTCCAAGGAATAGCTCAGAACCTTCGAGGTCGCATGCCGTGCTCATCTATCTGATCCGTCACGGCCAGACCGACTGGAATGCGGAAGGCCGGCTCCAGGGGCAGAAGGATATCGGCCTCAACGAGACCGGCCGGCGCCAGGCGAGCGAGAATGGCCGGCGCCTGGCGGAGGAACTGGGCGAGACCGCCGTCTCGTTCGACTATGTCGCCTCCCCTCTCGGGCGCACGCGCGAGACCATGGAACGGCTGCGCGCCGCCATGGGGCTCGATCCCAAAGACTATCGGACCGATACCCGTCTTGTGGAACTGTCCTTCGGCGACTGGGAAGGCTCGACCATTCCAGAATTGCAGCGCGTCACACCCGAGCGTGTGGAAGCACGCGCCCGGCAGAAATGGGATTTCATCCCGCCCGGCGTCGATGCCGAAAGCTACGAGATCCTGTCTTGGCGGGTGGGCGCCTGGCTGACCGCCGTCGAGCGTCCGACCGTCTGCGTCAGCCATGGCGGCATCGTGCGCAGCGTCTTTCGCATCATCGGCGGCTGGAGCGGCGACAAGGCCTGCGACATGAACGTGCCGCAGGACCGCATTCTCAGGATCGACCGGGATGCAGGCCTGATCGGCTGGCTGTGACGCCGCCGATCTCACTTGTCTTCGTTGGACGCTACTGGACGATCTCGAGATCGTCGACAACGCGCTTTCCATCGACTTCCGTGTAGAAGACGATAACCTTCACGCCGCTCTCCAGGCCCTCGAAGTTGAACTCCTCGGGAAGCGAATAGGTCTTGCCGTCGTCGAGCACCAGGCTGAGGGCATCGACATTGACATCCCGGATGGTGGCTTCCACGTCGTCGCTGCCCGCAAGCACGCTGAGCGGCGAGAGGAAGCTCGCGGTCGCCAGGAGCACTGCAATCATCATTCGCATCCGGGTTACCTTTGCCAGTATCGACGGGTTGACTCTGTGTCTCAAAATAGGCCTCCGGAATGTGGCAAAAATCGCCCGCAACAATGACATTTTCCGTACGATTGATGAACGGAAAAGCGGCCGGATTCAAGCACCTGCGACAAGCGTCACAAAGATTAACGGAATTTTGGCCTGCGTTTCCTCTCCCGCGGGTATTGCCGGCACTGCCCATCTTTGCCGCGAACGTATTGGCGCGGCAATACTATCGCGGATTCAATCGTATATTAACCCGTCCCCACTAGGCTTTCCTGACAAACCTGGGGAATGGCCTGTCTTGAGAATTTTCGATCGAATCCGGCATCGCGACGCATCAGAAGGCCCCCACGCGAGCATCTTTGTCGTCGGCGGCCTGCTCGTCCTCATGACCATTGCCACAGCAGGCGCGATGCTCGGGGTGGAGGGCGCGATTGCCGCCGGCCTCGCCATGATCGTGCCGGTTCTCTTCAGTCTGCGGCTGCTGCAGGAACGCAATCGCAATATCGCCCAGCTGAAAGCCCGCGAGGAAAAGCTGCTCGACCTTTCGCGGCGATTCGATCTCGCGATGGAGACCGCCAATATCGGCATATGGGAAATCTCAGACACGGCAGATCATCTGTCCTGGGACGCCCGGGCGGCGGCGCTGCACGGCATGCCACCGGCCGAGGGTAGCGGCCTCCTGACGCGCTGGTATGCGCTTATCCATCCGGATGATGCTCCGAGCGTCGAGGCGGCCTTCAGCGGGCGGCTGCACGGTGACCACGATGCCAGCTGGGACATCAGCTACCGCGTCACGCTGCCGGACGGCGCAATCCGGCACCTGCGTTCGGTCGGCGCCCATTCGAATGCCGATCATGGCCCGCAGCGCCTCACCGGGATCGTCTGGGACGTCACCAACGACACGCTGTTTACCCAGGCGCTGCGCGAAGCCAAGGCGACGAGCGACATCAAGAATGCCGAACTTGAGCTGGCGCTGGACGAACTGTCGAGCCGCGAGCACGAATTGTCCGAACTCTCCCACAAGCTGGACCTCGCACTCGCCTCGTACAATTGCGGCATATGGGAAGGCGACCCGGTCACGACGACGGCCTACTGGGACGACCGCATGCACCAGCTCTACAACGTGCCGAACCGCAACCGGCCGGTGACGCGCCATGAATGGCTCTCCGCGATCCATCAGGACGACCGACAGGCCGTGCAGCTCGCCACCAACCGGGCGATCACCTCCGGCAGCACCGTCAACACCACGCAGCGCATCCTGCTCGGCAACAACGAGGTGCGTTACGTGCGCTCCGTCGGCCAGGTGCATATCGGCCGCGACGGCAAGAAGAAGATCATCGGCATCGCCTTCGACGTGACCGCCGACGCGCTGCTGGCCGAACAGCTGCGTGCGGCCAAGTCCGAAGCCGACAGCCGCAATCTCGAGCTGGAGCTAGCCAAGAACCGCATCGAGTTCAACGCGCTGCACGATCCGCTGACCTCGCTTGCCAACCGGCGCAAGCTCGACATGGAGCTCGACGATCTGAGCCAGTCCGGCCAGCAGCAGCGGACACGCTTCACCATCCTGCATCTCGACCTCGACCGTTTCAAAGAAATCAACGACACGCTCGGCCATGCGGCCGGCGACGCGATGCTCGTGCATGCCTCCAAGGTGCTTTCGCGCCAGGTGCCGCGCGGCGATCTCGTGGCGCGCATCGGCGGCGACGAATTCGTCATCCTCGCCCGCCGGACAGTGCCGCCGGCCGAGCTTTCGCAACTGTGCGAGCGGATCATCGCCGAGATGAACAAGCCGATCGACTTCGAGGGCTTTTCCTGTCGCTGCGGCGTCTCGATCGGGATCGCCCAGGCCTCTGGCATCTCGCCGGACGCCCGGCGCATTCTCGTCAATGCCGATATCGCGCTCTACCAGGCCAAGGAGAAGGGCCGGAACTGCTACGAGTTCTTCACGCCCGACCTGCAGGCCAATATCGTCTCCAAGAAGCGCATGGCCGACGAGCTTCTGACCGGGCTGGAACGCGACGAATTCACGGTCTGGTACCAGCCGCAATTCGAGACCGCGAGCATGCAGCTCTGCGGCGCCGAGGCCCTGGTGCGCTGGAACCACCCGGACAGGGGCGTGCTTGCCTCCGGCCACTTCCTGAAGGTGGCGGAAGAACTGAACGTCATGGCCCGGATCGACCAGATCGTGCTGGAGCGGGCGCTGCGCGACCAGATGCGCTGGACGGCGCTCGGCGTGACCGTGCCGCGCATCTCGGTCAACGTCTCGTCGAAACGCCTGCATGACGCCACCCTCGTGGAACAGCTGCATGGCCTGTCGATCAGCCCCGGGACGATCTGTTTCGAGCTGGTGGAGTCGATCTTCCTCGACGAGAGCGACGACGTCGTCACCGAGAACATCGAGAGGATCAAGGGGCTCGGCATCGACATCGAGATCGACGACTTCGGCACCGGGCATACCTCGATCCTCAGCCTTCTACGACTGAAGCCGAAGCGGCTGAAGATCGACCGCCAGCTGGTCATGCCGATCACCAACTCGCCGCAGGAACGCGCGCTGGTGCGCTCGATCATCGAGATTGCCCGCTCGCTCGGCGTGGAGACCGTGGCCGAGGGCGTCGAGAGCCTCGACCATGCTGGCCTGCTGCGCCAGCTCGGCTGCGACTTCCTGCAGGGCTATGCCTTCGCCAAGCCCCTGCCCTTCGAGGAGTTCACCCGCTTCACCCGTGGCTATCCCCAGCGCAAGGCCTCCTGAGACGACTGCAAATCCCGAACGCAGCGTTTCCAAGAAAGGCTTGTCGCGCTTGGGGCTTTTCCACTATGAGTGAGCCCCAACAAAAGCCGCGGCAGCACGCTGACTTTCCTGTGCCGCCCGAACGTTCCGGTGCTTAAAGCCATGTCGCACAATACCTTCGGCCACCTGTTCCGCGTCACCACCTGGGGCGAGAGCCACGGACCGGCGCTCGGAGCCGTGGTCGACGGCTGCCCGCCCGGCATCCGTTTCACCCTCGACGACCTGCAATCCTTCCTCGACAAGCGCAAGCCCGGCCAGTCGCGCTTCGTGACGCAGCGGCGCGAGGACGATCTCGTCAAGGTGATGTCCGGGGTCATGCCGCAGGACGACGGCTCGATGATTTCGACCGGCACCCCGATCTCGCT
>DAIMJJ010000089.1:0-15739 GCA_036722275.1 Rhizobium sp. | reverse complement strand
ATGGGTACGGCGGCTGACGCCCTGAGCATTCCGCAGCTTGATGGACTATCCGGCGCGTGTCTGCTTGTGGCCCGATCCGGCTAAGGGGCTGGGCAGAGCGCGTCCGCTCTGCCCAGGTATTTCAGACGTCGACCTGCTCGGCCATGGCGAGCGCATCGTCGACTTCAATCCCAAGATACCTGACGGTGCTCTCAATCTTCGTGTGGCCGAGCAGCAGTTGAACCGCGCGAAGATTTCCGGTTCGTCGGTAAATCAGCGTGGCCTTCGTCCGCCGCAGCGAGTGCGTCCCGAAGAAACTTGCGTCCAATCCGATGCCTGACACCCACTGCTTGGTCAGCCGAGCATATTGCCGGGTGGTCATAGGCCCGTCTGGATGACGCCGGCTCGGGAACAGAAAGCCCCTGGTCTCACCCCGCCTTGACTTCAAATACGCGTCGACAGCGTCGCGCGTCTGCTCCGTCAACTCGAACTTGACCGGATGTCCGGTTTTCTGTTGCCGGACCATAGCTCGGTCAATCGCCAAGCCGTGCGGTGCGACGTCTTCGATCCTGAGCTTCACCAGGTCGCACCCGCGGAGCTTGCTGTCGATCGCAAGATTGAACATTGCCAGTTCGCGCGTCCGCCCCTCCATCTGCAGCTTGCTCCGGATTGCCCAAACATGCTTCGTCTGCAGCGGTGGCTTCGGCCCAATCAGTTTTCCCTTATTCCACGGGACTACATGGCCGGACTGTGCAATTTCTTCGGTGCTCTGCATAGCCAGTCTCCTTTGCTGGAAAGAAAACTGACCATTGTAGCGCGGACTCGCTTCCTCTGGGACCGGGTCCGGTTTCGGCGCGATTCGGCCTATACGCCGCAAACCGAGGGACGTGGTTCGGCGCTGCTGACCCTAAGCGGAATGGCGAGTTCGCAATTATCTGGAAGGCTGTGCATGCCCGAATTCAGGGGCTGCCGACAGATCGGAGTCAAAGGTATCGCGAACTAGTTTGCAGAAACCGGCGGGACGGCCGATGCCAATGGAGCGTTGATGGGCGGCGCTGTAGGTGGTTCCGTAGTGCCCTTCCTTAAAGGCATCTTCAGGGTATCGCGTTTGTCGTGAATGATGGCGACGATCTTACCGGTTCCAACGCCGAGCGCTTGGAGCGTCGTTCCGGCTAGTTCAAGCCCGGCTTCTAGTACCTCGCACACTACGTCGGTAGCACCCAGCGCAAACAATCGCTTGGCATGTTGGGCGTCTCGCGCGCGCGCTACGATCGGAACGTCGGCCCGCTCGGCGCGTATCGCTTGAAGAACATGTTCGGCTTCACTTGGCTCGTGCATCGTCAGGATGACCGCCGGCGCCTCGGCCAACCCGCATTTCCGGAGGAACTCATGTTGCACGGCGTCGCCGTACACGACATGACGGCCTTCGTGTCGCCCGTGGGTGACAACCTCGGTCTCGCGTTCGATCGCGATGAAGCTGAGGCCCTCATTTTCGAGCACGTCACAGACGATCCGGCCAATCCGACCGTGACCGACGACGATGGTGCGCCCGGTCTCGATCGGCCCGGGATCGCTGTAGGCTCTATCGACTGTCGACGCCTTGGTGACGAGCAGGCCAAACTTGCGGGCCAACCTCGCCAGAATCGGCGTCAGCAGCATCGTGCCGGAGGCAACGAGCAGCATGAATTGCTCGACCCCGCTGCTCATCAATCCGCCCGAACTACCCAGGCTGAGGACCAGGAACGCAAATTCGCCACCGCCGGCGAGCAACAGACTGGATTCGATCGCGACCGGCCAGGTGCAGCCGAACAGACGGGCTAATCCGCCGATCACGGCAGCCTTGATCGCAACCATGCCGAAGATCGAAGCAGCGAGCATCAACGGGTCGTTCGCCACCTGTGCAAGATCGATGCGCATGCCCACGGATAGAAAGAACAGGCCGAGCAGGATGCCTTTGAACGGTTCGATGTCGACCTCGACCTGATGACGGAATTCTGTTTCGGCCAGCAGAAGCCCGGCGAGGAAGGCTCCCAGCGCCATCGACAATCCGGCGACATGAGTCAGCAGGGAGGCACCGACGACCACGAACAGGATCGTGGCCATGAACAATTCGCGGTTGCGGGTGCGCGCCACCGAGCGGAACAGTCGGCGCAGGACGATGCGGCCGATCCCGACGATCAGCAGGATCGCAGAGGCCGCCTGCGTCAACGCTAAGCCAAGACCGGCCCAGACCGAATTCGCAGCCGTTGCGCCCGACCCGCTTCCATCGGCGGCGCCGCTGAAAACGATGATCAGGAACAGGATCGGGACCACCGCTAGATCCTGCGCCAGCAAAACGGAGAACACACTGCGCCCGACTGTCGAGGTCAGCCTCTGCTGCTCCGCGAGAAGCTGGAGCACGATTGCCGTCGACGACAACGCTAAGCAGGCTCCGATCACCAAGCTGGCCTCGGCCGGATTGCCGAAGGCGAACGCGGTCGCGCCGATTGCGGCAGTGGTCAGCACCACCTGTGACATGCCCATACCGAACACCAGCCGGCGCATGGTCCAGAGGCGGTCGAACGACAATTCCAGCCCGATCGTGAACAGCAAAAACGCGACGCCCAGTTCGGCGAGCTTGTCAATCGCCTCTTGCGAAGTAATTGCAATCCAGCTGAGCCATGGCCAGAAATCATCGAGCCGCCCCAGAGCGTTCGGACCCAGGATAAGTCCGGCGACCAAGAAGCCGACGACCGGACTGATGCGCAGCCGCGCCATCAGAGGAATCACCACCCCCGCGGTGCCGAGAAACACGAGCGCTTCGCGATAAATGCCGATGCCTGTTTCCGTTGCCATTGTTTCTCACCGATGACGGGCAGGCCATTCTGCCAGAATTTACATTAAGTTGCTCCTAACCGCCACGACCTGGGACTTCTCGGGAAAGCTGAGCTAAACAGTGCGAACTCGGCAGTTCGGGGGAAGGATGTCATACGAGGGCCGCGAAAAATCCGTCCGCTATGGCGATTTCGTCCGTGAAGCCACGCTGCATGAGCGAGTGGTCAGCTTCAATGCGTTGACGCCCAAGCCCCAGACGGATGCGGAGGGGAACGAACTCCCTTACCGGGCGCCACCTATTCGCCCACGAGCGGTGGATGTCGGCCGTCTGCTCGGCCCCTACGTCGGAGTCAGGGCGATTGATCAGTTGCGGGCCGTGCTTCCGCTGGTGGCGTATCTCGTCGTGTTCCAGATCGTCGCGCTGCGCCAGACCGTCAGCGACGCCGGCACGATCGCCGTCGGCGTCGCCGCCGTGGTGCTGGGCTTGATGTTGTTCATGGAGGGGCTGCGGCTCGGCCTGATGCCGTTCGCCGAAACGATCGGCGACCAATTGCCGAAGAAGCTGGGACTGGCCTTCGTCCTGGCGATCGCCTTCGTGCTGGGGATCGGGGTCACCCTGGCCGAACCGGCCATCGGAGCCTTGCAGGCCGTCGGCTCGATTGTCGATGTCGAGCGCGCTCCCTATCTCTATGGACTGCTCAACATCTGGACCGTTCAGCTCGTTCTAGCCGTGGGAATCGGTGTCGGGCTGGCGGCCGTCGCCGGCACGGTCCGGCTGCTGTTCAACTGGAGCCTCAAGCCGTTCATCTACGGCTCGCTGATCCCCGCTCTCGCGCTAACGGCCTACTGCGCCTTCGACGATCGTCTGTCCTACATCGTCGGCCTGGCCTGGGATTGCGGCGGAGTCACGACCGGTCCCGTCACCGTGCCGCTGGTCCTGGCGCTCGGGATCGGCATCGCCTCCTCGGAGGGAAAGGGCGACAGCGCGCTATCCGGATTCGGGATCGTCACCCTGGCGTCATTGCTGCCGGTGATGACGGTGCTGCTTCTCGGTCTGTGGGTGGTCGCGCAGTATTCTCCGGCCGAGGTAATCGCCCTGGCGAAGGCACAGATCGGAACGACCGCCGAGGTGCCGTGGCACATGCAAACCCCGGCAGCGGAGATCAAGGCCGCCGGTCAGGCGATCGTCCCGCTCGTTCTGTTCCTGCTGTTCATCCTGCAAGTGTTGCTGCGGCAGAAACTCAAGGATCGCGGCATCGTGCTCTACGGCCTGGTCCTGTGTCTCGTTGGCATGGCCGTCTTCAACATCGGCCTGAGCTATGGACTGTCGGCACTCGGCGGCCAGTCGGGCGCACTGATCCCGGCCGCATTCGCGACGGTCGACAAAGTGCCGGCGTCGCCGCTCTACGCCCTGGTGGTCGGCGTCTCCATCACGCTGCTGTTCGCCTGGGTTCTTGGCTTGGGCGCGACCCTGGCCGAACCCGCTCTCAATGCAATGGGTATGACGGTCGAGAACCTCACCAACGGCGCCTTCCGCAAGCCGCTGCTTATGTACTCCGTCGCCATCGGCGTCGGCTTCGGCATCGCGGTCGGCGTTGCCAAGGTGATCTTTGGGTTGCCGTTGTTCTGGCTTTTGCTGCCTAGCTACGTCGTGGCCATCGCGCTTACCGCGCTGTCGAGCGAGGAGTTCGTTAACGTCGCCTGGGACAGCGCAGGAGTCACGACCGGCCCGGTAACCGTTCCGCTGGTGCTCGCACTCGGCGCCGGACTGGGCAACGCCGTGCACGCCAGCGAAGGGTTCGGCATCCTGTCGATGGCCTCGGTCTTCCCAATCATCTCGGTGCTGGCCACCGGCCTCTGGGTGCGCTACGCGTCCCGGCGCCGCACCTCCGACCTTCACATCCACCCTTCGCAGATCGTGACTGAACATGAGCGCGCGTGAACTGATCGTATTGACCGATGTCGCCCTGATCACCTGCATCGTCCAGCGCGGCGCGGCGGATGCCATCGTCAAGGCGGCCCAGGAGGCCGGCGCCCAAGGCGCCACCATCCACTACGCGAGAGGGCTGGGTGTCCGCGAGCGTCTGGGTGTGCTCGGGGTTGCCGTCAACGTCGAAAAAGAAGTCATCAGCATCGTGGTTTCGACCGAGCAGGTTGATCGAGTTTTCCGTCGGATGTATCTGGCCGGCGATCTCGACACGCCCGGCATGGGAATCATCTATATCACCAGGCTTGACAAGGCTGCGACCTACATTCCGCGCGAAGTTCTCGACAAACTCGACACAGAGACCGCGCAATGAGTGCCGATTTCAAGGAGATCACCTGCATCCTGCCACGTGGTGAAGGAACCAAGCTCACGGCGTTTCTGGCCCGCGAGAAAGGGATCTCTTCGACGACAGTCGGAAGCGGCCGGGGATTCTCAGAACGCAATGACGTGATCCGCGAAGTCGATCTGGTTCATATCGTCGTCGAATCAGGTCGAGCGAATGAGGTTTTCAACGACATCTACGTGGCGCTAGCGGTGGGAGACGAGCGGGGTCGCCTGATCTTCCAAGGCTCTGTCCAGGCAGCGAGTGACTGTGCACTCATCGCTTCGGATGATTTGAAGACTGCATTTCCCGATCAGCCCGCTTAGATGCCTCTGGTCGGATCGGAACTCTCGTTAATGCTGTCGTGGCGCCTCAGCATCTGCCGGACGGCATAGCCGAGCCATAGCACCGCCGCGACCGCTCCGGCCAGCAACGGCGGAACACCCAACCCCATCAGGACGAACCCTGTAGCAACAGAACCGACGACGACAAGCCAGCCGATATGACCCGTCACCCGCATCCGCTGTCCTTTCCCGCACTGCATTCTCGATATATTACATTCTCAATGTATTCTTCCGAAGCAAGCATCATCAATCGAGGCGCACTCGGTCGCTACAGTTGGTGAGTTGCTGACCTAAGGTCTGCTTCTGGCCAAATCCTGAGAATCGTGCGTATCCGCTTTTCCAATTCCGCCAAGACCAGCAAGATGACACCGATGCCGATGATTACGAAGCTGTCGGTGATACTCACCGGCCTGGTATCGAACACCGCCTGCAGCGGCGGCGCGTAGGTGAAGGCGAGCTGCGCCACCACAACAATCGACACCCCGATCAGCACCGCCGGGGTGCCGACCACGCCCTGCCACGTGATCGACGGACCGCGGATGTAGCGCACGCTGAACAGATAAAAAATCTCCATCACCACCAGAGCGTTGACCGCCATGGTCCGCGCGGTCTCGACCGGCAGGCCACGTGCGCTCGCCCAGGCGTAGATGCCGAAGGTGCCGGCGACCATTACCACTGAGACGAACGCGATCCGCCACAGCAGCAGGCCTGACAGCAGCGGCTGATTAGCCGGCCGCGCCGGCCGGCGCATCGCATTCGGCTCGGTCGGCTCGAACGCCAGCGTCAACCCGAGCGCCACCGCGGTGACCATGTTGACCCACAGGATCTGCACCGCGGTGACCGGCAGCGTCAGCCCGAACGCGATCGCCAGGATGATCGTCAACGCCTCGCCGCCGTTGGTCGGCAGCGTCCAGCTGATCACTTTGGTGAGGTTGTCGTTGACGGTGCGGCCCTCGCGCACGGCCGCCGCGATCGAGGCGAAGTTATCGTCGGCCAGCACCATCTCGCTGGCCTGCTTGGCGGCCTCGGTGCCCTTGCAGCCCATCGCCACGCCGACGTCGGCGCGCTTCAGCGCCGGCGCGTCGTTGACGCCGTCGCCGGTCATCGCGATCACCGAGCCGTCTTCCTGCAGCGCCTCGATCAGCCGCAGCTTATGCTCGGGGCTGGTGCGGGCGAACACCGCCGCATCGCGCGCCTGCCGGCGGAAGTCCGCATCCCCCGCGGCGTCGAGCTGATGCCCGGTCACCGTCGCTGGATCGTCGGCGAGGCCGAGCTGCCGTGCGATCGCGCGCGCAGTGGCGGCATGGTCGCCGGTGATCATCTTGACCCTTATTCCGGCAGCGCGGCACTCGGCGACGGCGTCGATCGCCTCGGGCCGTGGCGGATCGATCAGCCCGATAAGGCCGAGCAGCGTCAACCTCCCGGCGACGTGCTCGGCCGTAAGATCGCGCAGCGCGGCGTCGAGGTCGCGGTGGGCGATTGCCAGCACGCGCTGGCCGTCCGCAGCCATCGCCTCGATCGCGTCCTCGAACACGCCGCGATCGAGCGGCCGGGCGCCGTCCGGCGTCGCGATGCGATCGCACATCGCCAGCACAGCTTCGGGCGCGCCCTTGACGTAGGCGACCGCGTCGCCGCCGCCGCCGTGCAGCGTCGCCATGTAGCGGGTCCGGGCATCGAAGGGCACCTCGTCGATGCGCGGAAATTCCTGCCGCGCCGCGACGCAGTCGTGGCCGGCCTTGATCGCCAGCGTGATCAGCGCGCCTTCCATCGGGTCGCCGTCGACAATCCAGTCGGCGTTGCCCCTGCGCAGATCGGCGTTGTTGCAGAGCAGGGCTGCGAGCGCGAGCTGTTCGAGCACCGGGTCGGCCGCAGGGTCGATCTCGGCGCCGCCGAGCCGGAAGCCGCCGACAGGCGCATAGCCGGCGCCGGCGACCTCGATCCGGCCTTGCGCGGTGACGATGCTGCGCACCGTCATCTGGTTGCAGGTCAGCGTGCCGGTCTTGTCGGAGCAGATCACCGACACCGAGCCGAGCGTCTCGACCGCCGGCAGCCGGCGGATGATGGCGTTGCGCCGTGCCATGCGCTGCAGCCCGACCGCCAGCGTGATCGTCATCACCGCGGGCAGTCCCTCCGGGATCGCCGACACCGCCAGCCCGATCACGATCATGAACGCCTCGTCGAGGCGATAGGTCTGCACCAGCACCGCATAGGCGAATACCAGCACGGAGACCGCGAGCACCACCAAGGTGACCTGGCGCGCGAACTGGTCCATCTGCCGCACCAGCGGCGTCGCCAGCTTCTCCACCGCGCCGATCATCGCGCTGATCCGGCCGAGTTCGGTGCCAGCGCCGGTCGCGGCCACCACGCCGGTGCCCTGGCCTTCGGTCACCAGCGTGCCGGAGAAAGCCATCGAGGTGCGGTCGCCGAGCGCGGCGTCGCCGGCGACCGGCGCGTTGCCCTTGTCGACCGGCACCGACTCGCCGGTGAGGATCGCCTCGTCGATCCGCAGATTGCGCGCGCGCACGATGCGCAGATCGGCCGGCACGCGGTCGCCGGCTTCGAGCACGACGACGTCACCCGGCACCACTTGTTCGGCAGGGACAGTGACACGGCGGCCGCCGCGCAGCACCGAAGCGTGCGGCTCGATCATCTTGTGGATCGTCTCCAGCGCCTTCTCGGCGCGGCCTTCCTGCACAAAGCCGATCACCGCGTTGAGCATCACCACGCCGAAGATCACGGCGGCGTCGGCGAGGTGGCCGATCGCAGCGGACATCACGCCAGCAGCGAGCAGCACGTAGATCAGCAAGTTGTGGAACTGCAGCAGAAATCGCAGGAGCGCGCTGCGGGGCGGCGCGGAAGGTAGGCGATTGGGGCCGAATGACGCGAACCGCCGCGCCGCTTCCTCCCGCGAAAGACCGCCGGCGCTGCTCTCCAGCGCCGTGAGCGCGGCGTGGACGTCGAGCGAATGCCAAACCGTTGACATCGAAGCCGCGCCGACCGGCGCGACTGACGCGGCTACCTGTTTCAATAGGTCTGTCCCGATCCGTGTCAACGCGACTGCAGGTTGCTTGCGCCGTCAAAAGCCGTGGGCGCCGCCTCAGCCGCCTCCCCGAATACACATGCCAGTTTGAAAACCGGCCACGGCTGCGGCATTGATGCAGGTCATATTGGTGCTGCGTCACGACGTCCGGCCATCGACGGCGTGACCGCCTTTTTTGCATCTCGCGGACCGCCGCTGCTGCAGCAGATAGTCTGCGCACGGGTGATATCAATCGGCTGCTCCCTCGTGCTGCGTCAGATTGCCGCTTGCAGTGTTCCCGGCAATGCCGATGCTGTTGGGATAGTTCGATGGAACGAGGGGGCGCCATGTCGATGCTGAAACGAACTCTAATTCTGCTCGGCGATACGCCCTCGTCGCTGGCAGCGCGGCAATACGCGTTTCGGCTCGCCGCCCAAAGCGGCACCTCCCTGTCCGGCCTCGCCGGCGTCGATCTTGCCGCAATCGAGGTTCCGATGCTGGGCGGCATCGGCACCTCAGCGTTCAAGGTTGCGCTCGAAGAGCAGCTCAAAGCAGCAGGCCGGCCAAGCGCGCGCCCAGATGCGCCAATCCTTCGAGCTGGAATGTCGCGACCGCAGCATCACCTTTGAATGGCTGTCGTTCGATGGCGATCCGGTCGGCACCTTGTATCTCGCCACCGAGACCCGAGACCTAATCATCACCGGGCACGACACCGCTTTCTACGGTGAAACTCTCGAGCCGCTCTCCGCCGTGCTTGCTAAGCTGCTGCTGCTTACGCCGCGGCCGATCATCGTTTGCCCCGACACAGATCCAAAACTGGGCGACGTGTTGATCGCTTACGACGGCAGCATTCCCGCCATGCGTGCGCTGCAGATTTTCGTGATGCTCGCGCTCGGAATAGGGCGACGAATCAGCGTAGTCGCGGTCGACGAAAGCCAGGAAATCGCGGCGCGCCGGGCGGCGGCCGCGGCGTCCTATCTTCACATCCACGGCTATGAGGCTGAGGCCAATCCGATCGCGTCGACCCTCAATCCGGAGCAGGTGATTCGAGCAGCGGTCGCCGACCGCGGCATTGAGACGATGGTGATGGGGGCCTATGGCCATCGCGGCTTCCGGGAGGCGCTGTTCGGCTCGACCACGACAGCGCTGGCGGAAAACCCGCCATGCGCTCTGTTTTTGTATCACTGACGCGGCGAAGCGCCTATCGACATCGCTGGCACGAAAAGACGCGGAAACCGCGCTGGCGGTCGTGCAGCGGTTTGGGTAGATGCATGCTAGGTTACACTGCTCGCCGTTGTCTCCTCTTGGCCCGATGCTGAACGCCGCGGGCCTAACTGCTCGTCCGGTTACGCTGCTACACGGGCGCCCGACGGCACCGACCATCATTTCTGCCATTACGACGCGGGAACATCACTTAACGCTCGACGTCCGCTATCGGAAACCGGACACAACGTCATGGCGCGATGAGCGTCTTCTCGGTTACGTCAGCGAGCCAACCAATAGAGCGGCTCAGCCGACACGATCGAAACACCTGGAACGCGTTGCCGCTCCGGCACCATCCGTATACCGCTTTGGCCTCCATATGCCTGCTTTCGGATTGAAGCTGCCATTCCGCTGCGCCTAAAGGACCGCTCATTGGCTCTGTTGACCCATTGCAGACATCGTGTCGTTCCAAACTGCGCTACCGTCACGGCGATCCTAGTGCGGAAAGATCAGCGTCAGGTTGAGACGCGCCTGCCATTCCGGGCCGAAGGTCGGCCGCACCGCGTTGTAGTAGAGGCCGGCCGAGGCGGACATCGCCTGGCCGCCGATTTCGAACACCTTCCCGACCTCGCCGCCGACCGGAACGATCCAGCGATCGCGCGAGGTAGCGGACCAATCGGCGGTGATGATTGGACTGGAAGACAAGTACCAGCCGCTGTCGAAGTTGTAGACGATGAACAATTGCGCGGCTGTGCGGTTCATGAGGGCGCCACCGCTCGGACCGGCGAACGACCACCATTGACTGACCAGCACCCCGAACACCCATGGATCGGGCATCACCACCGCGACGGCCGAGGGGCCGGCGGCCCATTGGCCGGTGCCGAGCCGGCGGTCGCTCGCGGTCGGCAGCGAGAAGGTCGGCCCGACGCCCCAGATCACCGAACCCGGATGCGCTGGCGAAAACAGCAACATCGGCACGACGTCGCCGGTGCCGAAGGTCGGACCGTCGGTGGGCGACAGCCGAACCTGAGACGTCAACGGAAGCGTCGTGCGGGTGACGAGATTCCAGTCGTTGCCGAGTTTGAAGGGGATCACGGGCTGGGTGTAGAGGACATTCCCCGCCTGCCGATAGGGTCCGAGCGGGAAGTTGCTGTCGTAGGCGAAGGGAATGCTGACCGAATCCGCAAGCGGGTTCTGCACCAGCTTGGCGAGATCGTGGGCGGACAAAGGTTTACTATCTTGTGCCATCGCCGGCCCACTCCAAAGCATCGGCATGACCATGGCTGCCGACAGCACGGCTCGGATCGCCCGGCGAAGCCAGCCAGCCGGACTCGGACGCTCACGTCTTGCTTTCACGTGCCTCTCCCAAAGTCGATCGCTGCTTGACGGATCGCATCAGCAATGCGCTGCCGAGCATGATCGCCGCCGCGACGACGACCACGGTGGCAAAGGCCTGGTCGAAGGCGCGATGCGCCAGACCGATGACGGCGCTCGCGGCGTCGGACGGCAGGCGCTCGGCGGCGCTCAAGGCATGATCGATGCTGTCGCGAACCGTCTCGGGAACGGCCGCGCCGGCGGGTAGCACCATGGTGCGCGTGTAGACGCCCGACAGGATGCTGCCGAACACACTGATGCCGATCGTGCCGCCGAGTTCGTAGGAGACCTCTTCGATTGAAGCGGCCATGCCCTCGCGACCGGAAGGCGCGTGGTTCATGACGGCATTCGAGGCGGCGGCCATCGCCGCGCCCAGCCCCAACCCGTTGATCGCAAAGCAGGCCAGTTGTAGCGCCACGCCGGAATCGTAGCAGACCAAATAGCCAGTCGCGCCCGTGCCTGCGAGCAGCAGCGCGCCGCCCATGGCGCGGACGGCGCCGATGCGACGTAGCGTCAGGCCGGCCAGCGGCCCGCCGGCCAGCGCCGCCAACGGGCCGGGCAGGATATACAGCGCGGCCTGCAGCGGCGAATAATTCAGCACGAGCTGCAACCGCTGGGTGATCGCCAGTTCGGTGCCGGCGATGGCGAGCGCTGCGACGATCGCCGTGACCACGCCGAGCGCGAAATCGCGGTTGCGAAACAGCGTGAAGTCGATCAACGGATTTCGCAGATTGAACTGGCGGTGGACGAACGCGGTCAAAAGCGCCACCGTGCCGATGGCGACAACCGCGATCACGGCGTAAGGCGGGTGCGGGCTGCCGAGCTTCTCGACCACCAGCGCGAAGCCGACCAAGCCGCCCATGACTTGAACCGAACTGATCGGGTCGAGGCTGCGCTCGGGGCGCTGACAGGATTTTGGGATGAGCGACCACGCGGCGATCAACGAAACCACGACCAACGGCACGTTGATCAGGAACACGGACCCCCACCAGAAATATTCCAGCAGTACGCCGCCGACCAGGGGGCCGACCGCGGCGCCACTGGAGCAGACGGCGCCCCAGACGCCGATGGCGACGGCGCGTTCATGGCCGTCGGGGAAGGTGACGCGGATGATCGACAGCGTCGCCGGCATCAGCAACGCGGCGCCGATGGCGAGCAGCACCCGCGCCCCGACCAGCACGGCCGGCGTCGGCGAATACGCCGCCATCAGCGAGGCGACGCCGAACACCACAAGGCCCGCGACGAAGGTTCGCTTGTGGCCGACGCGGTCGCCGAGCGCGCCGCTGCTCGGCAGCAGGCCGGCGACGACGAGGCCATACGCCATCACGATCCACAGCTTCTCCGAGGGCGTAGCCGCGAGTTCGACGGTGAGGCTTGGCAGCGCGGTGTACAGCACCGTCATGTCGATGACGACGAGCGCCAGCGCGCCGGAGACCGTGAGCAGGATCAGCCAGCGTTGGAGTGTCGACATCGGTGAACCGCTCGTCAGGCGAAGGTCGGGAAACGCCCGCCGGCGAACAGCGGCTGCTGCAGGCGAGACCAGCTAAACGCGAACTGGAAGGTGTCGAGATCGCCAAAAGTCTGTCCGATTACCTGCATGCCCGCCGGCATCCGCTCCTCGACGATTCCGAGCGGGACATCGACGATCGGATAGCGGTTGAGCAGGTTCCACGGCCACGTCAGCGCATAGGCCAGCCCGCTGCCTTCCAAAAGGGGCACATTCCTGTCCTTGCTCTTGAACATGTCGGCGCCGACGAGGGACGTTGCCATGGTCGGCATGAGCAGGATGCGATAGCCCTTGCCGTAGACGCGCTGCTGAACCCGCAGGTGATAGCGCGCCGTCAACGCCTCGGCGGCGTCGGCTTCACGCGGACCACTGGCTGTGCCGGCGATCCGGTCGAGGATGTCAGTCATATATGGTGAAAGCTGATCACGATGGCCGTTGGCGATCTCGACGATCGTGCCGATGGAAGTCGCCATCAGACCATGAGCGAAGGTGTCGAAATCCTTCTTCGAGAAGCCGCAGTCGACTTCATCCACGACGCAGCCGGCGGCGCGGAGCATCTTGATGGCGTTCAGCATCGCTTCGTTCATCGCTGGCGTGACCTTGGCGATGTCGGCGCCCCAGTCCACGGCGACGCGCCACCCCGAGATGTCCGGGTAACGGGCGGGATAGTCGAGACGCGGCCGGATGGCGGCCATGCTCTTCTCGGAGGGACCGACGATCGCGTTCTGGAAATGGACCAGGTCGTCAAAGCGTCTGGCCATGGGACCGTGGGTCCACATGGCGACTTCCCCGCTGGCAACCCGCCCGTGCGTCGGCATGTAGCCATAGACGCCGTTTTGCGAGGCGGGAAGGCGGATCGAGCCACCCATGTCCGACCCCGTGGCGAGTGTCGTGAAACCTGCGGCAAGCGCCGCACCCGATCCTGCCGACGACCCGCCCGGGGAGTACTCCAGATTCCACGGCGTACGGGTCGTGCCAAAGGCGCGGGTGGATGCGCCGACGAATAGATAGAACTCCGGTACGGTCGTCTGGAACGGCATGACGGCGCCGGCCGCCTCCAGCATGTCGACGACGCCGACGTTGTCCGTCGCAGGCGGCGCGTCCTTGAACAGCAGCGAACCCTGCGTCGTCTTCCAACCCGCCCGGCTGCAATCGTCCTTGAGCGCGACCGTAATCCCTTCCAGCGACCTCGCCTCGCCGCGTCGGTAGCGCGCTTCGGACTCCTCGGCTTCCTTCATCGCCTGGTCGAAATGCGTGTAGGTGATGCAATTGACCTTCGAATTGAGCGCCTCGATCCGCTTGATCTGCGCCCTCAAAAGATCGACCGGCGAGGCCTTGCCGGCTTGGAACATAGCCTTGAGTTCATCGACCGATGCATAGCACAGGAGATCGGCGGTTGCGGCTGCCGCGGCGGGACTATCGGAGGTCGCTGCAGCGAGGCCCGACGTCATCACGAACGGCGCAGCCATCAGCGCGGCGATGAAACTGCGCTTATCCATCGGCATGCCGTTGTTCGCTGTCTCTGATTTTTTCGTGCTCTCGTCCATGTCGGCCCCTCTTGCATGGATTGTTGCGCGCGGAATCTGTGGCTATTCGTGCCGGACCTGTCCGTTCATGATCGTCATAGCCACCTTGGTCTTGTGGATGTCGTGCGACGCGACCTCGAACAGATTTCTGTCCAGTACGACGAGGTCGGCGAGCTTGCCGACTTCGATCGAGCCGACCTTCTTCTCCAGGCCGAGCTGGTAGGCCGGCCCCAAGGTCGCCGCCCGCAACGCCTCCGCCAGGCTGATCCGCTCGTCGAGCGGGATCAGCGGCGCCTGGTCTGGCTTGTTCAGCTCGCGCCGCGTGGTCGCGATCTCGATCGCCTCCAGCGGCTTGTAGGTGCTGTAGTACGAGGCGGCAGGCCAGTCGGTGCCGAGCGAGATGTTGCCGCCATGGCGCAGGATCGAACCTGTCTGGTAGGCCGCCTCGGCCCGCGCGCCGACACGCGCCCGCATGACGTCCTGCCAATATGGGTCCGGCACGGCCCATTGCGCCGAGAACTGCGCGGTGACGCCGAGCGCGGCAAAGCGCGGTAGATCGTCGGGCGCAACCACCACCAGGTGGCAGATCGCATGCCGGCGGTCGCGCGGCGGATTGGCCTTGATCGCCGCCTCGAATGCGTCGAGGCACAGCCGCGCGCCGCGGTCGCCGCAGCAGTGAATGTGGATATTCAGGCCGTCCTTGTCGGCGCGGCGAACGATGTCCTTGAACAGCTCCGGCGGCAGCAAGGTCTCGCCGCTGGTCGATGGATCGTCGCTGTACGGCGCCAGCATCGCCGAGGTCCGCTGCGCATCGCCGCCGTCGATGTTCAACTTGAGGACCGAGGCCTGGACCAGTTCGGAATGAAATCGTTGGCGCAGCGCCTTGATGATCGGGATCGGATCGACCGCCGGATCGTTGTGATAGGTCGAACCGATCACGCGGAAGGGCAGCTTCCCGCGCCGCTCCAGTTCCTGGTAGAGCTGGAATCCGACCTCCTCGGGCACAGCTTGCATCCCCGCGTCGTACAGGCTGGTGATGCCGGCAGCAGATGCCTGCGGCAGCCACTCCTCGAGCGATTCTGCGATGTATTTCGTCGTGAACGGTGCGGCGGCGTTGAGGATGACCAGCATCGCCGGCACCTCGACCGCGTAGCCGGTCGGCTCACCCGAGGCATCGCGCTGGAAGTAGCTGAAGCCCGGCAGCGGGTCCTTGGTGGCTTTCGTCACCTTGGCCATCGCCAGCGCCTTGGAGTTGACCCAGGCGCAATGGCCATCGATCGCGCACAGAAACACCGGCGTATCCGGCCAGATCTGATCCAGATCCTCCTTGCGCGGACCGGTCGAGGGAAACGTGTTGTAGCGCCAGCCGAAACCGCGGATCACCTCGGATTTGCCGAGCTTGGCGCGGTACGCCTTGAGCACTTCGATGACTTCATCCTTGGTGTCGACCTGGAGATCGACCCCCCGGGTGATCGCCGAGCCGTTCAACGGGTGAATGTGGCCCTCGATGAATCCGGGCAGCAGCATCTTGCCGGCGAGATCGACGACGCGGGTCTTGGGGCCGATGAAACGCTTCACCTCGGCGTCGTCGCCGACATAGACGATATGCTTATACCAAGGGCGCCGCTCTCTGACTCATTTGTGAACGCGAGCCCGGCGCCGAT
>DAIMJJ010000088.1:0-15747 GCA_036722275.1 Rhizobium sp. | reverse complement strand
GTTGGGGAAGCGGTCCCTGGCCGGGCGTCACCTGCATTCCACTCGTGACAGTCGACTTTTCGCCCATGCTCTCCCCTCGCCTCATCGAAAGCGTCGGCGGCCTGAAGCATCCGTCTGACCTATTGCGCCTGCCGATCATCGGCGCGAGTGATCCCTGGTGGAAGATCTGGTTCGCGGCGGCCGGCATTGACGATGCGGATCTCGACAGCCACCGTGTCAACGATTTCGGCGAGCAGGATCTCGATGCCAGTGCGGCGCTCGCCGGACAGGGCGTCGCCATCCTGACGCCGCTTCTCTATCGCGACGAACTGGCGAGCGGCCGTCTCGTCCAGCCTTTCGCGCTGCGCGCCCGCGACGGCAGGGGGCAATGGCTGATCTATCCCGAAAACCGCCGCAACGTGCCGAAGATCCGCGCCTTCCGCCAATGGATCGTCAAGGAACTGGAGAGCGAGGGCCACGGGATCGACGGCTAGAGCGAAAGCGTGTCTTGCGCGCACCCGGTCGCGCCGAGCCGCCGATGCGGGGCGCATGCCAGAGCGCCGCAATACTTCGGCAAAAGCCTCGGGCCACGCCGCCCGCCCCTTCCCTCGACCGCGTTTTTTGCGCAATGTGCACTGCAAAGACGATTAAAGGGAAACCCGCATGTACGAATACGCCATTGCCTGGGAATGGCTCTCCTTCGCGGTCCGCTGGCTGCACGTGATCACCGCGATCGCCTGGATCGGCTCGTCCTTCTATTTCATCGCGCTCGACCTCGGTCTGGTGAAGCGCCCGCATCTGCCGGTCGGGGCCTATGGCGAGGAATGGCAGGTGCACGGCGGCGGCTTCTACCACATCCAGAAATATCTGGTGGCCCCCGCCACAATGCCGGAACACCTGACCTGGTTCAAATGGGAGAGCTATGCGACCTGGCTGTCGGGCTTTGCCATGCTGGCGGTCGTCTATTACGGCGGGGCGGATCTCTTCCTCATCGATCGCCATGTCCTCGATATCACCCAATGGCAGGCGATCGCGCTGTCGGTGGCCTCGCTCGCCGTCGGCTGGCTGATCTACGACCAGCTGTGCAAATCGCCGCTCGGCAAGAACATCTGGGCGCTGATGGGCGTGCTCTACGTCGCGCTGATCGCCATGGCCTGGGGCTATACCCAGGTCTTCACCGGTCGCGCCGCCTTCCTTCATCTCGGCGCGTTCACCGCAACCATCATGTCGGCCAATGTCTTCCTGATCATCATCCCCAACCAGAAGATCGTCGTCGCCGACCTGATCGCGGGCCGCACGCCGGACCCGAAATACGGCGTGATCGCCAAGCAGCGTTCGCTGCACAACAACTACCTGACGCTGCCCGTCATCTTCTTCATGCTGTCCAACCATTATCCGCTGGCCTTCGGCACGGCCTATAACTGGGTGATCGCAGCACTGGTCTTCCTGATGGGCGTGACCATCCGCCACTGGTTCAACACCGTCCACGCCCGCAAGGGCCGCCCGACCTGGACCTGGCTCGCCACCGTGCTGATCTTCATCGCCATCATGTGGCTGTCGACCGTGCAGAAGGCGCCGGTCGAGGCGGAAGTCTCGGTTGCGCCGACCCATCTGCGCTTCGTCGAGAATGCCCATTACGAGGCCGCCCGCGACGTCGTCATGTCGCGCTGTTCGATGTGCCATGCGGCCGAGCCTGTGTGGGAGGGCATTGTGCGCCCGCCGAAGGACGTGAAGCTGGAGACCGATGCCGAGATCGCCGCCCATGCGCGCGAAATTTACATCCAGGCCGGCCGCAGCCATGCCATGCCGCCCGGCAACATCACCGATGTCTCGGACGAGGAACGCGCCCTGCTGGTCGCCTGGTTCGAGAGCGCCGTCACCGAGGTGAAGCAGCCATGAGCGCGGTGCTTTATCGCGGCCGCACGCTGAGCTTCACCCGCGCGCCGGAGCATATCGACGACACACAGAGCTATCGCTACGAGAGCGACGGGGCGCTTCTGGTCGAGGACGGACGGATCCTCGCGGTCGGCGACTTCGCGGCCGTCAGCGCCATGGCGCCCGAGGGTATGACCGTGGTCGACCACCGGCCACACCTCATCCTGCCCGGCCTGATCGACACCCATGTGCATTTTCCCCAGATGCAGGTGATCGCGTCCTATGCCGCCAACCTGCTCGAATGGCTGAACACCTACACCTTCCCGGAGGAATGCCGCTTCGTGGAAAGCGCCCATGCCGAGCGCATCGCCACGGCCTTCTTCGACGAATTCTTCCGCAACGGTACGACGACCGCGGTCGCCTATTGCTCGGTGCACAAGGCCTCGGCCGACGCCTACTTTGCCGAGAGCCTGAGGCGCGGCAGCCTGATGATCGGCGGCAAGGTGATGATGGACCGCAATGCACCGCAAGGCCTGCTGGACACGCCGCAGACCGGTTACGACGAAACCCGCCAGGTCATCGCCGACTGGCATGGGCGCGGCCGCAACCACGTCGCCATCACGCCGCGTTTCGCCATCACCTCGACGCCCGAGCAGATGGCGATGACGCAGGCGCTGGCGCAGGAATTTCCCGACCTGCACATCCAGACGCATCTGTCGGAAAATCACGACGAGATCCGCTACACCTGCGAGCTGTTCCCCGACGCCAAGGACTATACCGACATCTATGCGCATTACGGCCTTCTCGGAAAGAAGAGCCTGTTCGGCCATGCGATCCACCTGTCCGACCGCGAGGCCGATGCCATGAGCGAAGCGGGCGCGGTCGCCGTCCACTGCCCGACCTCCAATCTCTTCCTCGGCTCGGGCCTCTTCCCGCTGCGCAAGTACCAGCGGCGCGAGAAGAAGCTCCGCCTCGCGGTGGCCACCGATATCGGCGGCGGTTCGAGCTATTCCATGCTGAAGACCATGGACGAGGCCTACAAGATCCAGCAATTGCTCGGCGAGCGGCTGAACCCGCTGGAGAGCTTCCACCTGATGACGCGCGGCAATGCCGAGGCGCTGTCACTTGAGGACAGGATCGGCACGCTGGAGCCCGGAACGGATGCCGATTTCATCGTGCTCGATGCCGCCGCGACCCCGGCCATGCGGCTGCGGATGGAAACCGTCAAATCCCTTGCGGAGGAACTGTTTCTGCTGCAAACCTTAGGCGACGACCGGTCGGTCGTTGAAACCTATGTCGCCGGGCGGGCCATGAAGTCTACGGGGTGACGAAAGACGGTCCGGACCCGAACACACTGTGTGGCAACTCCTGCTGAACCTCATCCTCGGCATCCTTCTGATCTCGATGACGGTCGTCATCCATACGTTCGGACTGATGGGCGTCACCCATACGATGAGCTGGATCACCTCGCATGTCCGCCTGCACGGCCACCGAAGCCGCATCCTGGCGATGAACACGGTGGTGATCGGGGTCTTTGCCGTGCTGACCGCCGAGGTCTGGCTTTGGGCGATCTGCTATCGGGCCATCGGCTTCATCGAGGATTTCCCGACCGCGCTCTATTTCGCCACCATCACCTTTTCCACCGTCGGCTATGGCGACGTCATTCCGCACCCGGAATGGCGCATGCTGGCCGCGCTCGAGGGGATCAACGGCTTTGTGCTGATCGGCTGGTCCACCGCCTATCTGGTGGCCGCCGGCATGCGCATCGGCCCCTTCCGTTCCGGTGAGCATTTCTGATGACACTCTGTCGTCCCAATCCAAAGAGGTAATACCCTGTGTCCCCCATTCTCGAGATCGCCGACCTGAAGCGGCTGGCGAAGCGCCGCGTGCCGAAACTGTTCTTCGACTATGCCGACAGCGGCGCCTATACCGAAAGCACCTACCGCGCCAACGAGAGCGATTTTTCGAAGATCAAGCTGCGCCAGCGCGTGCTGGTCGACATGAGCGGCCGTTCGCTGGAAACCACGATGATCGGCGAAAAGGTAAAAATGCCGGTGGCACTCGCCCCGACGGGGCTCACCGGCATGCAGCATGCCGACGGCGAGATGCTGGCGGCAAGGGCCGCGGAAGAATTCGGCGTGCCGTTTACGCTGTCGACCATGAGCATCTGCTCGATCGAGGACGTCGCTTCGGTCACCACCAAGCCCTTCTGGTTCCAGCTCTACGTCATGCGCGACCGCGATTTCGTATTGAATCTGATCGAGCGCGCCAAGGCCGCGAAATGCTCGGCGCTGGTGCTCACCGCCGACTTGCAGATCCTCGGCCAGCGCCACAAGGACCTGCGCAACGGGCTTTCCGCCCCGCCGCGGCTGACGCCGAAACATCTCTTCCAGATGGCGACGCGTCCGCGCTGGTGCTGGAACATGCTCAAGACCGACAAGCGCACCTTCCGCAACATCCATGGCCACGCAAAGAGCGTGACTGACCTCGCCTCGCTGAATGCCTGGACGACGGAACAGTTCGACCCGCAGCTGTCGTGGAAAGATGTCGAGTGGATCAAGGAACGCTGGGGCGGCAAGCTGATCATCAAGGGCATTCTCGACGTCGAGGATGCGAAGATGGCGGCCGAGACCGGGGCGGACGCAATCGTCGTGTCCAACCATGGCGGCCGCCAGCTCGACGGCGCGCATTCCTCGATCGCCATGCTGCCGCGCATCGTCGATGCTGTCGGTGACCGGATCGAGGTCCATCTCGACGGCGGCATCCGTTCGGGCCAGGACGTGCTCAAGGCCGTGGCCCTCGGGGCCAAGGGCACCTTCATCGGTCGCCCCTTCCTCTACGGCCTCGGCGCCATGGGCAAGCCCGGCGTCACCAAGGCGCTCGAGATCATCGCCAAGGAGATGGACATCACCATGGCGCTCTGCGGCAAGCGGAAGATTGCCGAGATCGATGACAGCATCATCGCGGAGAGTCCGTTCAAGGGGTGAGAGCGGTAGGGCGAAGGGGCGCGACGACCGGCGTATCCGGACGCTGGTGGAGCCTTCCTTGTTCGAGGCGGCCGAGCGGTATCGGCCCCTCTTCTCCCCCGCGGGGAGAAGGTGGCGCGTAGCGCCGGATGAGGGGGGCGAAGCCATTTAAGGGCGGCGCGCGTGGCCCCCTCATCGCCTCGCATTCGCTCGGCACTTCTCCCCGCTGGGGAGAAGAGGAATATCACCGCTCGGCTACGCTACCCTCAGGCGACCCAGCCGCTGGAAAGCGCGCTGATCCAGTCGGTCATGCCATGGGCGCGGGCGAGTTCGGCCATGGCCCGGTGGTCGTAGCGGACTTGGCGGAAGGTCGGCTGCCAGCCGCGTTCGGTCTTCTCCAAAATGGCATAGGCGGCAAAGGGCGCGCCGGCCTGGGCCTTGTGGTAGAACGGCTTGTCATAGTCGAAGCCGGGGCAGCCGACACTGCCCGGATTGACGATCAGCCGCCCGTCGGAGAGCTGGGCGGAGCGGGCAATGTGGCTGTGGCCGCACAGCATCAGCGGCTGCTCGATGCCCTCCGCCAGCGCCTCGATTTCGTCGAGGGGCCGCAAGTGGAAGATGCCTGCCTCGTGCAGGGTCTCCATCCAGTAGGTGTTGTCGTCCTTCGGCGTCGCGTGACAGAGATAGACCTCGTCGCGATAGACGGCGGAGAATGGCAGCGCCCGGATCCAGTCGAGATGATGCGGCGCAAGCTGCCGGTAGGACGGGCGCTCCCAGTCACCCATCGCCTCGAAGGGCCGATCGATGAGCGCCCGGTCATGATTGCCGCGCACCGTCGCGGCGTTCAGCGGCAGCAGGAGTTCGGCCGTCAGCCCCGCTTCCAGCGGCCCGGAGAAGCAGTCGCCGAGATTGACAATCTCGTCGATCCCCTGCCGGCCGATATCCTCGAGCACGGCTTCCAGCGCGAGATGATTGCCGTGCACGTCGGCGATCGCGGCAAACCTCATCGCTCAGCTGCCCCTATAGGTCGAATAGCCGTAGGGCGACAGGAGCAGGGGCACGTGGTAGTGCGCCGTGATATCGGAAATGCCGAACCGGATCGGGATAACGTCGAGGAAGGACGGCTCGGTCAGCGCGATGCCCTGCGCCTTCAGATAGTCGCCGGCGTGAAATAGAAGCTCGTACTGGCCGATCTGGAAAGTCTCGCCCTGCAGCAGCGGGCCGCCATCGACCCGACCGTCGGCATTGGTGAAGACGGTGGTGATGAGCTCGGCCTCCTCGCCGTTCATCCGCATCAGCTGGATGCGCAAGCCCTCCGCCGGTTTGCCAAGGGCGGTATCGAGAACATGGGTGGTGAGACCGGTCATAGATGAGGCTCCAGAATGCGGTAGGGCGTTTCGAAGAAATGTTCCTCGAGATTGTTGCCCGGACCGTCGCGATCCACAACCAGAAAATCGGACACCGCCCCGATCGCCATCAGCGGATGATGCCAGACATTGCGGCGATAATTGACGCCCTGGTCGGGCCGCGCCAGGAACACCTGCGGCCGACCGGGTCTGCCGTCCTCGTCCGGCGACACCGCGACGAGAAAGGGACGGCCCGACAGCGGCGAGAAACTTTGACTGCCGAACGGATGGCGCTCCATCATGGACATCTCGTAAGGAAAGCTGCGCGGCTGGCCGCGAAAGATATTGACGATGACACGCGCCCCCTCGCCCGCCGCCTCCGGCGAGAACAGTGCGTGGAAGCGTTCGGTGGTGCCGCCATTGATCAGCCGCATGGTGGACGGATCGGCCTCGATCACCTCGCCGAAGGGCGCGAAGGTCTCGGCCGTGAGCGGCTGGATAGACAGAATGCGGGTCAAGCGGGGTTATTCTCCCTGGATATTCGGATGGCCGAGCTGGTCGAGTTGAGCAATAAGAATAGGAAGGTCGTTGTGGACCGTGTCCCAAAGGACGTCTAAAGCCAGGTCGTAGTATTGATGGACAATGGCATTGCGTAGGCCGCGCATCTGATCCCATGCAACCTCAGGATGTTCCTCCATGAAATGGGGGAACTTCTTGGCAATCTTGTTGACAGCGTCGCCCATCAGGACAAGCGCCATGGTCACCGCCATCTGCTTTTCAACATCCAGCTGGAACTCGAAGTAGGAGACTGGTTTGGTGAATTCTACGGCACGTTCGGCAGCAACAGAGAGTCGTGCCAAATATCGCGGCAGTCTCTCCGTGTCGGTCAAACTGCGGTTGCCTCTTCCAGGATACGATCTTTGATATCCGACGGCAGCCCGCCGGATGTGATGATATCCACTTCACAAGCCAGCAATTGTTCCATTTCGAACTGCAGGCCGCCGAGATCGAACAGAGTCATGCCTGGCAGCGCATCCACGAGAATATCGAGATCGCTGTTCGGCCCATCCTCGCCGCGAGCAACAGAACCGAAGACACGCGGATTGGCAGCCTTATGACGGGCTGTCACCGCGCGTATTGCATCTCTATTGCGTTTCAGCACTTCCGAGGGGCGCATACCTTGTCTCCTTGGGATCCAATATAGCCCAAACCCGGATATCGAGGAAGCCTAAGACACATTCGCGACTCCCCCAAAACCAAAACAGCGCCGGCGTTTCCACCGGCGCTGCATGTCTCACGTCTCAACCTGAAATCAGGCAGCGCTGCGGCCGAAGTCGGCGGTTGCGACTTCCGAGATCGTCTTCAGAACCTGCGAAGCGATCTGGTAGGGGTCGCCCTGCGAGTTCGGACGGCGGTCTTCGAGATAGCCGCGGTAGCCGTTGTTGACGAAGGAGTGCGGAACGCGGATCGAGGCGCCACGGTCGGCAACGCCGTAGGAGAACTTGTCCCACGGAGCCGTCTCGTGCTTGCCGGTCAGGCGCATGTGGTTGTCCGGACCGTAGACGTCGATGTGGTCCTTCCAGTTCTTGGCAAAGGCAGCCATGAGGGCTTCGAAATACTCCTTGCCGCCGACTTCGCGCATGTACTTCGTCGAGAAGTTGCAGTGCATGCCCGAGCCGTTCCAGTCGGTGTCGCCGAGCGGCTTGCAATGCCATTCGATGTCGATGCCGTACTGCTCGCAGAGCCGCATCAGCAGGTAGCGTGCCATCCAGATTTCGTCGGCGGCCTTCTTGGAACCCTTGCCGAACACCTGGAATTCCCATTGGCCCTTGGCCACTTCGGCATTGATGCCTTCGTGGTTGATGCCGGCTTCGAGGCAGAGGTCGAGATGCTCTTCGACGATCTGGCGGGCGATGTCACCGACATTCTTGTAGCCGACGCCGGTGTAGTACGGGCCCTGCGGTGCCGGGAAGCCATGTTCCGGGAAGCCGAGCGGGCGACCGTCCTTGTAGAAGAAGTATTCCTGCTCGAAGCCGAACCAGGTGTCGGCGTCGTCGAGGATGGTGGCGCGGCTGTTGGACGGATGCGGGGTGACGCCGTCCGGCATCATCACTTCGCACATGACCAGCGCACCATTGGTCCGGGCCGGATCGGGATAAAGCGCAACCGGCTTCAGCACGCAATCCGAGCTGCGGCCTTCTGCCTGGTTCGTCGACGAACCGTCGAAGCCCCAGAGCGGCAGCTGCTCCAGGGTCGGGAAGCTATCGAATTCCTTGATCTGCGTCTTGCCGCGAAGGTTCGGAACCGGCGTGTAGCCGTCCAGCCAGATGTACTCGAGCTTAAACTTGGTCATTCTTCGTCTCTCTTCAGTCAAGCGCTCGCCCAAGAGCGCAACAGAGGGCTGATTCTCCGGCACGCCGGCGAGTCCACGTTAAAGAAGCATGAAGCGTGCCAACTTCGATGAAATCCGCGGCAGACATCCTATTTTTATGACAGCGCGACAGAAGGGCGCGGCCTCGAGGAGCGGAGAGATCGGTGAATCTGCCTAATTTGTGGGAACCTGCACAGCCATGGCGTGTTTATGGGCGGACGAGACCGCCGGGCAAAACGTGATGAAATCACAATCACCCGAAAACTTCGGCAAATAATGCCCAATATTTATGCATTTTGCACTTTTCGTGTGCATTCGCCTGATTTTGTGATAGGGTCTGTGTCCGAGCGCAGTCTCGATGAACAACGAGAGGCAACAGCATGACGACGAACTTGGTTCGGGAATCAGCGACGATCTTGCAGTTCCCGGTGCGTAACCTTCAAAAACTGCGGGACATGCAGGAGCGGGAACGCCGCGCCCGCCCGATCATCATGGAGAGCGGCTGCGGCGGCTGGTACCATGAGGAAGCCATCCGCGAAGCAGAAGAGGCGCACAAACAGTAAGTGCGCCTCCCCCTTTGTCCTAGAATTCGAGTCGTGACCGCGAGGCTTAAGCCTTTGTGCCGAACAGCCGTAGGCGCATGACGCCGCCATCCGGGTGCATGGCAAAGCGGACATGGGTCACCGGACCGATGTCCGCGACATCACCGCCGGAAAACGTGTGTTCGCGGTCCCTGTCCAGCTTCTGCCGGCCGATAATGGACTTCCAGCCCTCAGAGGCGGCAATCTCGGCCTCGCTCCAGCTGTCACCGGCGTCCGGCAGATAGGCGCCGAGCAGTTCGCAGGTGTCCGGATAATTTCCCTTGAAGAAATGCGTATCCACGACGATGCGGCCGATCCGGCCGGCATGGCCGAGGCGGATGATCGCCCAGTCATGACCGGGGCCGCGCCGGCGCTTGGTTTCCCAGCCATCGCCCATGTTCTGGCCGCGGCCGGGGCCGAGCATCTTATCCGGATGGCCATAGTGGGCATCCGACCAGGCGAGCGCCTTGGCGCCGTGGAAGACATAGGCCAGATCGATCTCCTCGTCGGCACCGACCTTCGCCCAGTCGAAATGGGCCGCCCCATAGACCCGCAGGCGCGCGACGCCGCCGTCCGGATAGATATGCAGGCGCAGATGCGTCCACACCTTCGAGGTGTCGGCGTTGACGAAGAAGTGCTGCGCCGATGGCCCGAGCGGCGATTTGACGACGAGTTCGCTCCACACGGTCGTCTCCGTCGGATCGCCCTCGGCGACGAAGGCTGCCTCGATCGAGCAATGCGGCGGGTAATTGCCGGTGAAAAACCGGGTGTCGACGTCGAAGCCGAAGATGCGGCCGGGCATGGCGAGGCGGATGACGGCGAAGTCGTGGCCGGGCACGCGCTTGCGCCGGCTCTCCCAGCCATCCATGTACTTGCCGTTATCGTCGTAGAGATCGGGGTCGAAGCTGGCCGGCTCGTCGCTCAGCATGCGCGACAGCGGTGCGAAAAACTCGTCGGTGGAGAAGATGCCTTTGGCCCCGAGCCGGGCGGAGGCGAGGTTGACGGCGCCTGCGGCAAAATCCGGCAGGGCGATGGTCGAGATTTCGGGCATGTCAGTCTTTCTCCGGTAAAAGGCTTTCGAGGCGAAGGCGGGCGATCTTCTCGACCTGGGCGCAGGCCGTGGCAAACTCCGTCTCGCGGCTGTTGTCGATCCGTGTCTCGAAGGCGGACAGGATATCATCCTTGGTCAGCCCCTTCACGGCGATGATGAAGGGGAAGCCGAACTTGGTCGTGTAAGCGTCATTGAGCGCGGTGAAGCGCGCATGCTCCTCCGGCGACAGCCGGTCGAGACCGGCACCGGCCTGCTCCCTGGCGCTGTCCTCAGTCAATCCCCCGGCAATCGCCAGCTTGCCGGCGAGATCGGGATGGGCGCGCAGCACGCCGAGCCGCTCCTCCGGCGACGCCGCCCGGAATGTCTCCGTGAGTGCCGCATGCACGCCGGACGCCGAAAGCGGTTCGGAAATCGCCCCGGCATCGAAGGCGCGCTCGGCAATGAAGGGGGAGTGCTCGAACACGCCACCGTAACGGGAAATGAAGTCGGCTCTGTCCATGAGTTCTCCCGGCATGCGAAGCAGTGAATCTCTAACCAAAACCAAGGAGTAGCGAAGGCCAACCGGCTTGTCGAGACGCGCCCGGACCAGCGACATCGCCCACCGTGCCCTGCGCGTCGATCGCGCTAGTTGCTGACAAGATTGATTTCCAGCCGCGTTCCGGTCGCCTCGGCATAGCGTCTCAGGGTCGAGAGCGTCGGCGAAACGCCGCCGCCCTCCAGCCGGGCGATGGCCGACTGCGTCGTGCCGAGGCGACGCGCCAGTTCCGCCTGTGACAGCCTTGCCCGAGTGCGTGCCTGCACCAAGGCTTCGATCAACCGGAACTCCGCATCGGCCTTGTCATACTCGGCCCGGAAATCCGGATTGTCCATCAACGTCTTCTTGAGGTCAGCCAGGCTGGTCATGGTGTTCTCACTTCCTTCAATCGCGCCCGCGCCAATTCCAGGGCCGCGCGCGGCGTCTTCTGAGACTTCTTGACGAAGACATGCAGAACAACGACCCGCCGACCGGTCCTTGTCACGTAAATGCCTGGCGCAATTCCCTCGGATGCCTTGGCGCGCAACTCCCACAGCTTGCCCTCAAGATGCTTGACGTGTGGCTCGTGCAGGTTCTCGAGGCCGACAGCTTCGATAAGCTCAAGGAGGCGAATGACACGTGCCTGCAATCCCGGCGGCAGGGCCAAGATCTCGGCATCCACGGCATAGTGGGTTTCCACAGCCCATTGCATGCACGCAATATAGCGTATCCGCTATACCCTCACAAGACGCTAAGGCCGTCGGGACGATCACGCCGGCTTGTGGTGCCTGTGCCAATGCTCGGCGATCTCGATGCGCTTGGGGATCCAGACCTTGTCGTGGCTTTTGACATAGTCGATGAAGCGGGCGAGCGCCGCGGCGCGGCCGGGGCGGCCGACGAGGCGGCAGTGGAGGCCGACCGACATCATCTTGGCGCTGCCGGCTTTGCCCTCCGCATAGAGCACGTCGAAGGTGTCTTTGAGATAGGTGAAGAACTGGTCGCCGGAATTGAAGCCCTGCGGCGTGGCGAAACGCATGTCATTGGCTTCGAGCGTATAGGGAATGATGAGGAACGGCGTGCCGTCGAGGCCCTTTACCCAATAGGGCAGATCATCCGCATAGCTGTCGGAGGAATAGAGGAAACCGCCCTCCTCCATCACCAGCCGCAGCGTATTGTCGGACGGCTTGCCCTGGTACATGCCGAGCGGATGAGAGCCCGTCAGCTCCTTGTGCAGACGCACCGCTTCGAGAATATGCCGGCGCTCCACCTCTTCCGGGCAGTCCTTGTATTCGAGCCAGCGATAGCCGTGGCTGGCGATCTCCCAGCCAGCCTCCTTCATCGCCGCCACCGCTTCCGGGTTGCGCGCCATGGCAAGCGTCACGCCGTAGACGGTGACGGGCACCTGGCGGTCGGTGAACATGCGCCACAGCCGCCAGAAGCCGGCGCGCGACCCGTATTCGTAGATCGATTCCATGTTGAGATTGCGCTGCCCCGGCCAGGGCTGGGCGCCGACGATCTCGGAGAGCAGGCATTCGGACGCCGGATCGCCATCGAGAATGCAGCTCTCGCCGCCCTCCTCGTAATTGACCACGAACTGCACGGCGATGCGGGCATCGCCCGGCCAGCGCGGATCGGGAGGATTGCGACCATAGCCGACGAGGTCGCGCGGATAATTGTCGTTCTGCATCAAATCACCCTGAAATCGGACGGCCGACGGTAAGCAGGCCGGCGCCCGATGTCGAGATGCAAACGCAAGCACAGGCCGATGCCTTTTCAGCTCCGCGCTGGCGTGCCGGCGTCAGGCGATCTTGCGCGCGGCCACCCGGCCCATCGGATGAAGGGAATGCACGACGAAGGGGGCGCCCGGTTCCTTCTCGACGAACAGCGCCAGATTGGCGATCTCGACCGGTTCGGCCAAAAGCGGCTCGAAATAGGCGCCGAGCGCGGCCTCCATGCGGCCGAAATCGCGCGACAAGAGCGGACCGGTGAGCGTCATATGGAAACGGAATTCGTCCATCACGTAAGGATGGCCCCAGCGGTGCAGGTTGGCAAACTGCGGCGCCGACAACCCGTCGGGATTGCGCCTTTCGATCTCCGCCTCGCTGAGCGGCGCACGGTAGCCGTCGAACTGCTGCACGACCGCGGCGGCGAGATAATCGAGGGAGGCGCAGGGGCGCTCCGGCACCAGTCCGTAGAAATCACCGAGCCGGCCGACCACCAGCCTCGGGATCTCGAACGGCTGCAGCGTGCCGGCAAAGCGCATGAGTTCGCGCAAGAGCGCCGCCTCGGTGCAGTCGTGATGCAGGTGGAACGGTGCCTTCAGCGTCGCATGAAAACCATAGCGCCGCGGCAGCGCCGTGTGGAAGGCGATCTCGTGCATGCCGAGCCCGCGCACGGCCGGATGCTCGACGGCGTCGCCGGAAAACACATTGCGGCCCAGCCAGCTTGCAGCCGCAAGCGTCAGCGGGTCGCTGAAGGACGGGGTGAAATAGATGGCATACCGCATACGACACCTCGCTTCCGGGACACGTCCATTTTAGCAATCGACGTTATACCTGAGCAGTTAGGTGATTTGCGTGACAGTATGACGAAGGGAAACGGGAAAGACGTTCACGCCTTGCGTGTGGCGACGGCAATATGGCTTTGCAGTTGAAAACTGTCAGGCATGGCCATCGCATAGCCCTCAACCGCCGCCAGGGCCTGCTCGGCGAGCCGGTGCGCCATGCCGAAACTCACCTTGAAGCCACCGGTCAGCGCAATGACGGCCGGGTTTCCGGGATGCGGGCCCACCATCGGATCGCGGTCGATCGCCTTGGGGCGAAGGCCCGCCCAGCGCTCGACCACCTCGGCCCGCGCCAGCACCGGTGCAAGCGCCCGGGCCCGCGCGATCAGCGCCTCGATCTGGTCGTCGGTCGAAAAGGGATCGTCGAAGCGGTCCTCACTGGTACTGCCGATCGCGGCATGCCCGCCTTCGTGCGGAACGATGTAGAGGCCGTCGAGATAAAGCAGCGGCAGCGCCGGGTCGATATCGCCCTTGACAAGGGCCGCCTGCCCCTTGACCGGCTGCCCGAGCGGGCGACCAAGGGCGGGCCCCAGAGTTTCTAGAAGCGGGAACGAGGCGTGACCGGCCGCAATGATGCAATGGCCGAAGGCGATACGGGCCCCGTTTGCGAGAAGAGCGTCCCGCCCCTCGATCCGCTGCAGGCCGCAGCCCTCAAGGATCCGCACATGGCGCGCCGCCTTCAGGCGCTTCACCAGCATGCCGGTGAGCCCACGCGGCGAAACCCGGGCGGCGAAGGTGTCGTGCACGAGGCCGGCCCCCGCCGCATCTGTCACCGGCCAGTCGGATCCGGCCGGCGATGCATCGACGACGTTCCAGCGGAACGACCGATGGCCGGTGTCCCAGTTGACCAGGGCCTCCTGCTGGTGGCGCTCGGCGATCGTCCGCAGATGCGGCTTCGGCAGGGGAATGACCCGGCCCGACCGGCGATAGCCCGCCGACAATCCGGTGTCGGCCTCAAGGGCGGCGACTTCGTCCTCCAGCGATAAAAGCGCATCGAACTGGAACTGCTTCTTGTCGTTCCATTTGTCCGGCATATGCGGCATCAGCGCGCCGAGCAGGCCGCCGCTTGCGCCGCGCGCCAAAGGTCCCTTGTCGACCAGCAGCGTGTCGATGCCGAGCCGATCGGCCTTCAGCGCCGCCCAAAGCCCCATGACGCCGCCGCCGACGATCAGCAGCGCGGCGCGCGATTGACCGGCAAGGCCGCTGGCATTATCCGCTATGGTCATGGCCCATTCCACCTCGACATCCCCGGACATGCCGGACACGCAGGAACTCACCTGGCGCGACGGCGATATGCCCTATTCGACCGCTTTTGACGACCACTTTTATTGCCAGAGCGACGGCCGGCTGGAATGCGGCCACGTCTTTCTCGCCGGCAACGGACTGCCGGAGCGCTGGGTGCGGTCCGGCACGTTCCGCATCGGCGAACTGGGCTTCGGCACCGGGCTCAATGCCTGCGAGACCTGGCGGCAGTGGAAGGCGACGCGCTCGGCCGACGGCCGGCTGCATTTCGTCTCCTTCGAACTTTTTCCGATGAAGGGTGAGGACTTGTCGCGCGCCCTGTCGCGCTGGCCGGAAATAGACGCCGAGCGTCAGGCGCTGGTCGCGCTCTGGCCCGAGCAGCCGCAGGGCGTGGTCGAGCTTGCGCTCGACGGGCAGACGCAGCTCACCGTGATGTGCGGGGATGCGCTGACCAGCCTTTCCGCCTCGCCGCTCACCTTCGATGCCTGGTATCTCGACGGCTTTGCCCCGGCACGCAACGCCGCCATGTGGTCGCCGGAGCTGATGGGCGAGGTTTTTGGCCATACTACGTCGGGGGGACGCTTCTCCACCTATGCCGCCGCCGGTTTCGTGCGCCGCAATCTGATCGCGGCGGGCTTTGCGGTGGAGCGGCGCCCGGGCTTTGCCGGAAAGCGCGAAATGCTCTGCGGGCAACGGCCCTAGCGACCGTCCTTCGCTCAGATGCCGGCGCCGAGGATGACGGAGCCGTCCCGCAGCGACTGGCCGAGCCAGCGCTCGATCTTCGCCTCCAGCTGTTCCGGGCTGATCGGCTTCGACAGATAGTCGTCCATGCCGGCGGCAAGGCAGGCCTCGCGGTCGCTGTCGAGCGCATGGGCGGTGACGCCGATGATCGGCACATGGCGCCCCTCGCCTTCGGCCTTCTCCGCCTCGCGAATGGTGCGCGCCGCCTGGTGGCCGTTGAGGATCGGCATCGACACGTCCATGAGAATCAGCCGCGGATTGTGGGCGCGCCAGGCGACGATCGCTTCACGGCCATTGCCGACGATGCGGTGGGACAGATCGGTCGATTGGAGGATCTGGCGAAAGACGATCTGGTTGACCTCGTTGTCTTCGGCGACCAGCACGTCACATCCGGCGCGCACCGGTAGCACGGGGCTTGGCGGTTCGCCGCGCTTGGCCGCGTCGGCCCTTGGTGTCGGCGCCAGCAGGCTGCGCGGCTTTTCCGCGGGCAAGGCGGGGCGCTTCGAAGGATCGGTCAG
>DAIMJJ010000087.1:0-15789 GCA_036722275.1 Rhizobium sp. | reverse complement strand
CCGGTAGGCTCGGCATCAAGCTCAAGCGTCTGCTCCATGGCTTCCACGAGATCTTCGTCCGGCTCGACGGTCAAGAGGCTCGCGGGCAGAACCTTCTGGGCGGGCTGGACCGGAGCCGGGGGACGCGCGGCGGCGGGCGCCGGACGCTCGGCCACTGCCGCAGCTTGGATGTCGACAGCCCTTTCCTCGTCTTCCGGACGCTGCGGCGCACTGACGGGGCGCAGGGCGCGACCGCTGAACAGCTCGGCGAGCATGACGATCACCGCGCTCAGGATCAGGGTTGCCAGGGCGGCGACGATCGTGATCGGCACGATCTTCGGGAAGCTTGCCTCACGCGGCTCGACCGCCGTCGAGATGACCCGTGCATCGGCCGGACTCGCGCTCTTGTCGAGACGGGTTGTCGCCTCCCGGTAACGGGCGAGATAGGTCTCCAGCAGTTGCCGCTGGGCAGCCGCCTCGCGTTCGAGCGCCTTGAGGCCCACCTCATCCGTCTGGGCCCGGGCACTGTCGGCCTTGACGGCATTCAGCTGCTGGATGAGCTGGGTTTCGCGGGCACGCGCAACATTGGCATCGTTTTCCAGCCCGGCGGCGACCTTGGCCGACTCGGATGTGATCTGGTCGCGGATGCCGGCGAGCTGGGACCGCAACGCCTTCATCTGCGGATGACCGTCGAGCAGCGTCGTCGAGAGGTCGGCGATCTTGCCACGGATCTCGGATTCGCTCGCCTTCAGGCGCTGGATCGCTTCATTGCCGGTGATCGCCACGAGCGTGTCAGTCGACTTGCCAGCCTTGATGGCATTGCGCACGTTCTCGGCCTTGGCCTCGGCATCGGCGCGCTCGCCGCGGACCCGCGCCAATTCGGCGGAAATATCGCTGAGCTGCTGCCCGGAGAAGTTGGTCGTCTCGCTGACCTTCATGAGATCGGCATTGCCGCGATATTCGGCGACCTTGGCTTCCGCCTCACGCACCTTTTCGCGCAAGTTGGCGATCTCGGGCTCGAGCCAGCGGGCGGCTTCGGAATTGCTGTCGAGCTTGGCGCCGCTCTGCAGGGAACGGTAGACATTGGCAATGGCGTTCGGAACCTCGGCCGCGAGTTTCGGGTCCTTCGAGGTGAACTGGATGCCGATGACCCGCGATTTCTCGACCTGGTAGACCTGCAGTTTTTCCTGGAAGGCCTTGAGCACCCGCTCTTCCGGCGCCATGTCGAGCGGGTTTTTCTTCAGACCCAGCATGACGAGCAGGTCCGACAGCGCCGACGGATTGGTGTCCGGGTCAAACTCTTCCAGTTCATAGAGCTTGAGGTCGCGCGCAACCTGCTTGATGAGGTCGACCGATTGCAGCAGCTGCACCTGGCTGACAATATTGAGTTCGTCCGGCAGCGGCTCGGCCGGCGCCTGCACATTGGCCTGTGTGGTGAAATTGGGCTCGCGCGGCTCGATGAGGATACGCGCTTCACTGCTGTACTTGGGCGAGATCATGCTCGCACCGACAAAGGCCAGGGCGCCGACAAGCGCCGTTGCCGCCAGGATACGCGCCTTGCGTTTCCACACAGCCTGAAACAGCTGCGCAAGATCGATATCTACATCCTGGTGACCGTTGCCAACGCTCGACATGCTCAACTCCCGGTACAGTTCTCGCGAGAATGTAAAGGATCATGGTAACCCAAGCGTTAATTGACCGCATCCACGCCCCTGCCCATTCACACCGCACTAAATTAGGCGGCATGGCGAAAGCATGCAGTGCGCCTTTACCGACCGTTAACCCTAACCGAATGATAACGGACGCTATCGGATTCTCGGCTCGGGAGCGCGGCTGCGCATGTTACTGGCTCGCACGAAAACAATGATGTTGGTCTTGGTCGCGATGCTCGTCGCGGCCTTGAGCGGCTGCGCGACCTACCAGCCTGCGCCCAAGGTCTTCCACGAGGCGACAATCCAGCCCTATCGTCTCGACAGCGGCGACCGCCTGCGCATCACCGTCTTCGAGCAGCAGAGCCTCAGCAACACCTATACCGTCGACCAGGCGGGTTATATCGCCTTCCCGCTCGTCGGACAGGTCGCTGCCCGCGGCGCGACCGTTTCCCAGCTCGAGGGCGTGATCGCCCAGAAGCTGAAGCAGGGCTATCTGCGCGATCCCGACGTCACCATCGAGATTGACCGCTACCGCTCCATCTTCGTCATGGGCGAAGTCGGTCAGCCGGGCCAGTATGCCTATGTGCCGGGCATGACCGTGCTCAACGCCATTGCGGTTGCCGGCGGCTTCTCGACCCGCGCCAACCAGCGCGATGTCGACGTCACCCGCAAGATCAACGGCAATATCCTGACCGGTCGCGTTCCGATCACCGATCCCATTCTCGCCGGCGACACCATCTATGTCCGCGAGCGGCTGTTCTGATCCATGCCCGATGAGCCGCCGCTTCGTATCCTCCATTGCTTTCGATCTCCCGTGGGCGGCATTTTCCGCCACGTGCGGGACCTCGCCGAGCATCACAGCCGGGCCGGCCACGAGGTCGGTATCCTCTGCGACAGCACGACGGGCAGCGAACACGAGGACCGCTTGTTCGAGCAGATCAGGCCCTATCTCGCGCTCGGTCTGCACCGCATGCCGATCGCGCGCGCGGTCGGCGTCGGCGACGCGGCCTCGCTCCACAAGAGTTATAAGACCATCAAAGAATTGCGGCCTGATGTGTTGCACGGTCACGGCGCCAAGGGCGGCGCGGTGTCACGCATCATCGGCTCAGCCTTGCGGGCGAAAAGGTATCGCGTTGCCCGCTTCTATTCCCCCCACGGCGGCAGCCTGCACTTCGACAGGCGCTCGCTCTCGGGCCGTGGCGTCTTTGCCGCAGAGCGTGTTCTCGAACGGCTGACGGACGCCATCGTCTTCGTATGCGACTATGAACGCCGCACCTACGAGGCGAAGATCGGCGTGCCGCGCTGCGCCCACCGGATGATCTACAACGGCCTCGCGGACCGGGATTTCACTCTCATCCCCGCGCGCTCCGACAGCGTGCATTTCATCTATGTCGGCATGCTGCGGGACCTCAAGGGACCGGACGTCTTCATCGAGGCCTTTGCGCGCACCGAGCGACTGGTCGGCCATCCGCTGAGCGCTCTGGTCATTGGCGACGGGCCCGATCGCGAAAAATACCGCGCCACCATCGAGCAGCGCGGCTTCGCTCGGCGCATCGGCCTTCTGCCCGCCATGCCGGTGAAAGAAGCCTTCGCCATGTCCAATATCGTCGTGGTGCCGTCGCGGGCGGAGGCCATGCCCTATATTGTGCTGGAAGCTCTGGCCGCCGGAAAATCGCTGATCGCCACGCGCGTCGGCGGCATTCCGGAGGTCCTGGGTGCCGACAGCGAGGCGCTGGTCGAGCCCGGCAATGCCGACGACCTTGCCCGCGTCATGGCGCGCGCGGTGACGACACCCGACTGGCACGGTGCAACCATGCCGGAGCCGGACGGTTTCAAGGCACGGTTCTCCGCCTCGACCATGGCGACCGAGATGGCCGATCTCTACCGCGAACGGCTAGCGATAATCTGACCGCCGACCGCGCCCGCCGGACCCGCTGACCTATTCGGCGGCCTCGTCTGCGGCACGCCGCGACGGCTTCAGTGGTGCATAATCGTCGGGCGTCAGCGTTTCGCGTTCCAGCAGCAGTTTCGCGCCGGTCTTGAGTTCGTCGATCCGCGCCTCAAGGGCCCGTTTGGCCTCCTGATAGGCCTCGTCGATCATCCTGCGCACGGCAAGGTCGACCTCCCGGGCCGTGGCCTCGGAATAATCCTTCGGACGAGAGCGGAACTGGCCGTCGTCCAGCCATTGCTGACGCTGCGGCTCGAGCACGGCCTGACCGACGGAAGGATCCATGCCGAAGCGCGTGACGATCTCGCGGGCAATATCGGTCACCTTGGCCAGATCGTCGGCGGCACCGGTCGAGATCTCCCCGAACACCAGATCTTCGGCCGCGCGGCCGGCCAGCAAAACCACCATGCGATCCTTGAGCTCACCCGCAGTGATGAGGAAACGGTCCTCGGTCGGCCGCTGCAGCGTATAACCGAGTGCCCCGATCGAGCGCGGGATGATGGAAACCTTCTGCACCGGATCGGCCGAAGGAAGGCCGGCGGCGACGAGCGCATGGCCCATTTCGTGATGGGCGACCCGCCGGCGTTCTTTCGCGTTGAGGATCCGGCTGCGCCGCTCAGCACCGGCGATGATGCGCTCGACGGCGGCGACGAAATCCTCAAGCGCCACGGTGGTGGCACCGCGGCGGGTCGCCAGGATCGCCGCCTCATTGATCAAATTGGCGAGGTCGGCGCCGGTGAAGCCCGGCGTCAGACCGGCAATCTGATCCATGTCGATGCCGGGCGCCACGGCGACGTTCTTGATGTGGACCTTGAGGATGGCTGCGCGGCCCTTGCGGTCCGGCCGGTCGATGATGACCTGGCGGTCGAAGCGGCCGGCGCGCATCAGCGCCGGATCAAGGATTTCCGGGCGGTTTGTCGCAGCCAGCAGGACGATGCCGACGCGCGGATCGAAGCCGTCAAGTTCGGCGAGCAACTGGTTGAGCGTCTGTTCCTTCTCGTCATTGCCGCCGAGCCCGCCAAACGAGTTGCGTGCGCGGCCAAGCGCGTCGAGTTCGTCGATGAAGATGATGCACGGGGCCGCCTGACGCGCCTGTTCGAACAGGTCGCGCACACGCGCGGCACCGACGCCGACGAACATCTCGACGAATTCCGAGCCGGAAATGGAGAAGAACGGCACCCCTGCCTCTCCGGCGACGGCGCGCGCCATCAGCGTCTTGCCGGTGCCGGGCGGGCCGACAAGCAGGATGCCCTTGGGGATGCGCGCACCGAGGCGGCCGTAGACGTCCTTGTCCTTGAGGAAGGACACGATCTCCTGCAGCTCGGCCTCCGCCTCGTCAATGCCTGCGACGTCGTCGAAGGTCACACCGGTCTTGCGCTCGAGATAGATCTTGGCGCGCGATTTGCCGATGTTGATGAGCCCGCCCATGCCCTGCTTCTCGGCGATGCCGCGGAAGAAGAAGGACCAGAGCGCGAAGAAGATGATGACCGGCAGGACCCAGGAAAGCACGGAGGTCAGCCAGTTGCTGTCGGTCGCTCCGGTGATCTTGACGCCGGCCTTCTCGAACAGGGCCGCGAATTCCGGATCGACCCGATTGGCGATGAAATACTTGCGGCCGTCGACCGCCTCCTTGAACTCGCCCTCGACGCGGCTTTCGGTCAAGGTGACGGCGGCGATGCGCCCCTCGCCGACCATGCGCATCATGTCGCTGTAGCTCAACTGCGTGTAGTCGCGGTAGCCGATCCAGGCCTGGAAGGCCATCAGAAGTGCAAAAGCAAAGAGAAAATAGCTGACGTTGAAGACGTGTTTCTTTTCCATGAGGAGGCATCCTGAAATTCATCGGCGAACGGCCGCTTCACCCATGACACGATCCGTCTCACGCTTTGCTGATCCGTGTCAAACGAGACCATTGCGGCGCATGGTCGTTACCTGTGCCAGATTGACCCAAAACTGGGCGGATTGCCCAGTCTTTGTGCCCCTGGCGCAAGCGTTTCTTAGCAAGTCTCGGTTATCCTCCCGCATCAACGAGCGGGATATTGCGATGAACCAGATGGAAAAGCCGGAACAGTTCGATATCAACGCCCTGCGTCGGAAGGTGACCGAGAGCGGCGGCCAGGTCCGCGAGCAGGCGCCGGCCTCGGGCGAAGAGCACGAGATCAATCCGCTCGCCAAGCGGATCGCCTCGCAGTTCCGCGAGGAGAACTACTCCCCGTCGATTATTACCGGGCAGCTGCGCCTGCTCGAATTACTCAGCCTGTTTGCGATCGGACTGGCGGTCCATTATTTTCTGTTCAGCGAACAGTCCTCGCGCTTCCTCACCGACCTCGTCATCGGGCTTGCGGGTGCGGCCACCGCGGTTTTGTTCATGCAGATCGCCGACAGCTACCAGGTCTCGGCGTTGCGCACGCCGCTGCGTTCGTTTCCGCGGATCGCCGGAAGCTGGACGGTGGCCATCGCGCTGATCGCTCTTTCTCTGTTCCTGTTCCGCCCGGGTGGCCTCGATTTCCGCGACTGGCTCGTGAGCTGGTACGGCTTCGGCCTCGCCTTCCTGTTTGTCGAGCGCAATCTGGTCGGGTTCGGCATTCGCCGCTGGGCACGCAACGGCATCATGGAACGGCGGGCGGTGGTCGTCGGCGGCGGCAAGCCAGCCAAGGATCTCATCCGCGCGCTCGAGCAGCAGCCGGAAAACGACATCCGCATCTGCGGCATCTTCGACGATCGCGGTTCGGCCCGCTCGCCCGATGTGGTCGCCGGCTATCCGAAGCTCGGCACCATCGCCGAACTGGTCGAGTTCGCCCGGCTTGCCCGCATCGACATGATGATCATCGCGCTGCCGCTTTCGGCGGAAGGACGCATCCTGCAGCTTCTCAAGATGCTCTGGGTCCTGCCGGTCGACATCCGCCTCGCCGCCCATTCCAACAGCCTGCGCTTCAGGCCGCGCTCGTATTCGCATGTCGGCGCCGTGCCGATGCTCGACATCCTCGACAAGCCGATCCGCGACTGGGATTCGGTCGCCAAGCGCGGCTTCGACATCTTCTTCAGCATTGTCGCGCTTCTGCTCCTGTGGCCGGTGTTCATCGTCACCGCGATTGCGATCAAGGCGACCTCCAAGGGACCGGTGCTCTTCGTACAGAAGCGCCACGGCTTTAACAACGAGGTGATCAACGTCCTGAAATTCCGCTCGATGTACACGGAGATGAGCGACCCCACCGCCCGGCAGGCCGTGACCAAGGGCGATCCACGCGTGACCCCGGTCGGCCGCTTTATCCGCAAGTCGTCGATCGACGAGCTGCCGCAGCTCTTCAACGTGCTGCGCGGCGACCTTTCGCTCGTCGGCCCGCGCCCGCATGCCGTTCTCGCCCAGACGCGCGATCGCGCCTATGGCGACGTGGTGGAGGGCTATTTTGCCCGCCATCGCGTCAAGCCCGGTGTCACCGGCTGGGCGCAGATCAACGGCTGGCGCGGCGAAGTCGACAATGACGACAAGATCAAATTCCGCACGGCCTATGACCTCTACTACATCGAGAACTGGTCGCTGCTGTTCGACCTGAAGATCCTGTTCCTGACGCCGTTCCGTCTGCTCAACACGGAAAACGCCTATTGACCGCCTTCGACGCCCATGAGCCGATGCCGTTCAGGCCGCAGATCGCGGTCCTGACGCTATTCGGCTCAGCGATCGTCGCCTTTGGCGTCTTCCTCTCCGGCTTTGTCATGTCGGAGCCCGCGCCTTATGAGCTTCTGATGGTCGTGCAGGTGGCGGTCTGGTTCCTGTTCGGGCTGAGGATCTCGCGGGCAGTCGCACCGCTCCTCGCCTTCCTGCTCGTCTTCAATGTCGGCGGCATTCTTTCCCTCACGGTCATGCAGGATCTCGGCACCGGTCCGATGTATCTCGCCGTCTCGACCTTTCTGGCCCTCACCTCCGTCTTTTATGCGGCGATCATCGAGGATCGCCACCAGCGGCTACGCCTCATCTTCCAGGCCTGGGTGGCGGCGGCCATGATCACCGCCCTTCTCGGCATTCTCGGCTATTTCCATGCCTTTCCCGGCGCCGAAGCCTTCACCCTTTACGACCGCGCCAAGGGCGCCTTCCAGGATCCCAACGTCTTCGGTCCGTTCCTGATCGCGCCGGCGCTCTACCTGATGCACGGCCTCCTGACAGGCAAGCTCTCGGCTGCACCGCTGAGGGTGATCGGCCTCCTGGTGATCGCGCTCGGCGTTTTCCTGTCCTTCTCGCGCGCCGCCTGGGCGCTTTTCCTGTTTTCGGCCGTTGCCCTCGTCTTCATCCTCCTGCTCAAGGAGCGCACCGGCGCCTTTCGCCTGAAGATCCTTCTGCTGTCGCTGACGGCAGTCGTCCTTCTCGTCGTAGCGGTGGTCATCGCGCTGCAGTTCGAGCAGGTCCGCAACCTGTTTCTCGACCGCACGACGCTGGTGAAGGAATATGACGGCGGTCATCTCGGCCGTTTTGCCCGCCACCGCATCGGCTTCCTGATGATGATGGAGCACCCGCTCGGCATCGGGCCGATGGTGTTCAGCAACATCTTCCCCGAGGACGAGCACAATATCTGGCTGAAGTCGCTCACCACCTATGGCTGGCTCGGCTTCGTCTCCTACGTCGCCATGATGGCCTGGACGTTGGCGATCGGCTTCCGTTTCCTGCTGCGCGACCGTCCCTGGCAGCCCTATCTGATGATCGCCTGGATCGTGATCGTCGGCCACGTCATCATCGGCAATGTCATCGACACCGACCACTGGCGGCACTTCTATCTGCTGCTCGGCATCGTCTGGGGCTGCGGCGCGCTGGAATGGCGCCACCAGCGGGCACTGCGTCGCGGCGCGCCGGTCGGCTGACCGATCAACAGGAGCTGAAAACCTTTGCGTATCCTCGAAGTGCTCGAACCGAGCGGCGGCGGCTCCGGCCGCCATTTCGTCGATCTCTGCGCCGGTCTCAAGGCACGCGGCCACCACGTGACCGCCGTCTATTCGCCGGTGCGGGCCGAGGAGCGCTTCGAGCAGGAACTCTCGGCACTCGATCTTGACGATATGATCGCCCTGCCCATGCTGCGCTCGGTCGGGCCGAAGGATTTTTCCGCCTGGCGCGGCCTTATGCGGATCATCGACCGGAAGGGTCCATTCGACATCATCCATGGCCATAGTTCAAAGGCCGGCGCACTGGTGCGCATGCGATTGCCCGGCCCGCATGTGCCGCGCATCTATACGCCGCATGCCTTCCGCACCATGGACCCGACGCTGTCCTCGAAGGCACGCTTGGTGTTCGGCACGATCGAGGGTCTTCTCGGACGCTTCTTCACCGATCGGCTGATCTGCGTGTCGAAGAGCGAGTATGATCACGCCCTGGACCTCGGTATTCCGGCCTCCCGGCTCAACCTGGTTGTCAACGGTGTCGGCGCGCTGCCGTCCGGACGGCGGGCGGAGATCCGCAAGAGCTATGGACTGACCGACGACAACCTGGTCTTCGGCTTCATCGGTCGGCTCTCGCCGCAGAAGGCACCGGAGCGGCTGATCGCAGCCTTCACCGCAATCGCGTCGCGCGCGCCGCAAGCCCGCCTGCTGATCATCGGCAGCGGCGAACTGGAACCCGACCTCCGCCGGCAGATTGCCTCCGGCGGGATCGCCGACCGCGTCATCATCGATGCGGCGCTGCCCGGCGCCGAGGCGCTTCAGGCGATGGACGTAGCGGTCATGACGAGCCGTTACGAGGCCATGTCCTACGTCATGCTGGAAGCTGCCGCCGCCGGCCTGCCGCTGATCCTGACCGATGTCGGCGGAACGACCAATGTTCTCGAACACGAGGTCAATGGGTTAATTGTGCCGAACACGGACGATGCCACACCGCTGATCGCGGCCATGAGCGCATTGTGCGATCCGTCAACCCGTACCCGCTACGCCGCCGCAGCAGAAGCGCGCCGCAACCGATACGGGCTGGATGCCATGGTGGAACAGACGATCGCGGTCTACGAACAAGCAGCCCAAGCGACGGCGCGGACACGCGATTGATTTTTGCGCCACGTCCGCCATATTCGTTTCATGATCACTCCGGCACAAATTCGCGCCGCCCGCGCGCTTCTCGGCTTCAGCGTCGACCAGGTTTCGGCCATCAGCGGCGTATCGGCCTTCCTGATCATTCAGACGGAAGAAGAGCGATCCGCGACACCCGACCAGGCGGCACTGCTGTCGCTGCGTCAGGCCTTCGAACGTGAGGGCATCGTCTTCATCGCCGACGGCGACTGTCCGCCCGGCGGCATGGGCGTGAGGCTCGCCACTCGCCATGACGGCAGCGAGGGCCTGCGGCCGGAAAACCTCAACGCCACGAATGACGGCTGAGATCACCCTCAGGAGGGAACAAAAGCCCGTCTGCCGATTTATCGCGTGTCACCTGTAACAGGAGCTATGCATGAATCGGAACAATGGTCTCTACTTCGTCATCGGCGCACTCGTGGTCGTCGTCATCGGCCTTGGCGCCTATCTCTACAACGAGGAGACGAAACCCGAAGGGGTCGAGATGACCATCGGCCGCGACGGCCTGACGATCCAGGAAAACTGACGGTTTCGGACGTAGACGTCACAGGACAGGCAAAGGCCCGGACGCTTCCGGGCTTTTTTGTGCCATCACGAGCCGACGATCAGCGCGCCGCGCGCACGATCCCGGCGAGATGGGCAGGCGCGCTGAGCGTCCCCTCCAACATGTAGGGCCTGCCGGCTTTGGCCGCCGTCGAACGCCGGGAAGCGATCGGCAGTCCGTGGCCCAGGCCGTCAATCAGACAGAATTCCACCAGCGGGCGTCCCTTCTCGTCGTGCCATACCCGTGCCTCGTGGCCCTTGATGCTGACCGCCTTGCCGGTCTCCTCATCCAGACCATAGACATTGAGCCATTGCGACAGGATCGCACGCGCGTTCGCCGGGGAGACGATCCTGTCTCCGGTTCCTTGCCAGATCGACACGAGCGGCCGGCGTTTGATCTCCGGCGAAACCCCGCGAACCAAATCGCCCCATTCGCTCGGCGTCCGATTGGCACCGGACTTCATGACGGAGAGCGCCGACATCGCATCGCGGGCAGCCCCGAAAGGCAATCCGGCCACAATCTGACCGGCGGCAAAAAGGTCCGGATAGGTCGCCAGCAGCGCCGATGCCATGGCGCCACCAGCCGAGAGGCCTTGCACATAGATGCGGCGGCGGTCGATGTGATGGGTTTCGCAGGCGTGGTCGATCATCTGGCGGATCGACATCAGTTCGCCCCGGTCGCGCGCCACCGCGCTCGGCCGGAACCAGTTGAAGCAGAGATTGGAATTGTTGGACTTGCGCTGCTCCGGATAGACCAGGACGAAACCGCTCTGGCGCGCAAGCGAGCTCCAGCCGCTGCCCTTGTCGAACTCGTCAGCCGTTTGCAGACAACCGTGCAGCACGACCACCAGGGGCGCGCCGCGGGTCGCCTTTGGCGGCACATATTCGCGCATGCGCAGATGGCCGGGATTGGTGCCGAACCCGGTGACCTCCTGCAGTTGCGGGCGCGCCGGGCGGGCCGACGGGGCCTTTTTCGGCCGCGCCGGTTCCAGCAGCGGAACGGATGGCATCGCCTTGAGGATCTTCTTTCTGAGCTGCTTTTGGCGGCCGAGCACGAAGGAAAAAGGCATGGGAATCTTGAGGCGCATGAAAAAGGAATTCCTTTTCGAAATCTCGAACTGTCGGTCTCCGGCCAGACCCGCCGCGCGCTCCTGTTCCCATACCGCGGATCTTCCTATCACCTAGTGCTGCGATGCAGCAATGCTATGGCATAACAGTCGATCATCTGACTTTGCAACGGTCGCCGGCACCAGCGGCGGGCCGATATCCCGGTCCGCCGCAAGACGAGAACCGCCGACCTTCTGCGGAAGGCCGGCGGGGCAAACGACGAAAAAAATGCCGGAAGGGGCGGCTCCTCAGATGACGGAGAAGTCGAGATAGGTCAGCGCCGCGTGATTGGAAATCTCGGCGATCTTGATGGGACTATAGGTGGTGCCGGAACCGTCACGGTCGTAATAGAGGTCTCCCTCATCCTGATCATAGAGGATCCGGTCGTTGCTGTCGGCAGCTCCCAGATCGAGGTTCTTGAAAGCGGTGGCCGCCAGCACGCCGGTCGATGCGAGTGCCGTAAAGATACCGTTTTCCAGCCGGATTACGTCGTCATTTCCGGATCTGTTGGAGAAGTCAGTGATGGTCTCGACGTTGGAACTGCCAAGAGCGGCATTGAAGACGAAAGCGTCATTGCCAAGGCCGCCCGTCAGGATGTCGTTGCCCGCGCCGCCGGTCAGCACATTGGCACCGGAATTGCCGATCAGGACATTGGAGAGCGTATTGCCGACAGCATTGATGTTGGCCGTACCGAGGAGCGTCAGCCGCTCGACATTGGCTTCCAGGGTCCGGCTGACCGTGGACTGAACGGTGTCGATGCCGGAATTTGCGTCCTCACGAACGACATCTCCAACATTGTCGACGATATAGGTGTCGTTGCCCCCATAGCCCGACATACGGTCGGCGCCGCCGCGGCCGTTCAGAACGTTTGCCGCGCTATTGCCCAGCAGCGTGTTGGCGAGATCATTGCCCGTACCGTTGATGGCGCTGCGGCCTTCCAGCGACAGGATCTCGACATTGGCCGAGAGCGTGTAGCTGACGGTCGACTTCACCAGATCGACGCCCTTGCCCGAGAGCTCGGTCACCACATCCCCGACATTGTCGACGATGTAGGTGTCGTCGCCGCCAAGTCCGGACATGCGGTCCGCGCCGCGTCCGCCGTTCAAAATGTTGGCCCCGGCATTGCCGATCAGCGTGTTGACGAGCTCATTGCCCGTCAGATTTATCGACGCGGTGCCACTGTCGCTGACAGTTCTGAGAACCTCCACGGACTCACCGGACGCGAGTGCATAGCTGACGCTCGTATAGACAACGTCGTTACCGTTCCCGGCGTCCTCGAAGACCTTGTCCTGCGCATTGTCGACAAAGAAGGAGTCATTGCCACTGCCACCCCACATGCCGTCGGCACCGCTGCCGCCGTGGAGGAAATCATTACCCGAGCCGCCGCGCAGTTCGTCGACGCCGGAGCCGCCATTCAGCAGATCGCTGCCATCTCCGCCTTCGGCAAAGTCGTTGCCCGAACCGAGATAGATGTCGTCGTCATAGCCACCGCCGAAATAGATGTCGGTGCCGGTGGTGCCGACATAATAGCGCCCAGCCCTCGCCAGCGTGTCGTTGACGAGCTCCGCGGTCCAGCTGAGGCCCAGGCCTGTCCACTCGTTGTAGGCAGTGACCGAAATCGTATGCGTGCCGCTCGACACACGGTCATTGAACGCATTGAACGACATGTAGCCGTAACCGTAGCCCGAGCCGACATTGTATCCGTCGATGGTCGAAGTGAAACGCCAGTCGCTGAGATCCTCCCCCGTCCAGGGATCCGAGTAGGGGAAGTCGCCGGCACCTTGCGCATAGAAGGTCTGGCTGTAGCGATCGAAGGTAAAGCCATAGATGGAAAGGTAGGACATCGCGACCTCGTGACGGATTGAGAGCCGATCTTCGCCTATCAGTGATGTCAAAAGTAAGGCCTGAGACGCGCCATTAGGAAAACTGCTTCGAGACAGCGTGAGGACGAAGACGGTTGCCAAAGCAGCCGGCGTCGCTCGACCCGACCGGGCGGCGGAATGGGCACGCCTCGATCCTTCCGATCGACCAGGCCCCAAAACGCAGAAAGCCGCCCAAGGCGGCAATCTAGTTTTTGCTGGGATATCAAGATTTTATTGGTCGGGGCGGCCGGATTTGAACCGACGACCCCTTGACCCCCAGTCAAGTGCGCTACCGGGCTGCGCTACGCCCCGACCTGCTTCTCTCAAAGCACGTCCTCCTTAATGGCAAGGGGAGCGGCACGCAAGGGGAAAAAAGCGAGGAATTCGCGAAGCGAGCCGATGGGTCAGCGGACCTGGTCGAGAAGGCGCTTGCATTCCAGAAGGTCGAACAGCGCTTCCTGCAGGAGGGCGCGGTCTTCTTTATCGACGGAGGTCCCCTTCCCCACCGAAATTTCCGGCATGTCGTCGTCGCTGCTGCCGAAGCCGAAAAACCGCCCGCTCGCCTTGGCCTTGGGCCGACCAACGATCAGATCCTCCTCCGGCGGCCCGAGCTTGGGCTCGTCGACCTTCGCGGCGCCGGCGGCCATCAGGGCTTCCATGGTCGCGACATCACCGCTCGCCACGGCCATGACGAACTTGTTGCCATTGGTCTTCAGAAGCTTCTGGACGCCCTTGATGGTGTAGCCCTGATCGTAGAGCAGATGGCGGATGCCCTTCAAAAGCTCGACATCGTCGGGGCGATAATAGCGGCGACCGCCGCCGCGCTTCATCGGCTTGATCTGCGGGAAGCGCGTTTCCCAGAAGCGCAGGACGTGCTGGGGGAGATCGAGGTCGTCGGCAACTTCGCTGATGGTGCGAAAGGCGTCCGGGCTCTTGTCCAATTGCATCTTACCGCTCCTGCACAGGCATTGCGCGCCAACGCTGCGAATGATGGTTATTTCAACGATTTAGGCCGGAAACTTCAAGAGGCCGGGCGGCCCGCGCCGTGCAATCCACGGCTTTGTCGTCAGCTGGCCGGGTTCTGCGGCTTCTGCTTTGCCTTGCGCTGCAGATGAGAACGAAGGATGCGCTGCTTGAGCACATTGGAGGCCTTGAAGGTCATCACACGACGCGGCGAGATCGGAACCTCCTCACCGGTCTTGGGATTGCGCCCGATGCGCTCGTTCTTGCTGCGAACCTGGAAGGTCGCGAACGAGGAAAGCTTGACCATCTCGCCACGCACGATGGCGTTGCAGATCTCGTCGATCACGGTTTCGACCAGTTCCGCCGACTCGGTGCGGGAGAGACCCACCTTGCGAAAGACGGATTCCGCCAAGTCTGCTCGCGTCACTGTCTTACCGGCCATGGTTCTCGTCCGCTTAAATCAATGATCTTGTTGAATTCGCCAAAGAGTATTGCCCTTGGGCTTGAGGGTCAAGCGCTTGTTAAAAATCCTTTATTTCGTGCAGCATGGTTACCAGCGCAGAAGAACAGCGCCCCAGGTAAAGCCCCCGCCCATCGCTTCGAGCATGACGAGGTCGCCCTTCTTGATGCGTCCATCGGCGGCAGCGACCGAAAGCGCCAGCGGAATGGAGGCGGCGGAGGTATTGCCATGCAGATCGACGGTGACGACGACCTTCTCCAGCGGGATGCCGAGCTTCTTGGCGGAACCGTCGATGATTCGCCGGTTGGCCTGGTGCGGCACCAGCCAGTCGATGTCGTCGGCGGTCGTGCCGGTGGCGTCGAAAGCCGCGACGATCACGTCGGTGATCATGCCGACGGCATGCTTGAAGACCTCGCGACCCTCCATGCGCAGGTGGCCGACCGTGCCGGTGGTCGAGGGACCGCCGTCGACATAGAGCTTTTCCTTGTGCACGCCGTCCGAACGCAGCTGCGAGGTCAGCACACCGCGATCCGTGTTCTCACCGGACCCTTCGGCGGCCTCGAGCACCAGCGCACCCGCGCCGTCACCGAACAGCACGCAGGTCGTGCGGTCGGTCCAGTCAAGAATGCGCGAAAAGGTTTCGGCACCGATCACCAGCACGCGCTTGGCCATGCCGCCACGGATGTAGAGGTCGGCCGTCGACATGGCATAGACGAAGCCGGAACAGACGGCCTGCACATCGAAAGCAAAGCCATGATGCATGCCGAGACGGTTCTGGATGTTCACCGCGGTTGCCGGAAAGGTGTTGTCCGGCGTCGAGGTGGCACAGATGATGAGATCGATGTCGGCAGCCGTCAGGCCGGCATTGTCGAGCGCCTTCTGCGCAGCCTCAGCCCCGAGCGATGCGGTCGTTTCGCCTTCGCCGGCGACATAGCGTTGGCGGATGCCGGTGCGCTGGACGATCCACTCGTCGGAGGTCTCGACCATTTCCTCCAATTCGCGATTGGTCACCACCCGCTTCGGGAGCGCCGCCCCGAAACCGCGAACAACAGAACGGATCATTGTCTTTCCTACCCCGTCGATCATGCCGCTTCCGGACCCGCGGGAGACGGGTGCCGTGCATGATATTTTTTAAGATCGTTTTCGATTTTCTGCGTGAGACCGTTGCGGGCCATGTCGTAGCCGACGTCGACGGCCGCCGCGAAACCCTCGGCATCGGTGCCGCCATGGCTCTTAATG
>DAIMJJ010000086.1:0-15826 GCA_036722275.1 Rhizobium sp. | reverse complement strand
GGTAGGCCGAGTAGTTGCCTTCGTAGTGAATGCCACGGCCGCGGTCGAGCTCGAGGATCCAGCCGGTGACGTTGTCGAGGAAGTAGCGGTCGTGGGTGATCATCATCACGGCGCCCGGATAGTCGCGCAGGTGCTTTTCAAGCCAGGCGATCGTCTCGGCGTCGAGATGGTTGGTCGGCTCGTCGAGCAACAGCAGGTCCGGCTGCGACAGCAGCAGACGGCAGAGCGCGATGCGGCGACGTTCACCACCCGAAAGCAGCGTCACATCGGCGTCCTTCGGCGGGCAGCGCAGCGCTTCCATCGCCATCTCGACCTGCTGTTCGAGATCCCAGAGGTTCTGGCTGTCGATGATGTCCTGGAGCTTGGCGCCCTCTTCCGCCGTCTCGTCGGAATAGTTCATCATCAATTCGTTGTAGCGGTCGAGCACGGCCTGCTTGTCGGCGACGCCTTCCATGACGTTTTCGAAGGCGGTCTTGGCCGGGTCGAGATGCGGCTCCTGTTCGAGGTAGCCGACGGTCGCACCTTCGGCGAGCCAGGCTTCGCCGGTATATTCCTTGTCCTTGCCGGCGATGATGCGCAGCACGGTCGACTTACCGGCACCGTTCGGACCGAGAATACCGATCTTGGCATCCGGGTAGAAGGACAGGTTGACATTCTCGAGGATCTTCTTGGCGCCGTAAGACTTGTTCAGTCCCGACATGTGGTAGATGAACTGGCGTGCCATCGTGATGGGGTACTCCGCGGGGCGTGAAGGGATTTTGCCCGCTATGTAGGCGAAAGCGCCGCCGGGGGCAATGCAGCAGACGGCGAATGCCGGTTCTTTTCCGCCTCTGCCGTCCGTGGACGCGCCGCAATCGCTTCGGAAACACCGTGATGCAATCGCCGACCTTCCTCACAGCGGCACCCCGCAAGATTCCCTTTGCCCGCAGCGCCGCCGCCCGCTAACCGTTGAGGCCGGGACAGGGAGGACGACCATGAGCTTTGACACAGACCGGAAGCTGCGCACGATCACCGGTGCGGAACTTGCCTATCATCATGAGGAAGCCCGCACAGAGCCACGCGGCATCGTGATCGTCTGCCATGGGTTGGCTGAGCATTCGCGACGCTACCGGCGCTTTGCCGAAGCGCTCGCCGACGCTGGCTACCACGTCTTTGCCCACGACCACCGCGGCCATGGTCGCACCACGGCAGTCGACGCGCCGCCCGGCCGCTTTGCCCGACGCAACGGCTGGCAGTTCGTCATCGCCGATACCCGCGCCATGCGCGACAGGGCGGTCGAGCAGTACCCGGGTCTTCCGGTCGTGCTGTTCGGCCATTCCATGGGCGGGCTGATCGCGCTCAACACGGCAACCGACCACCCGGACGCCTTTGATGCGCTGGCGGTGTGGAACTCGAACTTCAATCCGGGGCTTGCCGGGCGTTTTGCCCAGGGCGTCCTCGCCGCGGAACAAGCGTTGAAAGGCTCGGATGTGCCGAGCCTGATCCTGCCCAGGGCGACCTTCCAGGCCTGGGGCCGGCGCATCCCCAACCGCCGCACCGATGCCGACTGGCTGTCGCACGATCCGCACGAGGTCGATGCCTATGTCGCCGACCCGCTCTGCGGTTTCGACGCCAGCGTGTCCATGTGGCGCGACGTCTTTGCACTCACCTTCCGCGGTGCCTCTGAGCAGCAGTTGCAGCGCCTGCCGAAGACCCTGCCGATCCATCTGGTGGGCGGCGGCCAAGATCCGGCCACCGACAATGCCCGCGCAACCGCGTGGCTTGACCGCCGCTTCGCCCGGCAGGGTCTGAGCGCGGTGACCTTGCGGATCTATCCCCAGATGCGCCACGAGACGCTGAACGAACTCGACCGCGACGATGCGACGGCCGATTTCATCGACTGGTGCGACCGGGTCCTGCGGCCGGCTTCCAAGGCGGTGGCCTGAGGGCCGGTGCCCCTCCGACACGTCGACGTCAGGGGCGCCGTGAAACGCGACCGGGATGCCGAAACGGAATGATCCCATGAGAGAAATTCAAGTGTCTCGCCGGCAACGGGCCGCTATAGATGGCCCATGAACGCTTCGACGCCGAGCCGCATCCAGTCTGAACCCAAGAACCGGATCCTGAACGGCCTCGGCCTGATGGTCATCGCCATGCTGATCGCGCCCTGCATCGACCTGTTTTCGAAGCTGGCGACCACCCAGGCCTCGCCGACGGCGATCACCGCCGCCCGCTTCCTGTTCCAGGCGATCTTCATGCTGCCCTTCGTCGTCATGAACGGCACCTGGCGCCAGGTCTCGCTGCGCAACAGCGGCTATCATGCGATCCGCGCCGGAATCATCACACTGTCGATGATCTGCTTCGTCGCCACGCTCGCCGTCATGCAGATCGCCGATGCGGTGGCGATCTTCTTCGTCGAGCCGATCATCCTGACCGTGCTTGCCAGCATCTTTCTCAAGGAAACGATCGGCTGGCGCCGCTATACGGCCTGCGCCATCGGCTTCCTCGGGGCGATGATCGTCATCCGCCCAAGCTTCGAGGAAGTCGGCCCGATCGCCATCCTGCCGGTGGTCACGGCCTTCTGCATCGCGGTCTTTGCGCTGATGACGCGGGCACTCTCGCAACGTGAGGACCCCTGGGCCATGCAGTTCCAGATGTCCCTCTGGGGCCTGCCGATCTGCGGACTGCTGCTGGCCTTCGGCCATGCGAGTGGCATACCCTTCCTGCAACCTGCCCTGCCCGACACGATGACGCTCCTCTGGATGGCCGGTGTTGGGCTCGCTGCCGCGCTCTCCGGCATCCTTGCCGTCTATGCCTACCGCGTCGCGCCGGCCTCGGTGCTGGCGCCGCTGCAATATCTGGAGATCGTCTCGGCCACCCTGCTCGGCTGGCTGGTCTTCGGGGACTTCCCCGACTCAGTCAAATGGCTCGGCATCTCCATCATCATCGGCTCCGGCCTCTACATCGTCTGGCGGGAACGCCGCTTCTCCTCGAAGCCGGTTTCCGACAGCGAGCCCATTGCCCCATGACAGGACTCACCATGACCGAAAGCTCCTCAAAGCAGCCGCCGCTCGCCGGCATCCGCGTGATCGAACTGGCCCGCGTGCTGGCCGGCCCCTGGGCGGGCCAGATGCTTGCCGACCTCGGCGCCGACGTCATCAAGGTGGAGAACCCGGAAGGGGGCGACGACACCCGCGCCTGGGGCCCGCCCTTCGTCGAGGGCAAGGACGGCGAGAACCTGTCGGCCGCCTACTACCACTCGACCAACCGCAACAAGCGCTCGATCGCCCTCGACTTCCGCTCCGGCGAAGGCCAGGAGATCGTCAGGCGGCTGGTCGCCACCGCCGACGTGGTCATCGAGAACTTCAAGCTCGGCGGCCTGAAGAAATACGGCCTCGACTACGAGAGCCTGAAGGCGATCAATCCGAAGCTCGTCTACTGCTCGATCACCGGCTTCGGCCAGAACGGCCCCTACGCCGAGTTCGCCGGCTACGACTACATCGTCCAGGGCATGTCGGGCTTCATGTCCATCACCGGCGAGCCGGACGGCCAGCCGATGAAGGCGGGCGTGGCGATCGCCGACATCTTCACCGGCATCTATGCCGTCACGGCCATCCAGGCAGCGCTCATCCATGCGATGAAGACCGGCGAGGGCCAGCTGGTCGACATGGCGCTGCTCGACGTCATGGCCGGCGTGCTCGCCAACCAGAACATGAACTACCTGATCTCGGGCAAGGCGCCGGTGCGTCTGGGCAATGCCCATCCCAACATCTCGCCCTACGAGGTGGTACCGACGGCGGATGGCCATCTCATTCTGGCGGTCGGCAATGACGGCCAGTTCAAGAGGCTCTGCACGATCCTCGGCATCGACGCCGTGGCGGAAGACGAGCGTTTCGCGACCAACAAGGCCCGCGTCGCCAACAAGGTCGAGGTCCGCCGCATCGTCACCGCCGAGACGGTGAAATGGCAAAAACGCGACCTGTTGACGGCCTGCGAGAGCAATGCCGTCCCGGCCGGTCCGATCAACTCGATCGCCGAGATGTTCGAGGACCCGCAGGTCAAGGCGCGTGAACTGCGCATCGAACTCGAAGACGCCGACGGAAACGTCATTCCGGGCGTCCGCACCCCCATTGTCCTGTCCGAGACGCCGCTGCGCTATCAGCGCCCGAGCCCGCGGGTGGGCGAACACCAAGAAGAAATTCTCGCCGAACTGGCCGAGATCGAAAGGGAGAGAAGCCAATGAAAAGAACGGGCGGGGAACTGATCGTCGAGGCCCTCAAGGCCAACGGGGTCGAGCGCGTGTCCTGCGTGCCGGGTGAAAGCTACCTGGCCGTGCTCGACGCGCTGCGGGACAGCGGCATCGAAACCATCGTCTGCCGTCAGGAAGGCGGCGCGGCAATGATGGCCGATACCTGGGGCCGCCTCACCGGCAAGCCGGGCATCTGCATGGTCACCCGCGGCCCGGGCGCGACCAATGCCACGGCCGGCCTGCACATCGCCAAGCAGGATTCGATCCCAATGATCCTCTTCATCGGCCAGGTCGGGCGCGACATGCGCGAGCGCGAGGCCTTCCAGGAGGTCGAATACCGCCGCGCCTTCACCGAGTTCGCCAAATGGGTCGGCGAAATCGACGACGCCCGCCGCATTCCGGAATTCGTGACCCGCGCCTTTGCCATCGCCACCTCCGGCCGCCCCGGTCCGGTCGTGCTGTCGCTGCCGGAAGACATGCTGGTCGATGAGGTCGAGGCGCCCGCGGCCAAGCCGGCCATGGCGGTCGAAGCGCATCCCGGCCCTTCGCAGATGGAAAAACTCGGCGAAATGCTGAGCAGCGCCAAGCGCCCGATCGCCATTCTCGGCGGCACGCGCTGGACCAAGCAGGCGGTCGCCGAGTTCGAGGATTTCGCCAACCGCTGGAAGCTGCCGATCGGCTGCTCCTTCCGCCGGCAGATGCTGTTTGACCACCTCAACGAATCCTATGCCGGCGATGTCGGCATCGGCATCAACCCGGCACTGGCCCGCGAGATCAAGGAGGCCGATCTCGTTCTCCTGATCGGCGGACGTTTCTCGGAGATGCCGTCCTCGAGCTATACGCTTCTCGATGTGCCCTACCCGTCGCAGACGCTGGTGCATGTCTACCCGGATCCCTCCGAACTCGGCCGCGTCTATCGTCCGGATCTCGCCATCTGCGCGGCACCGGTCGAATTTGCCTCGGCGCTGAAGGCGTTGAAAGCGCCGGCGCAACCGGTCTGGGCAACCCGCACCGAGGCCATGCACGCCGCATACCTGTCGTGGTCGACGCCGCCGACCCAAGGTCCGGGACCGGTGCGCATGGGGCCGATCATGGACTGGATCGAGGCCAACACGGCGGAGGATACGATCTTCACCAATGGCGCCGGCAATTACGCCACCTGGGTGCACCGTTTCCATCGCTTCCGCGATTTCGCCACCCAGGCGGCACCGACCTCCGGCTCGATGGGATACGGCCTGCCGGCCGCGGTGGCCGCCAAGGCGCTGCATCCGGACCGCGAAGTCATCTGCTTTGCCGGGGACGGCTGCTTCATGATGCATGGCCAGGAATTCGCGACCGCCATCCGCTATGACCTGCCGATCATCGTCTGCCTCGTCAACAACGGCATTTACGGCACGATCCGCATGCACCAGGAGCGGGAATATCCCGGTCGCGTCAGCGCCACCGATCTCACCAACCCCGACTTCGCCGCCTTCGCCCGCGCCTATGGCGGTCACGGCGAGACGGTCGAGACGACGGAAGATTTCGCGCCGGCCTTTGAGCGCGCGCGCGCATCCGGCAAGCCGTCGATCATCGAGATCAAGCTCGACCCGGAAGCGATCACGCCGATGAAGACCTTGACTCAGATTCGCGACAAGACCTGACAAGTCATTCAGATCAAAAGAGAAAAGGCCGGGATCGCTCCCGGCCTTTTCGCATGTGTGAAACGCTGTGCGCCGATCAGATGGCGGCGGTGACGATGAATTCGACCTTGTAGTCCGGGGTCGCCAGAGCGGCCTGGCTGGTGGCGCGGGCCGGCGGGTTCTTCGGGTCGATCCAGGCTTCCCAGACGGCATTCATTTCGCCGAAGGTCGACATGTCGGAGAGATAGATGATCGTCTGCAGGATCTTCGACTTGTCGGAGCCGACGAGGCCCAGCAGGCGCTCGACTTCGGCCAGGGCCGACTTGGACTGCTCGGTGACGGTCGTGCCGTCACCAACCTGGCCGGCGAGATAGACGGTGTTGCCGTGGACAACGGCACCGCTCATGCGGGCGCCCGGTTCGATACGCTGGATGGTCATGGAAAATACTCCTGTTGGAAGGGATGGAAGGAAATGGGGTAAGGGGCGAGCGCCGGCCGGACAGCCCGCTCAGCCGCGAAGATGCAGGCTCTTCTGGTAGATGGCGGTCGAGCGCGCACCCGAGCGGCAATAGCCGAGCATGGGACGGTCGAAATCATCAAGGGCGTCGACCATGCCCGACACGGCCTCGGGCGTGACACCCATGGGACCCACCGGCACATGGGCGATCTTCAGGCCCAATTCTTCGGCGCGCGCGGCAATCTCGGCAAAGGCCGGCTGGCCGGCCTCTTCGCCGTCGGGACGGTGACAAACGATGGACTTGAAGCCGAGCGCCTTGATCGTGTCGAGGTCGGCGACCGAGATCTGGCCGGTGACGGAGTACTCGTCGTTGATCTGCGAAATGTTCATGACACTCTCCCTGCTTGCGAGGGCAATCCTCTACGATGCGGGCGCGCGGGCGTCAATCGCAGAGCCGCGCCGCGTGGGTCACGTCCCTGTCAGACGAAGGCGAAGGAAAGCCCGTATTCGCGGCTCTCGCCGGGCTGAAGCACGACGAATTCGCCGCGCTCGGCAAGCTTGGCGCGCGGCTCCCAGCGGTGCGACACCGGTTCGATGCCGAGCACATGGGCGGGCGCGGCCTGATTGCGCCAGACCTGCAGGAAAGGCAGCGTGTCGGTGCGAAAGCGCACGACCAACGTCTTGCCGCCGAGTGCGGCGATCGGCCCGAGCCTGACTTCGCCAAGACCGCCCTTGCCGGCGGGAACGCAGAAGACGCCGCCATCACCCTCGCCGAAGGCCCAGGGAAAGCCGCCGCCTTCCAGCATGGCGCCTTCGAGCCGAACGCCGTCGTCGAAGTGCTTCGCGCCGAGGTTCATGTGGTACATCAGGAAGGCCGGGAACGGCGAAGACCCGGTATTGGTGACGATGTCGGTGAGGCTGACCTCGCCGGTCGCACCGTCGATGCGCCAGCGGCGCGCCAGCTGCGCCTTGCCGCCATCGGCGAGGGAAACATCCACGACCGCCCGGCACTCGCGGTCGTCGTCTTCCCCGGACAAGGTGATGTCCCGCGCGGGATGGGCGGAAAACGAACCGTGCAGCGGATAGCGGCCAGCCTTGCCGTCGCCGATCGGTTCGGGATGGCGGATGTGGTCCGGCCCGCAGGTAAACAGAAAACCCTCGAGCGAATGATCGATGCGCGGGTCGCCATCGTCCGGGATCGCCCGGCCGGGCGAAAGGTCGATGCCGCCCACAACGCAGGCGCCGATATCGAGGACGGAGGTTTCGTCCAGTGTCAGCGCCGGGCCCTTGCGGGCCTTGAAATCGATCATGCTGCAGGCTCCACCCTTTGCGGCGCGACCGTGAGCTGGCCGCTGGCGATCATCGTCTCGACGCCGGACAGGCCTTCGTCGATCGCCCTGAGGTACGGCATATCGACCGCACCTTCAAGCCAGCGCTGGTAGTCGCCAGCGCGGCTCTTGAGCTCGGCATAACCCTCCATGCCGGCAGGCGTCAGCGCCAGAAGCTCGAACCGGCGGTCGTCGCGATCGCGGCGGCGCTCCAGCCAGCGGCGATCCTCGAGCGCCTTCACGGCGCGGCTGATCTTGGTCTTGGTCAGGCCGGAATGGCCGGAAATCGCCTTGGCCGTCGTGTGGACCCGCTCGCCGAGCGACCACAGAACCTGCCATTCGGCCCAGGAAATCTCTTCGCCGACGCCGCTGAACCGCATGAAATGGGCGCTCAGCCGCTCGGAAACGCGGCTCAGCCGGTATGGCAAAAAATTGTCAATATCAAATCTGTCCTGCATCGCTCCCCCCACGATGCGCCAGGCACGTCAATGCCCCGCGCCGAACGTGTCAATCTACGTCCGTCCTCCCCCCACGGAGTCGGCCCTTAAAACAATATTCACCATGAATTCACCTTTTCCACACTAGTGTCAAATTTGCCGCGTTGTAGGGGTAGTCGAGATAGAAGGAGTGAATCGTGGTCCAGCTGATCAAAGCGCGTGTTGTCGTGGCCTCCCTCGCCGCCCTCCTTTCCGGCGTCGCCACCCCCGTGCTGGCCAATGATCCCTATGGCTACCGCGGCGGCTCGACGCTTCTGGTGTCACCCGAAGGCGACCTGCTTGATTACGTGCCTGAGGCCGGCGAAGTCGTGATCAGCCGCGACCGCATGGGCCGCCGCGTGCTCATCGACCGCTACGGCAATCTGGTGGCAACGGAAGTACCGGCTGAAACCTATTTTCCGCGCCAGCGCGAAGCCCGCGCGCCGTCTGCCTACGACGATTACGGCGCACCGGAGCCCGGCTGGGAGGATGACGGCATCGTCACCGGCGCCATTCCCGGCCCCGGGCTGATCGACCGTCAGCCGCTCGACGAGCCCCTTCCCGACATGCCCTCGGGCGGTCCCGATCTTGCCCCGCCAATCGACCAGGCGCCGACCCGCACGGTCACGCCCGACATTCCGGTGAAGAGCAATCTGTCGCAGCTGGAAATCACCGCGCTGCAGGTCTTCCTCGACCGCGAGGGCGTCTCGCCCGGCGTCATCGACGGCAAGATGGGCCAGAACGTCAACAAGGCGCTGGTCGCGTGGCAGCAGATCACCGGCGAGACGATTGACCCCAACAATGCCGAGGACATTCTTGAGCGGTTGAGGCTCTCGGGCGGGCTGGCGATCACCTCCTACACGATCACCCCCGGCGACGCGGCCGGCCCCTATGTCGCCGCGATCCCCGAAGACTATGCCCACAAGGCGCAACTGCCGGCGCTGTCCTACACCTCGACTGCGGAAATGCTCGCGGAGAAGTTCCACATGGACGAGGGTTACCTGCGCGCACTCAATCCGGGCGTGGACTTCACCATTCCGGGCACGATCATCAAGGTCGTCGATCCGGGTCCGATGAAGAAGGGCGAAGTGGCGCGGATCGTTGCCAACAAGGGCCTGAAGCAGGTCTTTGCCTATGGTGCCGATGGGCAGCTAATCGCCGCCTATCCGGCGAGCATCGGCTCGGCCGACACACCCTCGCCCTCCGGCACCGTGACCGTCGAGCGCATCGCCTTCGATCCGGGTTACACCTACAATCCGAAGATCAACTTCCAGCAGGGCGCCAATGACAAGATCCTGCAGATCCCGCCAGGCCCGAACGGCCCGGTCGGCACCGTGTGGATGGCGCTGTCCAAGCCGACCTACGGCATTCACGGCACACCCGAGCCCTCCAAGATCGGCCGCACCCAGAGCCATGGCTGCATCCGCCTGACCAACTGGGACGCGACCGAACTCGCCAAGATGGCCAAGCCCGGCGTCACCGTCGAATTCATCGACTGATCGGTGCCGCTGGCCAACCGCCACACTCCCCGACATTATCAAGACAGACGAAAAGAGCCGCCAGACCCGAAGTCTGGCGGCTCTTTCAATGCGCTGCCCGGGAGGAACGGGAGGAGGTTCAGGCAGCGTTTCGGACGATGCGCAGGATGCGCCGCGGTTCGTTGGTGCGGATCACCTGGGTCGGCAGGAGACGGCGGACCTCGGCGGCAAAGGCGCGAGCGTTTTCGCGCGCCTTGTCGAGATTGCTGATGCGCGTCGCGTCCATGCTGTAGAGCGTGCCGCCACAGTCGAAGATCTCGCGAAAGGCGCTGCGCTCGGCGATCGGCGTGTCCATAACATTCACACCGCGGGCCGCAAGCAGACCCTTGATCGTCAGCAGCGCCCGGGTCGTCACCATTGAGGTGACGCGGGTCAGCACCACCGAATGGGCGATCGTCAGGCGGCCGGCGCTTTCCATCATCTTGATCAGGTCGAGGATCTGCGCCCCGCCCTTGGCATCCATGGCACAGCCCTGGACCGGGATCATCACATGGTCGGAAAGACCGATCGCCGTGGTGACGATCGCGTCGCGCGCGCCGGCAAGATCGATGATGGTGTAGTCGGCGGTGCGGGCCGTTTCGCGCAGATGCCCCTGGATCGAGGCGACGGAGACTTCCGAGATGACTTCAATATTGTGCTGCGGGCCGGAGGCCTCATGCCACTGGGTAATCCAGCGCTGCGGATCGGCATCGAGGATCGCGACGCGATAGCCCTGATGGGCAAGCTCGGTCGCCAGCAGCAGGGCGGCTGTCGTCTTGCCGGCTCCGCCCTTGGCATTCGCAAATGAGATGACTGGCATGCTTCTTCCTCGAAAGGGTATGGACCGAGCGCCTCATCGCTCTTGCAGGCACCCTTGGCTCATGGTGACAGTAAATGCATCATTGCTAAATATGGTTAACAAACCGGAAAGACCGGAGCCCGACAGCCTCCCCAAAATTGGTAGTATCCGCTGCCATCTGCCTGATCGGCAAAGAAAAAAGCCCGCGACACTGACGGTGCCGCGGGCTTTGATGTTTGTTAACCTGTATACGGCTCAGAAGCAGTCGTGGAACAGCTTCTTGGTGTTTTCGAGCGTGAGTTCGACCGGGTTGCCGCCGGCGGTCGGGTCGATGATCGCCATGGCGGCCATTTCGTCGATCCGGTCCGACTTGACGCCAAATGCCGTCAGGTTCTCCGGAACGCCAAGTTCAGCGCGCAGTTCGAGCACATAGTTATAGAAGCCGTCAAAGCCCCCGGAAATCCCGAGATAGGCTGCTGCGCGGGCGATCTTGTCCTCGATCGCCGGACGGTTGAAGCGAAGCACCGCCGGCATGACGACCGCATTGGTCATGCCGTGGTGGGTGTTGTAGATCGCGCCGATCGGGTGCGACAGCGAGTGGATGGCGCCGAGCCCCTTCTGGAAGGCAACAGCCCCCATGGCGGCCGCCGACATCATATTGGTGCGGGCCTCGATGTCGGTTCCGTCCTTGTAGGCGCGCGGCAGGAATTCCTTGACCAGCCGCATGCCTTCGAGCGCGATCCCCTGGCTCATCGGATGATAGAAGGGCGAGGAATAGGCTTCCAGGCAATGGGCGAAGGCGTCCATGCCGGTGCCGGCGGTGATCGCCTTCGGCATGCCGACGGTCAGTTCCGGATCGCAGATGACGACGCCCGGCAGGAACTTCGGATGGAAGATGACCTTCTTGGTGTGCGTCGCCGAGTTGGTGATAACCGAGGCGCGGCCGACTTCCGAGCCGGTGCCGGCGGTGGTGGGCACGGCAACGATCGGCGCGATGCCGTCGGAATTGGCGCGGGTCCACCAGTCGCCGATGTCCTCGAAGTCCCAGACCGGGCGAGTCTGGCCAACCATGAAGGCCACGCACTTGGCAAGGTCGAGACCCGAGCCACCGCCAAAGGCGACAACGCCGTCATGGCCGCCATCCTTGAACGCCTTGATGCCGGCGTCGAGATTGATGTCGTTCGGATTCGGATCGACATCCGCGAACAGCGCGCGGCCGAGGCCGGCTTCGGCGAGCACGTCGAGCGCCGTCTGGGTGATCTGCATCGGAGCCAGGCCACGATCGGTGATCAGCAGCGGCTTCTTCATGCCGAGCGACTTGCAGGCGTCCGCCAGTTCCTTGATACGGCCGCGTCCCATCTTGACGGCGGTGGGATAGCTCCAGTTTGCGACGATGTTCATTTCGTGACCTTCTTGAGGTGATAGGATTTCGGGCGGGTGAGGTTGTGGAAGCCGAGAACCGAGAGCGATCCGCCCTTGCCGGTTTCCTTGCAGCCGGTCCAGCACAGCGCCGGGTCGAGATAGTCTGCGCGGTTCATGAACACAGTGCCGGTCTCGATCTCGCGGCCGATGCGGGCGGCGCGCTCAGGATCCTGCGTCCACAGCGACGCGGTAAGGCCATAGGGGCTGTCATTCATCAGCGCCAGCGCCTCTTCGTCGTTCTTGACCTTCATGATGCCGACGGCCGGGCCGAAGGTCTCGTCCTTCATGAAGGACATGGAATGATCGACGCCGACGAGGATCTGCGGCATCAAATAGGCGCCGCCGTCGTCCTGCGGGAAGAGCTTCGGATCGATCAGGGTCTTGGCGCCCTTGGCCACGGCTGCCGCGATCTGGTCGCGCACATGGGCGGCAAACCGGCGATGCGCCATCGGGCCGAGCGTGGTTTCCGGATCGAGCGGATTGCCGAGCTTGTAGTTGGACACCCAGGCGACGGACTTCTCGACGAAGGCGTCGTAGAGGTTCTCGTTGACATAGATGCGCTCGATGCCGCAGCAGCACTGCCCGGAATTGTAGGTGGCGCCGTCCATCAGCGTGTCGACGGCGGCGTCGAGGTCGGCATCCTCCATGACATAGCCCGGATCCTTGCCGCCGAGCTCGAGGCCGATGCCGGCAAAGGTGCCGGCCGCCGCGCGCTCGATCGCACGACCGCCCTCGACCGAGCCGGTGAAGTTGATGAAGTTGAACTTGCCGGTCGCGATCAGCGCCGTGGTCGTCGCATGGTCGAGGAACAGGTTGACGAACACATCTTCCGGAACGCCGGCCTCGACGAAGGCGCGCACCATGCGCTCGCCGACGAGAAGCGTCTGCGTGGCGTGCTTGATGACGACCGTGTTGCCGGCCATCAGCGCCGGAGCGACCGTGTTGATCGCCGTCATGTAGGGATAGTTCCACGGGGCGATGACGAGGACGACACCGTGCGGCTCGCGCTCGATGCGGCGCTCGAAGCTGCCGCTGTTTTCGACGACCAGCGGCGCGAGCGCATCGGCTGCGATGGAGGCGACATAGTTCGAACGCTCGTTGAAGCCCTTGAACTCGCCGCCGTAACGCACGGGACGGCCCATCATGTGGGCAAGTTCCGGCACCACCTCGTCCTTCATCTCGTTGAGGCGCTCGACGCCCTTGAGCACGAGCTGCACCCGCTCTTCGAGCGGACGGCGTACCCAGGCCTTCTGGGCCTTGCGCGCTCGCGCGACCGCCTCGCTGGCGGCTTCGAGCGACATGGCCGGGCGCTCGGCGTAAACCGATCCGTCGATCGGCGAAATGCATTTGATCATCGTCATTTTCAGTTGCTCCTTGAAAGCCTTGCTTGCCAGTAGCGCGAAGCGAGCCGCCACGCCATCTGGCAAGATGGCGCAACCGTCCCGGCCCCAGCCAACCGCGCCGTGGCGCGGCAAGCCCCTGCTGGCACGAACGCCCTCCCCGGTCGCGCCGCGGAGGGCCTTGAATGTCTCTTACCGCCAATCGCGTGACAGGAACATCACCCGAAAGGGATAGGCGGCCGGCGGGTTCGGGATGGCCGACGGCCGGAAAATGTCTCAGGCGCGCTCGAAACCGCGGGCCACCTCCCAGTCCGTGATCTTGCGGTCGTACTCCTCCTGCTCCCATTCCGCCGCACGCACGTAATGGTCGACGACGTCATCGCCGAAAGCGTTGCGCAGCATGGCCGAGCTGCTGAGGGCCACGGCTGCCGAGCGCAGCGTGCGCGGGATCTCGCGCACTTCGCGCGCGCCATAGGCATCGCCGACAAAGGCCGGTTCGAGCTCGAGCTTGCGTTCGATGCCATTGATGCCGGCCGCGATCAGCGCCGCCATGGCGAGATAGGGGTTGAGGTCGGAGCCGCCGACGCGGCACTCCACGCGGATCGCCTTGCTGTTCTCGCCGCAGAGGCGATAGCCGGCGGTCCGATTGTCCTTGGACCAGATCGCCTTGGTGGGCGCGAATGTCCCAGCCATGAAGCGCTTGTAGGAATTGATATAGGGGGCGAGGAAATAGGTGATCTCGCTGGCATGTGACAACAGGCCGGCCATGTAGTGCTTCATCGTCGCCGACATGCCATGCTCGCCCTTCTCGTCGAAGAACAGCGGGGTTGCGCCGTCGACCGACCACAGCGACTGGTGGATGTGCGACGAGGAGCCTGCGGCATTGTAATGCCACTTGGCGAGGAAGGTGATGGCCTTGCCGCGCTGCCAGGCGATCTCCTTGCAGGCATTCTTGATGATGACGTGGCGGTCGGCCATGGTCAGCGCATCGGCATAGCGGACATTGACCTCGCCCTGCCCGGCGGAGGCCTCGCCCTTGGTGTTCTCGACCGGGATGCCGGCGCCCTGGAGCCCGTTGCGGATCGCCCGCATCACGTCCTCTTCCTTGGTCGTCTGGAAGATGTGGTAGTCCTCGTTATAACCGGAGGCGAGCTGCAGGTCGCGATAACCCGAGGCACGCGCATCGTCATAGGTCTGGTCGAACAGGAAAAATTCCAGTTCGGTCGCCATGAAGGCTTTCAGGCCCATGGCCTCGAGCCGCTTGACCTGTTTCTTGAGGATGGCGCGCGGCGAATGCGGAATGTCCTCATGGGTGTGGTGGTCGAGCACGTCGCACAGCACGAGCGCCGTGCCTTCGAGCCAGGGCACGCGGCGCAGCGTCGAAAGATCGGGCTTCAGCGCATAGTCGCCATAGCCCTTTTCCCAGCTCGTCGCCTTGTAGCCCGGCACGGTTTCCATTTCCATGTCGGTCGCCAGCAGGTAGTTGCAGCTATGGGTCTCCTTCCAGCCGCTGTCGACGAAGAACTGGGCGTGGAACCGTTTGCCCATCAGACGGCCCTGCATGTCCACCATGCAGGCAAGAACGGTGTCGATGCGGCCTTCGGCTACATCCTTCTTCATATCGTCAAACGTGTACTGCGCGGCCATGGGGAAATCCTGGGTCAATCTCGAAGGGCAGCGAAGCGCGCCCCTTTGCGTTTTCTGGATGGGGGATCCGTGGCTGCAGCCACGGATCCCGGTGCGTGACGGCGGCCTTCGCCGGCCGATCAGCCGTTGCGGTAGGGCGCGCCGGCCTTTGCCATGTCGGCATTGTACTTCTTGAGGATATCGACGACCTTGGCCGTGCGCGGGGTCTGCTTGGCGATCTCCTCCCAGAAGACGTGAGCGGCATCCTCGACGGTCTTCCATTCGGCATCCGGAATGCTGGTGAGTTCCAGACGGCCGCCCTCAGCGCGCAGCTTGGCCTCGCCGCCCCAGTACCAGTGCAGGCGCTTGTAGTGGGACGAATCCATGCACATCTGCCAAAGCACCTTGAGATGCTCGGGCACCTCGTTCCAGCGGTCGGCATTGGCGAAGAACGAGCCGGCCCAGCCGCCGGAGACGTTGTTGGTCAGGAAGTACTTGGTCACATCGACCCAGCCGGAGGTGAACACCTCTGTAATGCCCGACCAGGCAATCGCGTCGATCTCGCCGGTCTGCATGGCGACCGGAACGTCTTCGAAGGGAATGGTGACCGGCACGATGCCGAACTGCGACAGGAACTGACCGGCGGTCGGGAAGGTGAAGACGCGCAGCCCCTTGAGATCCTCAAGCTTGGTGATCGGCTTGTTGGTGGCGAAGTTGCACGGGTCCCAGGCGCCGGCCGAGAGCCACTTCACGCCGACTTCGGAATAGGCCTGATCCCAGATTTCGGCCAGCCCGTATTCGTAAAACAGCGTCGGCACATCGAGGCTGAAGCGCGAGGCGAACGGGAAGTAGCCACCGAAGACCTTGATGTCGACCGGCGAGTTCATCGAGTCATCGTCCGACTGGACGGCATCGATCGTGCCGGCCTGCATGGCGCGGAACAGTTCGCCCGTCGGCACGAGCTGATCGGCGGTGTAGAGCTGGATTTCCATCTCGCCGTTGGCCGCCTTG
>DAIMJJ010000085.1:3277-15859 GCA_036722275.1 Rhizobium sp. | reverse complement strand
CGATGGCCTGGGCGCCGGGCCAGGCGGCCTTGACGCGCTCATCTATGTCGGCCGCTCGATTGCGGTCACCGCCTTCCTGCTTCTGCCGCAGACGCCGGTCTCCGTGGTGATCTTTGCGGCGGTGATGGGGCTGCTGTGGCTTTCGACGGTGCCGCCGACCAATGCGCTGGTGGCGATCATGTTCGGCACGCGCCATCTCGGCCTGCTCGGCGGTCTCGTTTTCCTGTCGCACCAGATCGGGTCTTTCCTCGGCGTCTGGATGGGCGGCTATCTCTACGACCGCTTCGGCTCCTATGACAGCGTGTGGTGGCTCGGCGTGGCGCTTGGCATCTTTGCCGCCTTCGTCCATTGGCCGATCGCCGAACGTCCCGTCGAGCGCGACGCGGTCGCCGTGGCATAACCCCTGAAACCGGACGGCTTTTTCGCGAATTACCGCAGGAGCGATCTTTTTTTGCCACAATCCGGCGCATGCCGCGATGCAAAAGAATTTTATTTTGTTTTTATGGCCGGCGCTGTTGACGGGAGAACATCCCACACCTACCTTTGTGCTGCCCGGTGACAACCGGCGCAAGGAAACGGAAACCGGCTATCCAACGGAAGCCATTGCCAACAAGGAGGTCAGCGAAATGCGAGACGTTTTCCGTCATGCCGCCCGCCCCTGGCATAAATCCCCTCTCGGCGTGACGACGTGCAATCGTCTTCGACGCGCCTGTCGAATGTGACGCTGCGCAAGCACTGAAGCCTTCAATCGACGCATAGTTTTAAGCCCGTGCATATTCACGGGCGGGGATACCGTTATGGAAAAGCAAGTTATCGAATATGCCGGCATTCCGGTCGGGATCACCATCCCCGACGGCGACAGGCTGAAGTTCATCGCCGTCAAGTATCCGGTCATCGGCCTCGACGGCGGCACCTACAAGAGCCTCGGCGAGTTGCAGAGCGCAATCCACCAGCACCTGCAGAACTCCGAAGACGATCAGGGCATGTTCCGAATCGCCGCCAACGGCTCGGGCGCTGCCAGTTCGCGCAAGGTCTTCAACGCCGCCTGACGGAAGCCCTCGCGTGCCGCGCCGGCCTCAAGCCCGCGCGGCTCGTAGACGTGTCGGTTGAGGAAGAAGCCCGTGAGGCTGAAGGCCTCCGCCAGGCTGTCGGCATTGGCAGCCTTCGTGGCGCCTGCCTTGAGGAAAGCGGGAAGCGTCAGCATCCGGTCCGCCCAGGGAAGGCCCGCCTCGCGGCTGACCGCCCGTCCGGTCTTCGGCGATACGAAGGCAAGATCGTCCCGGCGGCCGGTGGCCGCGCATTGCTCCAGGTCGAGGCCGAAGCCGAGGCCGTTCAGAACCTCAAGCTCGAAGCGGATGAACAGTTCGCCGGCAGCCGCCGGCTCTTCCAGGTGGTCCAGAATGACATCCAGCGCCTCGAAGAGATGCGGATGCGGCTCGCGCTCCGGCAGAAGGCGAAGCAGGGCCGCGAGCGCCTGGACGCCATAGACCGCCGTCGCGCTTTCCATCAGCCGCGCCGCACGCAAAAGCACGGGTTCGACGCGAAATTCACCCAGATGCTCATCGAGCCTGGCGCGCCAGGTGGCCTCCACCCGATTGCCCGGCTGGAGCAAGGGCTGCATGGTGCGCGAGCGACCCCCGCGGATCATGCCGAGATGGCGACCGCGGGTGCGCGTCATCACCTCGGCGATCACACTCGTCTCGCCATGGCGCCGCACGCCCAGAATGATTGCTTCTTCCGTCCACTGCATGGCTTGTTCTAGCCGATTTTGGGACCGGGCGACAGCCGGACAGGAGGCGCCGGCGCGCTCCGTTCGGTGCGGTGGCCCGGTTGATTGCGGATCGGAAGGGCGCTCAGAGCCAAGTTTTCACCCGTCTGTCGCGCGAATCGGTATAGTCGGACAGGCCACCCCGACTGCCCTTCCCCAGGCTTTGTCATGTCCCCTTCGCCTTCCGGCTCAACCGAGCACACGCCAGACCCAGGACTGCTGACGCGACTGCCGGTCCCGGTCCGCTGGCTCATCCTGCTTGTGCTCTCGTTTCTGCTGTCAGCGGCGCTGCAGCGTCTGCACCTGCCCGGTTCGCTTCTGCTCGGACCGATGGTGGCGGCCATCCTGGCGGCGACCAATGGCGCACGACTGGCCGTGCCCCGCATTCCCTATATTGCCGCCCACTCGCTGCTCGGCTGCGTCATCGCCCGCTCGCTCGACGGCGAGATCCTGCAGACCTTCGCCGCCGACTGGCCGATCTTCCTTGCCATTGTGCTCGCCGTCATCGGCGCCAGCAGCGTCATGGGCTATCTCATGGCCCGGGCGGGCACGCTTCCGGGCACGACGGCCGTCTGGGGCACATCAGCGGGCGCGGCGTCGGCCATGATGCTGATGGCCGAGGCTCATGGCGGCGATGTGCGTCTGGTCGCCTTCATGCAGTATCTGCGGGTTGCCTGCGTCGCCTCGGCAGCCTCGCTGGTCGCCGCCCTCGTCTTTCAAGCCAAGGGCGGCGCGGCGCACGAGACCGTCTGGTTCCCGGCCGTCGATGTGATTGAGCTGTCGAAGACGCTGGCCGTCTCCTTTGCCGCCAGCGCCGTCGGGGCCAAGCTCAAGATCCCGGCCGGCACCATGCTTCTGCCGCTGATCGCGACGGCCGTGCTGCACACCGCCGGCTGGCTCACGATTGACCTGCCGCCCTGGCTGCTGGCGCTGGGATACGGAATCCTGGGCTGGAAGATCGGTCTCAGCTTCACCCGCCGCATTCTGCGCCATGCGGCGCATGCGCTGCCGCAGGTGCTGGGTTCGATCATCGTCCTGATGGTGTTTTGTGCCGGGCTCGCCGCGCTTCTGACCCACCAGTTTGGCATCGACCCGCTGACCGCCTATCTCGCGACAAGTCCCGGCGGACTGGATTCGGTCGCGATCATCGCTGCCTCGACGCCGGTCGACCTGTCCTTCGTGATGGGACTGCAGACGGCGCGGCTGTTCCTGGTTCTGTTGCTCGGCGGGCCGATCTCGAAATTCGTGGCCCGCCGCATCGAGCGCTGAGCGCGCTCAGTTCTTCGGGAATTCGAGGCCCATTTCGCGGAACCGTTCCGGATCGTCGCCCCAGTTCTCGCGCACCTTGACGAACAGGAAGAGATGCACCGGCTGTTCGAGGATCTCCGAGAGCTCCTTGCGCGAAGCCGTCGAGATCGACTTGATCGCATCGCCGTTCTTGCCGAGCACGATCTTCTTCTGGCTGTCGCGCTCGACATAGATGACCTGTTCGATGCGCACGGAGCCGTCCTTGCGCTCTTCCCACTTCTCGGTCTCGACATGCGAGGAATAGGGAAGCTCCTGGTGCAGGCGCAGGAACAGCTTTTCGCGGGTGATCTCGGCGGCGAGCTGGCGCATGGGCAGATCGGAGATCTGGTCTTCCGGGTAGTACCAGGGCCCTTCGGGCAGGCGCCTTGCGAGGAAGTCCATCAGGTCTTCGCAGCCGGAGCCGGTGGTCGCCGAAACCATGAAGGTCTTTTCGAAGGCGATCGCCTCGTTCGCCTTGGCGGCGAGCTTCAGCAGATCTTCCGGGCGCACGCGGTCGATCTTGTTCAAGACGAGGATCTTCGGCTGATGCACATCCTTCAGCCCCTCGAGAATGGCTTCCGCGTCGCCGCGCAGGCCGCGTTCGCTGTCGATCAGCAAGAGGATGAGATCGGCATCCTTCGCGCCGCCCCAGGCGGACGTGACCATGGCGCGGTCCAGCCGGCGGCGCGGCTTGAAGATGCCGGGCGTGTCCATGAAGACGATCTGGGCGTTGTCGTGGATGGCGATGCCGCGCACGATGGCGCGCGTCGTCTGCACCTTGTGGCTGACGATCGAGACCTTGGCGCCGACGAGGCGGTTGAGCAAGGTCGACTTGCCGGCATTGGTCGGGCCGATCAGGGCCACAAAGCCGGAATGCGTGGGCTTGTCGTCAATGGCTGCGCCTTCGACGGAGGGGTTTTCGGTATCGGTCATGGTTTCCAATCAGCCAGCGTCGGGAGACTTCGTCCAGACGCCTTCACGTTCGAGTATTCTGGTGGCGGCGACCTGCTCGGCGGCACGCTTGGAGCGATCCGTCCCGCTTTCGGGCGCAATGCCGGGTATTTCCACAATCACCGTGAAGCGGGGATCATGATCCGGTCCGGAGCGTTCGGCAATCCGGTAGGCCGGGGTCTTGGCGAATTTCGCATGCGCCCATTCCTGCAGCTCGGTCTTGGCATCACGGCGCGCACCGTCGGCGCGGCTGGCCTTTTCCTGCCAGAAGCGCAGGACGAAGGCGCGGGCGGCCTCGAGCCCGGCATCGAGATAGATCGCAGCGATCAGGCTTTCCACGACATCGGCACGCACGTTCAGCATGGCCTTGCCAGTCAGCTTCTTCACGTCCGATCCGGTGCGAATGAAGCGGTAGAGTTCCAGTTCGTCGGCAATGGCGGCACAGGCCTCGGCACTGACGAGCTGGTTGAAGCGCACCGAAAGCTCGCCCTCGGTGGCATTACGGAAAGTCTTGAACAGCAGTTCGGCGATGCACAGGCCCAGAACGCGGTCGCCCAGAAACTCCAGGCGCTCATAGTCGCTGTCCTTGGCCTGCGGCACCGCGCTCGAATGGGTGAGCGCCCGGTCGAGCCTCTCCTTCACGGCAAAGGTGTGACCGATCGCGGTTTCGATGCGTGTCCGGTCCTCTTCGCCAAGCCCTTTCGGTTTCTTCATTCCACCACCTTGAACAGGCGATCCCAACGCATGTTCGATGGCCACTTCCACACTTCGCGGAAGGAGGTGTCGTTGCCGAGCGAGAAGAAGATGACCGAGGCACGGCCGATCAGGTTCTCTTCCGGCACGAAGCCGACGTCGAAGCGGCTGTCGAGCGAGTTGTCACGGTTGTCGCCCATCATGAAATAGTGGCCTTCCGGCACGATGAACTCGCGGGTGTTGTCGCCGCGGGTATTCTGCGCCTGGTCGAGCGTGTCGTAGCTCACGCCATTGTCCATGGTTTCGCGGAAGATCGGCACGTCGGTGCCCGGATCGAGGCTGTAGTCCGAGGTAAACAGGCCATCGGCAACACGCGGCACCGGCGTGCCGTTGATGTTGAGGACGCCGTCGATCACCTGGATACGGTCGCCGGGCAGACCAACGAGGCGCTTGATGTAGTCGATCTTGGGGTTCGGCGGGAAGCGGAATACGACAATGTCACCACGCTTCGGCTCACTGCCGAAGATTCTGCCCTCGAACAGGTCCGGCGAGAACGGCAGCGAATACTTGGAATAGCCGTACGAGAACTTGTTGACGAAGATGTAGTCGCCGACGAGCAGCGTCGGCATCATCGAGCCCGACGGAATGGTGAAGGGCTGGAAGAGAACGGTCCGGATGACCATCGCCAGGAGCAAAGCCTGGATGATGACCTTGATGTTCTCCCAAAGGGCACTTTGCTTCTTTTCCGCTTCCACGCCGTCAATTCCTCTTCTGGCAAATCCTGCCCTGTCTAGTCGGTTCGCGCCGCTGCGGCAACGGCAGAGACGCGGAAAATGCCCGAGGCATAGGCACTCATACGCCTTGCGGCCGCGCTTCGATGATGACGAAGGCCTGGGCCAGCGGATAGTCGTCGGTGATGGTTAGGTGCACCACGGGCACATGGCCGGGCGGCATCATGTCCTGAAGGACCTTCGCCGCACCGCCGGTCAGTCGCATGGTGGGCTTGCCGCTCGGGGCATTGACCACGCCCATGTCTTTCCAGAACACGCCCTGCGCCATACCGGTGCCGAGCGCCTTGGACATGGCTTCCTTCGCGGCAAAGCGCTTGGCGTAGGATTCTGCACGGTTCTTGCGACCGTCGGACCTTGCCCGCTCGATATCGGTAAAGCAGCGCTGGGTGAAACGCTCGCCGAAACGCTCCAGAGATTGCTCGATCCGGCGGATATCGATGAGGTCACTGCCGATGCCGATGATCATGAAAAGAGATCCCTTCGGCACAAGGGTCCGGGACGGACGGCAACAGGGCGCAACAAGAGGCGGTCAGGGGCGTCAGCCCGGCAGCAAGGGGTCAGCATGCTCCACATGTAGTGGATGCTCCCATGGTCCGGCAAGGGAGCGCGCGAAAATCCTCGCTCGGGGAAAACCAGTGGCGCGCAGGGGCATTGCGCGCCGCATTGTCGATAATCGCTGTCGATCAGAAGCCGCGACGGAAAAGGCCGCGCTCGATTTCGCGTTGGCGGAATTCCAGGTCGACCATGTCGCGGGCACCATTGAGATAGGCCATTTCCCGCTCGGCGGCGGTGGGGACGCGAAGGGCAGCTGCGATCTTGCGGAGGGGCTTGAACATTTCCTCTATCCTCTTTCTTTCTCGTTCTCTTATGTGAGCATTATGTAATTGTGCGCCGCACAAATCACCAGATACGAAAGAGGATCGCAGGCATGCGGCGCACGCATGACGGCCTAATGGAGCGTTAACGTCCGGGAAACGCTCATAACGACCTGGGGTTACTGGCCGGCCGCCCGCAGGAGGCGCGGACGTAGCTCATCGTCCCAGACAAGATCGCGGCAGGCATCGATGCCGACGCGGTCCAGGCGGAACCGCCGGTCGTCCGGGCCGAAGCCCGGGCCGCCTGCATCATCCTCGCCGTCGCAGAGCCCCGGTGGCGCGGGAAGATCGATCAGGATGGCGCCGGACCCTGCTGTCTTCACGCCAAACGTGCCGCCATCGCATTCGAAGCCGCAGGCCAGGCCGCCGCCGCCGGCCGCCCGGCATTCGCCCGACAACTGTACCGGCTCGGGCGCCCCGCGCACGCGGACCTCGAAATTGACAATGCTCGATTCCGCACCCGGCCAGTCCGGCCGATAGGCAAGCACGACCATGGCCATCACGTTCTGCTTCGGATGGGCGCGAAGATGGGCATCATCGTAGCGTCGGGAGAAGCAGGCCCAGCCAAGCTCGCCGTTGGCCAGGGCCCGACCATAGAGAGCACGCTGTTCAGCCTCGCTGGCGCGCACCGAGACGGCACCGAACAGAACCGGCAGGACAAGCAACGGAACGACCAACCGACGCACGGACATGCGCTTTCCCCCTCGATCGACGGACACAACACGCTCCGCCCTGCCCAGTTACCATGCCGGACAATCTGCCGTATCAGAGGACGAGGATCAACGCCGATCGGCCGGCGCCGCAGGACGTCGAAGCGCTCGCTTTAGTCGTAGACGCGCTTCACCGTGGAGATGCAGTCGAGCTCCTTCACCTCGACCAGCAACTGGTTGAGCTGCCGCAGGTCCCAGACCTCGACATCGATCGCCATCTCCGTGAAGTCGGTGGCAACCCGCACCATGGAAAGCGTGCGGATGTTGATGTCGAGGCGGGCGATCGTCTGGGCGACGGTCGCGAGCGTACCGGGCTCGTTGATGGCATTGATCAGGATGCGCGCGACGAAGCGCGACTTGTTGGCCTCGTCGAGATCCCAGCGCACGTCGATCCAACGCTCAGGCTCGTCGTCGAATTTCTGCAGCGACGAGGCCTGGATCGGGTAGATGGTGATGCCCTTGTCGCCTTGCATGATGCCGACGATGCGATCGCCGGGCACCGCGCCGGCCGGCGAGAAATGCACCTCGACATTGGCGCCAAGACCGCGGATCGGCAGCCGGTCTTCGCTCGCGGCATCCCCCTCGCCCGCGGCGGCCTTGCCGGGGATCTTGAAGATCATGCCATTGGCGCTGTTCATCGCGAACCAGCCCTCGTCGGTCGAGGGCTTCACAGTGACACGTTCGTCCTGATAGTCGGGATAGACCGCACGTAGCACGTCGATCGACGACAGCTCGCCGCGACCGACGGCGGCGATCGCATCCTCGACGTCGCGCTGGCCGAGGCGATGGAGCACCGGGCGCAGCGTGTCGCGCGAGAAGATCTTGCCGGCGCGCTCGAAGGTGCGCTCCAGAATGCGATGGCCGAGGCCGGCATACTGCTTGCGGATCGCCATGCGGGTGGCGCGGCGGATGGCGGCGCGCGCCTTGCCGGTGACGACGATCTGTTCCCAGGCGGCCGGCGGCACCTGCACGCCGGAGCGAATGATCTCCACCTCGTCACCGTTCGACAGCCGGGTGACGAGCGGCATGATCGAACCGTTGATCTTGGCGCCGACCGTGGTGTCGCCGATATTGGTGTGCACGGCATAGGCAAAATCGATCGGGGTCGCGCCGCGCGGCAGCGCGATCAGCTTGCCCTTCGGCGTGAAGCAGAAGACCTGGTCCTGGAACAGCTCAAGCTTGGTGTGCTCGAGGAATTCTTCCGGATTGTCGCCTTCGGCCAGCGCCTCGATGGTGTGACGCAACCAGGAGTAAGCATTGCTTTCGCGCGACAGCAGCTCGCCATCGCCACCGCCTTCCCCATCCTTGTAGAGGGCATGGGCGGCAATGCCGTATTCGGCAATTTCGTGCATGCGTCGCGTGCGGATCTGCAGCTCGATGCGCTGGCGCGATGGGCCGACGATCGTGGTATGGATCGAGCGGTAATCGTTCTGCTTCGGCGTCGAGATATAGTCCTTGAAGCGACCGGGCACGACACGCCAGCGCGTATGGACGATGCCCAGCGCCCGATAGCAGGCCGGGATGTCGTCGACGATGATGCGGAAGCCGTAGACGTCGGACAGCTGCTCGAAAGACAAGGACTTCGACTGCATCTTGCGGAAGACCGAATAGGGCTGCTTCTGCCGACCCTTGACGAAGGTGTTGAGCAGGCCGTTGGCGACCAGAAGCTCACGCAGCTCGTCTTCGATCTTCTTGATCAGTCCTTCATTGCGCTGTGACAGCTCGGCCAGCCGCTTGGTGACCGTCTCGTAGGCCTCGGGATTGATGTAGCGGAAGGACAGGTCCTCCAGCTCGTCGCGCATGTCCTGCATGCCCATGCGGCCGGCGAGCGGCGCATAGATTTCCATCGTCTCTTCGGAAATGCGGGCGCGCTTGTCGTCACGCATGTGCTCGAGCGTACGCATGTTATGCAGACGATCGGCAAGCTTGACGAGCAGAACGCGCACGTCGTCGGAGATGGCCAAAAGCAGCTTGCGCAGGTTTTCCGCCTGCTTGGCCTTCTTGGTGACGAGGTCGAGCTTCTTGAGCTTGGTCAGGCCTTCGACAAGACGGCCGATATCCTCGCCGAACATCTCGTCGATCTCGGCGCGCGTGGCATTGGTGTCCTCGATCGTATCGTGCAGCAGGGCGACGGCGATCGTCGACTCGTCGAGATGCATCTCGGTGAGGATGGCAGCCACTTCGAGCGGATGGGAGATGTAGGGATCGCCGCTGGCGCGCTTCTGCTTGCCATGCTTCTGCATGGCATAGACATAGGCCTTGTTGAGGAGAGCTTCATTGGCATCGGGCTTGTATTTCTGAACCCGCTCAACGAGCTCGTATTGCCGCATCATGCCAAGGCGCTCCATAAACGAAAAGCGCGCCAATCAACAAGGACTGGCGCACAAAGACCCAATTTCTAAGACCCTAAAGCCCGATTACTTGACGATTAGTAATCGTCGCTCTTTTCCGGCGGAACCAGACCTTCGATACCGGCCAGCAGGTCTTCTTCCGACATCTGGTCGAAGCTGATGGTTTCCGGCATTTCGTCCTCGTCCTCGGCCTTGGCAGCGACATTGCCGCCACCGATGAGGGCGCCGGCATCCTGCTCGGGCTCGTCGACTTCTACATGCTTCTGCAGCGAATGGATGAGGTCTTCCTTCAGGTCGCCGGGGGACAGCGTCTCATCGGCAATCTCGCGCAGGGCGACGACCGGGTTCTTGTCCTTGTCGCGATCGACGGTGATCGGGGCGCCCTGGGAGATCTGGCGCGCGCGATGGCTTGCGAGCAGCACGAGCTCGAAGCGATTGTCTACTTTGTCGATGCAGTCTTCAACGGTGACACGGGCCATTGCCTGTCCTTTGCGCTCGGGAATTTAAGGATTTAGCAGCCCGATACAATCAATGGAAGGCAAATTCAAGTTTTTCGTCGCCACCGTCGCCGAAGGCCTGCCGGCGCCACCTTGAAAAAATGCCTGCACAAGCCCCCAATTTCAACCTATGCGTGCTTGGAATATCAAATTCCCTGCCCTAGATAATTCGTATATGAATATTTCATAATTTAAGTGGAGTATTCATGAGTGAAAAGGCAAGGTTTTGTTTTGATTGTCTTTTATCACTATCCCTTATTCCCTACAAAGGTATTAGAACAATGTTTGACCCCCGGGAAAAAATCGCACTCTTCATCGACGGCGCAAACCTCTACGCAGCCTCCAAGAGCCTCGGCTTCGACATTGACTATCGCAAATTGCTCAAGGCTTTTCAGAAGCGCGGATACCTTCTGCGTGCCTACTACTACACCGCGCTCATCGAGGATCAGGAATACTCCTCGATCCGTCCGCTGATCGACTGGCTCGACTACAATGGCTACAAGGTCGTGACCAAGCCGGCCAAGGAGTTCATCGACTCGATGGGTCGCCGCAAGGTCAAGGGCAATATGGACATCGAGCTCGCGATCGATGCCATGGAACAGTCGGAAACGGTCGACCACCTGGTGATCTTCTCCGGCGACGGCGATTTTACCACGCTGGTCGAAGCGCTGCAGCGCAAGGGCCGCAAGGTGTCCGTCGTGTCGACCATGGCGACGCAACCGCCGATGATCGCCGACGATCTGCGGCGCCAATCCGATCACTTCATCGATCTCATATCGCTGAAGGCGGAAATCGGTCGCGATCCGAGCGAGCGCCCCGTTCGCCCGACCGAACCGGCTCCCGCGGCCGAGATCAGCGAGTGACCCCGAGCGCCATCTCGCGTGCCGACACCCCGAATCTGGTGTGATCCGCTATCGGCGGACTTGCGGCGGCATCGCCGATGCCTGCCCTTTGTTCGGCTATATAGCTGATTACGCGGCCTTTTTTCAATCGCGTCGGCACCACGGCCCAAAGCTCCATAAGGCTACACTACGATCCAACCGGGCTCGTATATTTGACTATTATCATTCTCTTCATCAATTTGCGTCTAATACTTCATTGTTCATTAATCGCGTCTGCGAGGTTCCGAATGCCGATGATTTACTCGTCGGCAAACGGGGACTATCAGCACGAAAAGTTCTGCCCCCCAATTTTTATAGGTTATAGCAATGCCTAATGCTCAGTCCTCCGCCTCCCAGCTCGCCGATCGTCTGCATTTTCTCGGCCTTCACGCTGAGGAGCGCGCGCGGCTCGGCACCTTGCAGCCGGTCATCAAGGCGGCGATTGGACCCGCGCTCGACGCGTTCTACCTGCGCGCCAAATCCCACCCGGAGACTGCCCGCTTCTTCGCCAGCGATGCGCATATCGCCCATGCCAAACAGAAGCAGGAGACGCACTGGTCCCTGATCGCCTCGGGCAAGCTCGACGGCCAGTATGTCGAGGCCGTGTCTGCCATCGGCCGCACGCATGCACGCCTGGGTCTTGAGCCGCGTTGGTATATCGGCGGCTACGCACTCGTGCTGGAAGGCATCATGGAGAGCGTGATCACCGGCGAGCTGCGCGGCTTCATGCAGGGGCGCAAGGCCAAGCGTCTGGTCGAAAACCTGACCACGATCATGAAGGCCGCCATGCTGGACATGGACTATTCGATCTCCGTCTATCTCGATGCCCTCGCCGAAGAACGCTCGCGCGCCGAGGAAGAACGGCACCGCCTGGAGCGCGAGCAGGAAGTGGCGCTCGAAGCGCTCGACACGGCCCTTGGCCGCCTCAGCAATGGCGACCTGACCGCCACGATCGACAAGGCGCTGTCGCCGAAGTTCGACGATCTGCGCAGCAACTTCAACACCGCGGTCCAGGCGCTCGGCTCCGCCTTCTCGGACATCTATACGGAGGCCTCACGCACGGCGTCCAACACCCGGGAACTGACCTCCGCCACCGACGAGATGGCCAAGCGGACCGAACAGCAGGCCGCGGCGCTCGAGCAGACGGCCGCCGCACTCGAGGAGATCACCACGGTCGCCCGGCAGACGGCGCTGCGCACCCAGGAAGCGCGCGAAGCCGTCGTTGCTTCCGCCGACGAAGCCGTGCGCTCCGGCAAGGTCGTCGAGCAGGCGGTCGAGGCGATGGGCGATATCGAGGCCTCCTCGCGCAAGATCACCCAGATCATCAGCGTCATCGACGAAATTTCGTTCCAGACCAACCTTCTGGCGCTCAATGCCGGCGTCGAGGCGGCACGCGCCGGCGAAAGCGGCCGAGGTTTTGCGGTGGTTGCCCAAGAAGTGCGCGAACTGGCCCAGCGTTCGGCCGCTGCAGCGAAAGAAATCAAGACCCTGATCGACCGTTCCTCGCAGGATGTGGCGCGCGGCGTGTCGCTGGTTCACAAGACCGGCGAAGCACTGAGCGCGATCGGCGCCCAGGTCCACGCGATCAACGGCCATATCGCCGCGATTACCACGTCGTCGCAGGAGCAATCCTCCGGCATCAGCGAGATCAACGCGGCGATCAACAGCATGGACCAGATGACGCAGCAGAACGCAGCGATGGTCGAGGAAACCAACGCCTCCACCCACGCCCTGCTCGAAGTCTCGCACCACCTGAGCAATCTCGTCTCGCGCTTCAC
>DAIMJJ010000085.1:0-3177 GCA_036722275.1 Rhizobium sp. | reverse complement strand
GATGGCAGGTATGGTTCTCGAAGCTGGCCCCGAACTGAAAATCGCCGAGCGGTACCCAGACCGCCTCGCCGCTCCAGCGCGAATGGATCGCCTGATTGCGAAACGGCAGGAAGTCCTTGAAGATCCGGCAAGTTTCCGGCGCCTTCTCAAGCTCGAAGCGTGCCGTGAAGACAAACGGCCCGACAGTGACCCGCAACAGATCGGACATGCTCAGCCGCCCGTCTTCAGGAGGCGCGTCTTCTGCCGGTTCCAGTCGCGTTCCTTCTCGGTCTCGCGCTTGTCGTGCAGCTTCTTGCCCTTGGCCAGAGCCAGCTCGAGCTTGGCGCGCCCCTTCTCGTTGAAATAGATCTTGAGCGGCACCAGCGTCATGCCTTCGCGATTGATCGCCTGACGCAGACGATTGATCTCGCGCTTGTTGAGCAGGAGCTTGCGGCGGCGACGCGGTTCGTGGTTGAACCGGTTGGCCTGCAGATATTCCGGCAGATGGGAGTTGATCAGCCAGATCTCGTCACCCTCGTCCGAGGCATAGGACTCGGCAATGTTGGCCTTGCCGTCGCGCAGAGACTTGACCTCCGTGCCGGTCAGTTGCAGGCCGGCCTCGTAGGTGTCGATGATCTCGTAATTGAAGCGGGCCTTGCGGTTTTCCGCGACAATCTTGTTGACGGTGCGCTGGCTGCCTCTGGGTGCCATGGTCCTGATCCCATCCGCCCGGAATGCTTGTTCTTGGCCGGGTGGCGGGCATCCGTCCGGCTCTTGTCGTCGCTATGTAATATAGTGGTGGCCACAAAAAAAGAAGCCGGGCAGCAAGCCCGGCTTCCAGATCCCGCAGAAGACGGTTCAGCCGATCAGTCCGGCATGCTTCAGCGCCGCGTCGATCGCTGCTTCCGTCGAGGCTTCGAGCGTCGGCAGAAGCGGCAGGCGGACGGTGCGGCTCATGCGGCCGAGGCGGTTGAGCGCGTATTTTGCGCCGCAAAGGCCCGGCTCCAGGAAGATCGCCTTGTGCAGCGGCATCAGGCGGTCCTGATAGCCAAGCGCCGTCTTGTAATCACCGGCAAGCGTGGACGCCTGGAATTCGGCACAGAGTTTCGGCGCGACATTGGCCGTGACCGAAATGCAGCCGGCGCCGCCATGGGCGTTGAAGCCGAGTGCGGTTGCATCCTCGCCCGAGAGCTGGATGAACTCGGCGCCGCAGGTGATGCGCTGATCCGAAACGCGCTCGAGCTTGCCGGTCGCATCCTTCACGCCGACAATATTCTTATGGGCCCTGGCGAGCAGACCCATGGTTTCCGGGCTCATGTCGACGACCGAGCGGCCGGGAATATTGTAGATGAAGATCGGCAGCGAAACGGCATCGGCGATCGCCGAGAAATGCGCGATCAGGCCCTTCTGCGTCGGCTTGTTATAATAAGGTGTGACGACGAGAAGCGCATCGGCGCCGACCTTCTCGGCATGCTGCGCCAGCTCGATCGCTTCCTTGGTGTTGTTCGATCCTGCTCCGGCAATGATCGGCACGCGCTTGTTTGCCACCTGGACGCAGAGTTCGACCACCCGTTTGTGCTCCGCATGGGAGAGCGTCGGCGATTCACCCGTGGTCCCGACCGGCACCAGGCCGCTCGAACCTTCGGCGATCTGCCACTCCACATGGTCGGCAAAGGCTTTCTCGTCGACCGCACCGGCTTCGGTGAAGGGGGTGACGAGTGCGGGAATGGATCCCTGGAACATGCAACAAACTCCTCAGGGCCGGCATCCATGCTTCGGCCGTAATCCTTGGCTACAACGCGCGCACATTACTTGCCAGACAGGGGCACGACAAGCGGAGTGTCCGGGCTTTGTGACGGTTTCCGGCGCGATCCGGTCAGCTGTTTTGCCATGACGGTAAGGTTTCGTTAATCTCGTCGGTGACTAATGAAGGGTATGCGTATTTTTCAGCGGACGATCGAGATGAAGACCTCCGTTCTTTGGGCATCCGCCCTCAGCCTTGGCCTGGCTGTAGCCGTCCTGCCGGCCACAGGTCAGGCAAACGAAAGCGTGCCCGTGCCGACGCCCAAGCCGCAATTGCCCGCGGCCGCCGTCAGCCCTCCGCCCTCGTTGGAAGTCACGGGGGCAATACCCCGTACCGCGCGCGTCAATCCGGCAAGCCCGCTGCTGAAAGCCGGCCTCGACGCGCTGTCGAACAAGGACGCGGCGGAGGCGCTTGCAATCCGCAACCGCATGCCGGACGGTCTCGACCGGCACATGCTGACCTGGTCGATCGCCGTCTCGGGCATGCGCGGAATCCCATCTTCCGAGATTGCGGCGGCGCAACGGGAACTCAAGGGCTGGCCCGGCCTTTCGGCGTTCCGCGCCAATTCGGAACGCGCGCTCTACCGCGAGGATCCGCCGGCTGGCGACGTGCTCGCCGCCTTCGGGGAAACGACGCCCGAAACGGCGGAAGGTGCCATCATTCTTTCGCGCGCACTGGTCACGTCTGGCGAGAAAGCGCGTGCCGCGCGGATCCTGCAGAGCTTCTGGCGCAAGCAGGCGCTCGACACCGACCTCGAGGACCGGATCCTCAAGGAGTTTTCCGGCCTGCTGTCGCCCACGGATCACAAGGCCCGCATGGACTATCTGCTCTATCGCGGGCGGGCGACGCAGGCAAAGCGCTTCTCGACGCTCGGCGAGGCCCAATCGCTCTACAATGCCTGGGCAGCAGTGCTTGCCAAATCGTCCAAATCCGCAGCCCTGATTGCCGCGGTTGACCCGCGCTGGCATTCCGATCCCGCCTATCTCTTCGTGCGGATCGAACAGCTGCGTCGGCAGGACAAGTATGAAGAGGCCGCACGGCTGATTGCCAAGGCCCCGGAAGATCCGGCGCGCCTCATCAACACCGGAGAATGGTGGAACGAGCAGCGCATCGTGGCGCGAGGCCTGGCGGATGCGGGCAAGTTCAAGGCCGCCTATCGGGTCGTCGCCCGCCACTTCGCCACCGATCCGACCGATGTCGTCGATGCCGAATTCCATGCCGGCTGGTATGCGCTCAGGGGCCTCTCCCAGCCGGAGACGGCGGCGGGGCATTTCCGCAAGATCCTCCAGGTGTCCGACCGGCCGAACGCGGCAGCACGCGCCTGGGACTGGCTCGGCCGTTCGGCGGAAGCCGGGAAAGACGGCGGCAAGGCGAGCGAATACTTCGCCAACGCT
>DAIMJJ010000084.1:8078-16025 GCA_036722275.1 Rhizobium sp. | reverse complement strand
CGTTTCGCCGCGCCGGCCATGCCGGGCTTCGACACGCTCGGCACGCTGAAGGCGATCCGCCGGAATGGCCACGAATACAGCTGGTTCATCCTCGACAAGGCGATCATCAAGCGGGAGTTCGCGCTCTCCGGCTCTGAACAAAACCCCGACCTCACGGACAAGAATGTCCGGCTGCTGCTCAAGCGGCTCGGCCGGAACCCGCCGGGACCCGTCCAGGCCTTCATGGACAAGGGCGAGGACTTCATCGTCCGTGACAATCTCGAGGATCTGGTCGTCGGGATGAACGAGCTCACCGGCGAGCATCGAATCGGCATCCACCATCTGCGCAGCCACAGCGGGGCCCGCGACCGCGAGATCGACAATGCCTTCAACAAGGATGCGCAGGTGACCGCGATCCGCGGCGCCCGCAACTATCTCGGCGACCGGCTGATGCGCACCGCCAAGCCGCACCGCCTGCTCGACCCGAAGGCCGCGCCGCTGATCGCGGTGAGGCTGCACATCCTGACGCGCAAGACGCTTGGCGGCCTGCACACCGACCTGTCGTCGCGGGTGCTGGACGACACCAACAAGCCGGTGCCGGGGCTCTATGCAGCGGGCGAGGCGGCCGGTTTCGGCGGCGGCGGCGTGCACGGCTACAATGCGCTCGAAGGCACGTTCCTCGGCGGCTGCCTGTTCTCCGGCCGGATTGCCGGGCGTTCGGTCGGGGCCTGACGCCCCGACTCGCACTGCCGGCTCTTACTCGGTTGCCGGCGCTGTGAAGTCGCGCCCACCGGTCTCGAACTGCAGCCGCGCCAGCTTGGCATAGAGGCCATTCTGCTGGATCAGGCTGTGATGGGTGCCTTCCTCGACGATCCGGCCGTCGTCCAGAACCAGGATGCGGTCGGCTTTGAGAACGGTTGCCAGTCGATGGGCGATGACGATCGTCGTGCGGTTCTGCATCAGGCCGTCCAGTGCTGTCTGGACGAGCGTTTCGCTCTCGGCGTCGAGTGCGGAGGTCGCCTCGTCGAGCAGCAGCAGCGGCGCATTGCGCAGCAGCGCGCGAGCGATGGCGATGCGCTGACGCTGGCCACCGGAGAGCGTGATGCCGCGCTCGCCGACCTGTGTGTCGAAACCGTTTTCCAGCCGGCGGATGAACTCCGAGGCCTGGGCAGCATCGGCTGCGGCCTCGACCATCTGCCGGGTGGCGGCGGGCGAACCGAAGGCGATGTTGTCGTGGATCGACGAGGCGAAGATCGTCACGTCCTGGGGCACGATGGCGATGCGGGCGCGCACATCCTCGGGATCGGCCTCACGGATATCGATATCGTCGATGCGGATCGTGCCGCTGACCGGATCGTAGAAGCGCAGGATGAGCGAGAAGACGGTGCTCTTGCCGGCGCCCGACGGGCCGACAATGGCAACGGTTTCGCCCGGTTCGACGCGGAAGCTCAGCCCCTTCAGTGCCGATTTCGACGCGCTCGACGGATAGGCGAAATGGACGTCGCCGAAGCTGACGCGTCCCATCGGCGGCTGCGGCAGGCGCGTCGGCTTTGCCGGCGCGGCCACTTGCGGGACCTCCTGCAGCAGCTCACCCAGCCGCTCGGCCGCGCCTGAGGCCTGCGAGAGTTCGCCCCAAACCTCCGAGAGCGTCCCCATCGAGCCGGCGGCGATCAGCGAATAGAGAAGGAATTGGCCGAGCGTGCCGGCCGAAAGCGTGCCGGCAAGAACGCTCTGGGCGCCGAACCAGAGCACGGCGACGATGCTGCCGAAGACAAGCGTGATCGCGACGCCGGTCAGAAGCGCGCGCGACTTGATCGCGGCGCGTGCCGCCTCGTAGGCCTGCTCGACGGCTGCGCCATAGCGGTCGGTGGCAATGTCCTCGGCGTTGAAGGCCTGCACGGTGCGGGCCGCGCCGATCGTTTCACCGGCAAAGGCCGAGGCTTCCGCCAAGGTATCCTGGGCGGCGCGCGAACGGCGGCGCACGGAGCGGCCGAAGGCGACGAGCGGGAAAACGATGATCGGAATGGCGGCAAGAACAAGAATGGACAGCCGCGGACTGGTGGCGATCATCATGCCCATCGCGCCCAGACAGAGGATGGAGTTGCGCAGCGCCAGCGAAGCGGTCGCGCCGACGGCCGACTTGATCTGCGTGGTATCGGCCGTCAGCCGCGAGACGATTTCACCGGACTGGTTGACGTCGAAAAAGGCGGGCGAGAGCCGCGTCACATGCGCAAAGACATCGCGGCGCAGGTCGGACACGACGCGCTCGCCAATGGTGATGACGAAATAGTAGCGCATGGCGCTGGCGATCGCGAGGATGATGGCCAGGACCGCCATCATGCCGAAATAGTTGTTGATGAAGGCGCCGTCGGCGGCGCTGAAGCCGTGATCGATCATCCGGCGGACCGCAAGCGGCAGCGCGAGCGTCGTGGCAGCGGCAAGACCGAGGAAAAACAGGGCGCCGGCGACCAGCTTGCGGTAGCGCATCACATAGGGCAGAAGGCGCGACAGGGGCTTGATGGAACGACGTTTCGGTTGTTCGATTTCGGTGATTCCGGACACTCTGATCTTCTCCGGCCCGCCTTGCGGGCTTTCGTGCCATGGCACTTGTTATCCTTGCGCCCTTCATGTATAGGCACCGCATCGAATTGGGAAGCCGTGGCCTTTTCGGACGTCGGCTTGGTTTATTGAATAGGTCTCAATGACGCAATCGCGACATTTGGACCCTCCCGGCACAGCAGGAAGATCGCAATGAAGGCTGATATCCATCCCGACTACCACGTCATCAAGGTGGTCATGACCGACGGCACCGAATACGAAACCCGTTCCACCTGGGGTTCGGAAGGCGCCGTCATGAACCTCGAAATCGACCCGAAGTCGCACCCGGCCTGGACCGGCGGCAACCAGCAGCTGATGGACCGCGGCGGCCGCGTTTCCAAGTTCAATAAGCGCTTCGGTGGCCTCGGCCTCTAATCGATCTTCGATCGACTTTTTTAAGAAAAGCCCGGTTCGCCGGGCTTTTTTCGTTTGAGGGGCGGGGCGTCTTGAGGGATGTCCCGGCCCTTTTTGCGTTTGGCCGTAGGAGGCCGGGGGCAATCCGTGCCCGCTCTGGCGCTGCACCCCGCGCATGGAATTGGTGTTTCCGCCTCCCGCCCGCCGACGCTAACGAAATGGCCGCTTTCCCGCAGGGCGGGTTGCCATCATGGGAGGCTCAAGCGGCGGCTGCCGCAATCCGGTATCGGAGTAAGTATCCGTTAACTCTGCCACTTAATTCGAATGAAAGACACTGCGGCTGCGAACGGCTCCTCAACACCTTCCCGGAGTGATCGCAAGTTTATGAAAAAACTGAACATCTTGTTTTTCTTTCGCGCGTCTCTCGACCCTTCTAGAGATGTTTTGCCCGCTGAAGACATTAGGATTTTACTAACGTCTGATTCCTAGGGTTTGCCCGTTCCTCATGCGGAACCTCTGCCGATGACTGGCAGAGCAATGAAAAATGGGGTCTGGGCACATGATGTGCATTGCTTTGCCTGCAATTACTGCGGGCGTTTTCGGTTTGTTTTTGCTTTGGCTGCCGATGAGCCTGCAGGCGCAACTCGTGTTGAGCCTCTCCGTCCTCGGACTGATGCTCGTCTTCATGACGCGCCCGGCAAACAAAACCCTGCGTCTGATGACGTTCGTCCTCTCCGCAACCATCGCCCTGCGCTACGCCTTCTGGCGGACGACGCAGACGCTGCCGGATATCTCCGAGCCGCTGAATTTCATTCCCGGCCTGATCCTCTACCTGGCCGAGATGTTCTGTCTCGTCATGCTGGCGATCAACTTCTTCATCGTTGCCGACCCGGTCAAGCGCAAGCCGGCCAGCCGGCTGCCGAGCGAGCGTCTGCCGACCGTCGATGTGTTCGTGCCGTCCTACAACGAAGCGGCCGACCTCCTTGCAGTCACGCTCGCAGCCGCCAAATCGCTCGATTATCCGCAGGACAAGCTGACCGTCTATCTGCTCGATGATGGCGGAACGGACGCCAAATGCAGCCACAAGGATCCGCGGATCGCGCATGCCGCCCGTCGCCGGCGCAACGAGCTGCAATCGCTCTGTGCCGCACTCGACGTGCGTTACCACGCCCGCAGCGAAAACAGCCATGCCAAGGCCGGCAATCTCAATGCCGGGCTTAAGATCTCGCGCGGCGAGCTTGTGGTGGTCTTCGATGCCGACCATGCGCCGGTGCGGGACTTCCTCAAGGAGACGGTCGGTTATTTCGCAGAGGATGATCGCCTGTTCCTTGTCCAGACGCCGCACTTCTTTCTCAATGCCGATCCGCTGGAAAAGAACCTCGATACCTTCCGCGCCATGCCGTCGGAAAACGAGATGTTCTATTCGGTCGTCCAGCCGGGGCTCGACAAGTGGAATGCCTCCTTCTTCTGCGGTTCGGCCGCCGTGCTGCGTCGCGCCGCGCTGGAAGAGACCGCCGGCTTTTCCGGACAGTCGATCACCGAGGACTGCGAAAGCGCGCTGGCGCTTCATTGCCGCGGCTGGCACAGTCTTTACGTCGACAAGCCGCTGATTGCCGGCCTGCAGCCCGAAACGCTTGTCTCCTTCATCGGCCAGAGGGTGCGGTGGGCCCAGGGCATGCTGCAGATCCTGACGCTCAACCGTCCGTTCCTGCAACGCGGCCTGACCCTGGCGCAGCGCATCTGCTATGCCGGCACCAATCTCTTCTGGCTGTTCCCGCTGACGCGACTGACCTTCATGTTCGCGCCGCTGCTCTACATCTTCTTCTCGCTGCAGATCTTCGAGTCGAACGTGGCCGAGTTCACCTGCTATTCGGTGACCTACCTCATCTCGTCCTTTGCCATGCAGAGCTATCTCTTTGGCCGCGTCCGCTGGCCGTGGGTCTCCGAGCTCTATGAATATGTGCAGTCGGTGCTTCTGGTCGGTGCGATCGCCAGCGTGATCCGCAATCCGCGCAAGCCGACCTTCAACGTCACGGCCAAGGGCCAGACGCTGGAGGAAAGCAAACTGTCGCCGCTGGCGCAGCCTTACTTCCTCATTTTTCTCGTGCTGCTGGGCGCCTCCGGCTATGCCATCTGGCGCTACCTGACGGAGCCGATGCCCTCCGAACTTCTGCTCATCGTCGCCGGCTGGAACATCATCAATACCGGGCTTGCCGGCGCGGCTCTAGGTGTCGTGTCGGAGCGGCGCGAACGCCGGCGCAACCAGCGGCTCGAGGTGCATCGTCACGCGGTCCTGCATCTCGACGGCGCCGATCATGCCGTGATCATCAAGGATGCCTCGAGCGGCGGGCTGGCCATCGAGTTCATCGACGGGTGCCCGGCCGGCGGCATGGCCCCCGGTACGACCGGTGTCGTGGAACTGCGCCGCGGCGGCCGCATGCTGCAGGTCAACGTCATCTGCCGCGCCCGGCGTCAGGGCGAGGCCGAGCCGATCTTCGGCCTGTCCTTCCTGGAGCGCGATCCGGAAACCTTCCTGCTGATCGCCGAGGTCATGTATGCCGATCAATCGGTGCTGCAGGATCGTCTGGTGCGCCGCCAGCAGCGGCCCGGCTTCTTCGCCGGCACGGTGCGCTTCACCTACTGGACGATGCGCGAGACGTTCCGCGCCTTCGGTTATGCGTTCGGCCTTATCCGCGAGAGCACCGAGACGGCCCATCCCGATGCGCCGCTGGTCATCAAGCCGCAGCCGCGACTGCGCGCGCCCAAGCGCGAGACCGTCTCGCCGATGCTGGCAACCGAGGAGATGGCCTGTGCCTGAGCTGCGCTTCTCGCTTGCCCTCGCTCTTTCGTCCGTGCTGCTGCTCTGCAGCCCGGCCCGCGCCGATTCGAGCCTGCTTCCCACGGACCTACCCGGCCTGATCGCCGGGGAGATCCCGTCCATTCCCGCGGCCGAACGCCTCATCCCCTTCATGCAGTCGCGATCCGACATGCGCCTGATCGGCGAGGACGATACCCGCCATCTGACCTTCTACCTGTCGCCCGAGGCGGCGGCGGTCGGTGGGCGCCTGCGGCTGGTCTATACCAATGCCGTTTCGGTCATGCCGGACGGCGCAAGCCTCGGCGTCAGCATCAATGGCCGCCCGGCCGGCGACATCCCGATCCGCTCGCCGCAGGGGCCGCTCGCCACCGAGATCCCACTGCCGAATGATGCACTCGTTGTCGGTTGGAACACCGTCCGTGTCCGCGCACAGCAGCAGCATCGTGTCGATTGTTCGATCGAGGCGGCCTATGAACTGTGGACGCAGCTCGATCCGGCGACCAGCGGCTTCGTGTCGAGTGTGGCCGGAGAAGACCACGATCTGACGGCCATGCTTACGGCGGGCCGCACTGCATCCGGCGAGACCGAGATCCGGGTGATCACGTCCCCGGACGGGGCAGAGGGCGCTGCGCGCGAAAGCCTCGAGGCGGTGCAGTCAATCGCGCTTCTGCTCGGCCGCAAGGACTTGCGGGTCGTCTTCGCCGAGTCCGAAGGTGCTGGTCCGGGTATCGATCTTTTCGTCGGCGATCGCGGCACGGCGAACCTTTCTTCCGCAGCACGGCAGGTGATCGCCGCTGCCCCTTCCGGCTTGTCGGTCGAGGCAAAGCAAGGGGGACGGGTACGCGTCGTCTTGCGAGGCGCGGGCGAGGTCGCTCTCTCGGCGGCGCTGGCTCAGGCGTTCAACGGGCCGCTCCAGCCCGTGCTTGCCGGCCGGCGCACACTCACACCGAAGCCCGCGATCGATTCGGCAACGCCCGGCCGGGTGCCGCTCAGCGAGGTCGGCTACGAGACCCGGCCCTTTTCCGGGCGCCTGTTCCGGTCGAGCTTCGATCTGGTCATGCCCGAGGATTTCTATCCCGGGAATTACGGTTCGCTCGACCTGAAACTCAGCGCCGCGACGGCGCCGGGGCTTGCCCCCGGAGCGCAGATCCTGGTGCGCGTCAACGACCGCGCCGTGACCAGCCATATGCTCTACAATCCGGAAGGGCTGACGCTGACGGAAAAGCACCTGCCGCTCAGTCTCCGGGCCTTTCATCCCGGCCTCAACAAGGTCGAGATCCTGGCCGAGCTGCCGAGCGAGGCCGATCTTGCCTGCGATCCGGCCGCGCGCACGACCAAGCCGCGCTTCCTGATGCTCCAGGAGACGGCGCTCGACATTCCCGAGCTTGCCCTGGTCGGTCGCTTGCCGGATCTTGCGGCCCTTGCCGGGCGCGCCTATCCCTTCAGCCGCGATGAAGGCTTCGATCTGGTCGTCGACCAGGCGACGCCGGTGCGGCTGTCGGCGGCCACCACGCTTGTGACCCGGCTGGCGCTTGCCGCAGGTCGACCGCTGTCTGCCGCGCTCGTGGTCGGCGACACGCCGGACGGTCCGACATCATCGCGCAATGCGCTGGTGATCCGGGCCGGTGGTCTGCGTCTGGCTTCGGCCGTGCCGGTCGGCAAGTCGCCCCGTCTCAATGGCTCCGGACTCGATGGCCTGGTGACAGCCTCCGTCCAAACCGCGGTTGCGCCCCCCTCATCAATGTCCGATTCGCAGGCGCTTCTCGATGCCTTCCAGGTGCAGACGGCGCTCGAGCAGGATCGCCTGTCTCTGACCAGCCGGCTGTCGCTGGCCGCCCAACGGTTCACCAGCGTCATCAATCGCTGGCTGCAGTATCAGGACGAGGGCGATACGCCGCGCACCATCCGCGCCACCGATGCCCTCCTTACACTCGATCAGCGCGGCGACGACGCCGAGGCCGGCATTCGCACGACGATTGCAGCTGCGAGCGAGGCGGATCTTGAAAAGGGCATGGCGGTCCTGACGGAGCCCGCGACCTGGGCTGCGCTCAAGGGCGGTACCGCGACGGTTTTCCGCTCCGACCTCTCGGTGGTGACGCAGGCGCCCGCCGCCTTTGCCTTCTACCCGCTGACCGATCTGAGTGTCGGCAATCTGCGTCGTCTGGCCGCCGCCTGGTTGTCCGATCATTTCATCGTCT
>DAIMJJ010000084.1:1940-7978 GCA_036722275.1 Rhizobium sp. | reverse complement strand
GTCGGCAATCTGCGTCGTCTGGCCGCCGCCTGGTTGTCCGATCATTTCATCGTCTATGTCGGGCTGATCCTGCTGCTGATCGGCGGCTTCGGTCTCGGGCTCGGCTATATCGTTCCGCGCAAGGGTGTGAGGACCGTCGAATGAAAACCCGTCTCTTGTCGGCCACACTTCTCGTCCAGGCGCTGACGCTGTCGGCGCTTGTCCCGGGGCAGGCTTCTGCCTCCTCCCTTCTGCCAACGCCCGCCGTCGAGGAGGCACGGCCGCTGCCGGTCGAGCAGTCCTCCGCACCCGATGCCGTGGAGCTTGCCGCACTCTATTATTATGCGCGCAATGGCGAGCTCGACCGTGTAGACCGCGAAAGCCGGCGGCTTGCCTTGAAGTTCCCCGGCTTCGTCGCGCCCGCTGACCTCTACGAGCCGGCGCCGGCGTTCTCGGTGGACGAGACGCCGCTCTGGCAGCGCTACGAGCAGAATGATTTTGCCGGTATCGAGGCAGAGATCAGCCGACTGGCGGCGGACAATCCCGGCTGGCAGCCTTCGGAGGACTTCCGCCTCAAGCTCGAGCGGCGCAAGCTGCGCGTGGCGATCGTCGAAGCGCACGAGGCCGGCGACAGCGCGCAGGTTATCAGCCTCGGCCAAGCGCTCGAGCCCGAGACCGAGGGCGAGCCGGATCTCCTGTGGATGCTGCTCGATGCCTATCGGCAACAGGGCCAGACCGCCGCGATGGCGCCAGTCTATCGCGGCATGCTGTTTCGTGCGCCGGGCTCCGAATTTTCCGACGACGTGCTGATGGCGACGCTGCAGAAGGCCGTGCAGGATTTCCCGGCCCGCGACATCAAGCCGGTGATCGCGGTTCTGGAAAAGCGGCCTGGCCTCGCCGAGCGCATGCAGGCGCTTTCGCTCGACATCGCCCGCCGCGAGATCGGCGACTTCGCCTCGGGTCTTGCCTCCGCCGAAGCGCCGACGGCAGAGACCTTGCAAGCCCTCAGGTTCGCCGCGGAACGCGATCAGAAGGCCGCCGACCAGGTCCTGCTCGGCTGGTATTTCCTCAAGGTCGAGCGAGCGGCGATAGCCGAGGACTGGTTCCGCAAGGCGCTGCTCGACGATCCGACCACGGAGAGCCTGAAGGGCCTTGTCGTGACGCTGACTCGGGCAGAGAAGAAGAAGGAGGCGTTCGCCCTAGTGGCCGAGAGGCTCGATCTGGTGACAGAGAAGAGCGAGGACTTCATCGACGTGCTTTCGATCCCCTTCCAGGGCGCCGACGCCGAGAAGGTCGATCCGAAACTGGCCGAGACCTATGCCCAGGCGATCGAGGCATCGCAATCGGCCGAGCATGCCCAGCTCCTTGGCTGGTATGCCTATAACGGCCGACAGTTCGACGCCGCAAAGATCTGGTTCTCCAAGGCGCTCGACTGGCAGGCATCGGCAGACAGCGTCAAGGGCCTGGCGCTGACCCTGGTGCAGGAGAAGGATCGTGCGGGTCTCGAGACGCTGAAACAGCAGTATGCCACGGCCTATTCGGATGTCTTTGCCGATCTGGTCAAGGCGGGGGCTCCGAAGGGCGATGGTGGGCAGGCGATCAAGGCCCCGACGGGCGGCCAGTCGCCGCGGTATCTCCAGAGCTTCAAGAGCAAGCGCTATGGCGAATGCCTGGCCGATCTCGACCGGCTGGCCGCCCGCGCCAAGCTCAGTGCCGATGCACAGCTCATCCGTGGTTGGTGCCACCTCGAGCTCAGCCATCTGGCCGAGGCGCGGATCGCCTTCGAGGCGGCGCTTGACGGTGGAACGGCCAAATCGGACGATGCCGCCTACGGCCTCGGCCTGTCGCTGCTCAGGGCCGGCATGACCGCCGACGTCGAGCGGTTGTTCGCCAGCCGGCCGCTTTCGGCGGCCCGTGCGACGGAACTGCGCGCGGAAGTCTTCTGGCAGCGCGCCCGCACTGCCTTCGACCGCAAGGACTACGAAGTGACGCTTGCCAACCTCAATGCCCGGCTGCAGATCGCGACCGAGCCGGTGGGCATGACGCAGATGCGCGCCTGGGCGCATTTTCATCTCGGCAATCTGAAGCAGTCGCGCGCCATCTTTGCCGAACTCAACCAGGTGGTGGACGACCCGGCCAACCGGCGCGGCCTGCTCGCCATCCGCCAACGCATGGGGATCGACCCGTGAAACACCTGATCCTGCTTTTCTCCCTGCTCATGCTCGCGTCTTGCACCAGCGTCGAGGATCCCTGGCTCGACGGGGTCTCGACGGGGGCGACAACGGGCTCTGCGGCGGCTGGCGGTATCAACCGCGAACTCAGCCCTCAGCTTGCCGCGGCGGACCTTCCCGCCATCGGAGCGACCCCGATCGCGGTTCGCCAGCTGTCGAGCGAAGACGGTTCCGTGCAGCAGATCGTCTTCCCGAACAAGGCGACCATTGCCGGCGAGAACATGCTGGTGGTGCGTGAGGTCGTCGCGGGCTCGTCGGCTGCGCGAAAGGCGCCAACCAGCGCCGAGCTTTCGCGCGAGATGCGCGCGGCCATGCCCGGCGTTGCGATGGATGTGACGCCGGTGCTCGGTTCGAACGCCTATGGGCCTTACGGGGCAGCCCGAGGCACGCTTCCTTCCGGCGGCGGCTGTGTCTATGCGTGGCAGGTGGTCAACAGGCCCGCCGTCGCCTTCGGGCAGTCCGCCAAGGCGGTGCAGGTGCGGCTGCGCTATTGCGATGCCGACAGGAAAGCCGAGGAACTCGTCTCGTTGCTGTCGTCGCTGACGCTTTCGTCCGGCCGGGCGACCGCCATGGCGCCGCTGGCGTACTGATCGGCGCCGATCGAGTGGGGTGCCGCGGCCTGCCGGACCGGGGCCGGCACAAGCCTTGCGGCCAAAGTGCGGATCGTATCCCCGTCGCAGATCGGGCAAGCCTGCCGCAACCGAGGCTTTGACACGACGGTCCGCTCGGCTATCGTCTGGCGGTTTTGGGAAGGCGGTGCAGCAGATGATCGACAGACATATCAAGGACCTCAAGGCGCAGATCCGCAATGCGCGGCTCGCCGCGCGTGACGCGCTACCGGCCGCCACCCGCACCGAGTTCAGCCTTTCCATGGCCGATCATGCGGGCGACGCCATCGATTTCGATCCCGGCACGATCGTCTCCGGCTTCCTGCCGATCCGCTCGGAGGCCGACATCCGCCCGCTGATGGCGCGGCTGAAGGCGCGGGGCGCGCGCCTCTGCCTGCCGATCGTGCAGGACAAGACGACCATCGTCTTTCGCGAGCTGGTACCGGGCGCCGAGCTGATCGATACCGGCTTCGGTACCCGCGGTCCGGGACCGGAGGCGGCCGTGCTCGATCCTGAGATCCTGCTGGTGCCGCTCTCCGCCTTTGATGCGGCGGGCAACCGGATCGGCTATGGTGCCGGCCATTATGATCGCGCAATCGCCCGTTTGCTGCAAAAAGGCATGGAGCCCAGACTGATCGGCATTGCATTCGACTGCCAGGAGGTGGCAGAAGTGCCGGCAGAACCGCACGACGTCCGGCTGCAGGCCATCCTGACCGAAAGCGGGCTCAGGACGTTCTGACGGCGATTGGACAATTGGGATGCGGCTGCTTTTTCTCGGAGACATGGTTGGCAAGACGGGGCGCACCGCCGTGTGGGAGCGCCTGCCGGGCCTGATCTCCGATCTGAAGCTGGATTTCGTCATCGTCAACGGCGAGAATGCCGCCGGCGGCTTCGGCATCACAGAGGACATCTATCTCGAGACGATCAATGCCGGCGCCGATGTGGTGACCACCGGCAACCATGTCTGGGACCAGAAGGAGGCCGTATCCTTCTGCGAGCGGCACGACCAGTTCCTGCGCCCGGCCAACTATCCGGCCGGCACGCCGGGCAAGGGATCCGGCCTCTTCTATGCCCGCAACGGCGCCCGTGTGCTGGTCGCCAACATCATGGGACGCGTCTTCATGCACCCGGAGCTGGACGACCCCTTCAAGTCGGCCGAAACGATCCTTTCGGCCTGTCCGCTGAAGGAACAGGCGGACGCGATCATCTTCGACTTTCATGCCGAGGCGACCAGCGAGAAGCAATGCTTCGGCCATTTCGTCGACGGCCGCGCCAGCTTCGTCGTCGGCACCCACACCCATGTGCCGACCGCCGACCACCAGATCCTCAACGGGGGTACTGCCTACATGTCGGATGCCGGCATGTGCGGCGACTATGATTCCTCGCTCGGCATGGAAAAGGAGGAGCCGCTCAACCGCTTCATTTCCAAGATGCCGAAGGGGCGGTTTGAGGCCGCCCACGGCCCGGCGACCATTTGCGGGGTCGGGGTGGAGATCTCCGACCGTACCGGGCTTGCGGAAAAGATCGCGCCGCTGCGGCTCGGTCCGCGGTTGGCCGAAACCGTCCCTGATTTTTGGCGCTGAGCTGTCATAAATCTTTCGGCGATCCTAAACTTTAAAAGTTTAATTAACCGAACCCAGCAATAAATTACCCCTAGGAAGGGGTGGGATTCATCAGTCTAAGCCCCGAAACCTGTTTAGTTTTTGGGAGAAGACATTGAATTCCGCCGTGCACGCCCTTTTTACCGAATCCGCTTCAGACGGCGACGATCTGCTTGCCAGCCTTCAGGCCGCGCTGAATGACGATTTCAGCCGAGTGCCGACTGGAAGCGACCCGCTGTCGCGGGCGGTCGCCGCGCTGATCGAGCGTTGCCGGACGCAGACCTCCGGACAGCTCGACGACGTCGTGTCGATTTCCGTGAGCGTGAACGAGACCGCGGGCATGTCGGCGCACCTGCTCTACGATCTTCGCCAGGTTGATGACGAGGCCCAGGCCATCGCCGCCGCCGCGGAGGAGATGGCGACCTCGGTCAACGAGGTGGCGCAGCACGGCGAGGAGATCTTCCGCAATGCGCGCCGTGCGGGCGAGACCTGCAAGACGAGCGGTCAGGCGCTTGTCGAGACCAGCGAGCGCATGTCGGCCATCAATTCGGCGCTGGTGGAAACCAATGAGCGCATCGGTGCCATTCACGAACTCGGGGCCAGCATCTCGACCATTGCCGGGAACATCAAGAAGATCGCCTCGCAGACGAACATGCTGGCGATCAACGCGGCCGTCGAGGCGGCGCGTGCCGGCGAAGCCGGCCGTGGTTTCGCGGTCGTCGCCGCCGAGGTCAAGGCGCTGTCGGACCGTACCGCCAATGCAACGCTCGAGATCGGCAATATCATCAGCAAGCTCGACGGCGGGCTGACGGCCATGGTCTCCGCGATGACCTCCAGCCGCGAGTCGGCGGAAAAGGGCAGTCGTTCGCTGGAAGCCCTGCAGGATGCGCTGACGGTTGCGGCCAAGGAGCTCGACAATGTCATCAGCAATGCCGACCACATCTCGGTCGCGCTCAACCAGCAGCGGGAAGCCTCGCAGAACGTGGCGGGCGGCGTCGCGATGATCGCGACCAGCTCGGCCAAGGCGACCAACCAGCTGGAACGGATCATCGGTGCCATGGAACAGGCGCAGGGCGGTCTCAATTCCCGCCTGCAGGCGCTTGGCAAGACCGAGCTTCCCGGCAAGATCGTGAAGCTCGCACAGTCCGACCACATCATCTGGAAGCGCCGCCTTGCCAACATGATCATCGGCCGCGAAGGGCTGAAGCCGAACGAGCTCGCCGATCACCACACCTGCCGCCTGGGCAAATGGTATGACGGCTGCCGTCACACTGCGCTGGCCGGAAGCGCCGACTTCATCGCGATCGAGGATCCGCATGCGCGTGTCCACAGCCATGGGATCGAGGCCGTCCGCCGCTACAATGCCGGCGATATTCGCGGCGCGCTCGCCGAACTGCAAGAGGTCGACTTCGCTTCGCAGGAAGTGCTCGACGGCCTGAAGCGCCTGGAACGCCGCGGTCTCGGCTGAGGTCTGAGGTAACGGCATTGTGACGCCGGGGGCCGTGCCCCTGGCTTTACCTCGACCATCGTCTGCCGCATGCTTCGCCCGTCCGAACATGGTGCGGGAGCGGCCCATGCTGCTGAGACTGTTCCTGTCGATTTGCGCAATGATGATGCTC
>DAIMJJ010000084.1:0-1840 GCA_036722275.1 Rhizobium sp. | reverse complement strand
TCGATCTTCATCTTCGAGGTCGCGGGTCTTTGCATCGGTCATCTCGGCCACCTGCATCACGAACTCACCGACGCCCATTTTGCCGAAATCGGCCGCCTCGATGTCGTCATGGTGCCGGTGGACGGCGGGCTGACCATGGGGGCTGAGAGCATGAGCGCTACCATCAAGCGACTGCGTTCGGCGCTCATTCTGCCCATGCATCGTCGCGGCCCGCCGATCGAGACTTTCCTTGCCATGTTCGACCAGAGCTTTGACTGGAAGATCGCTGGCGGCAGCGCCGTTGAGGTTTCCGTGCGCAGCCTGCCGAGAAAGCCGCTGATCCTGGTGCTGCGTGGCGTTTAGGAGCGCGGGGGAGGGGCGTGAGGGCCTACCCGTCGGTTCCTTGCAAGACTTCCGTGAAGCCGCCGTTTGCCCTCCTTCGACGCGAAACGCCCGGTCTCTTTGCGGCCGGGCGTTGTCTGTGGGCAGAACGCGGTTTGCTCAGGCGAAGCTGACATGGGTGTGGACGCCCACGTCCGGTTCCTTGTCGTCATCGAGGTTGGCCTTGGCGATCTCCCAGCCGAACTTCAAGGGATTGCCGGTCGAGGCCCAAACCTCGCCGTCGTCGAGTTTCAAGGCGAGCATGGTGAGCTTCGGGTCGGACTTGCCGCCCTCGTACCAGGCTTCGACGATGGAGCTCCAGTATTCGTCGATCTTGGCCGGATCCTTGCGCTCTGTCAGCCCGCCCGCGAGGCAGGCATGGTAGTCGTGATCCTTGCCGACGACGCAGAAATGCGCGCGCGCACCCGGCTTCAGCGCCTGTACCAGATGCGAATCCGTCTTCGAAAAGAACCAGATCGTATTCGTCTGGCGATCGACGAAGGGCGCCATGGGCTGCATGTGCATGTGGCCGCCCTCGAGACCGAGCATGCCGGCATGGATGTCGTCGATCTCGTCCCAGAGCTGCTCGACCGGGGTTTCGCGCGCTTCGCTGAAGCTTGCCATGAACTGTCTCCTTGGTTGGCTGCGTTTCGCCAAGGGAACGGGGCGGTCGGTCAAGTTGTTCCCGCAAAACCTTTGAACCCGGCTTGGCGGCGAGGCAGTCCCAGGCTGCGCTAATCTCCTGCCTCCCCTTGAACAGGGCCGGTTTCGCTCGTATAAGGCGCCATTCCTCACAATTAGACCTGATCAGGGGTGCCATGGCTGGCCATTCACAGTTCAAAAACATCATGCACCGCAAGGGCAAGCAGGACGGTATCCGTTCGAAGATGTTCTCCAAGCTCGCGCGCGAAATCACGGTTGCGGCCAAGACCGGTCTGCCCGATCCGTCGATGAACGCCGCACTTCGCCTGGCGGTGCAGAACGCCAAGGCACAGTCGATGCCGAAGGACAACATCGAGCGCGCCATCAAGAAGGCGTCCGGCGCCGATGCGGAAACCTATGATGCAATCCGCTACGAAGGCTACGGCCCGGGCGGCGTCGCCGTCATCGTCGAGACGCTGACCGACAACCGCAACCGCACTGCCTCGTCGGTTCGCTCCACCTTCTCGAAGGCTGGCGGCGCACTTGGCGAAACCGGTTCGGTGTCGTTCTCCTTCGACCACGTGGGCGAAATCACCTACAAGGCCGCCGTCGGTGATGCCGACAAGGTCATGGAAGCGGCGATTGAGGCTGGCGCCGAAGACGTCGTCTCCGACGAGGACGGCCACACGATCTACTGCGCTTTCGAGGACATGAACGAAGTGTCCAAGGCTCTCGAAGAGGTTCTCGGTGCTGCCGAAAGCGTCAAGGCGATCTGGAAGCCGCAGAACACCATCGAAGTCGATGAGGAAAAGGCGCAGTCGCTGATGAAGCTCATCGA
>DAIMJJ010000083.1:5466-16127 GCA_036722275.1 Rhizobium sp. | reverse complement strand
CGCCTTGGCAAGCTGGACGCGCTGCTGCATGCCGCCCGAAAGCTCCATCGGCCGTGCATCCATCCGGGCAAGCGGGAACTCGGAGGCGTCGAGCGCCTCGCGAGCCCGTCCGCGCAGGGCCTCGAAACTGCGTTCACCCGCGATCAGCAGGCGTTCCGCCACATTGCCGGAACTGGTATGGTTCATCAGCAAACCGAGATGCGGGTTCTGATAGACGATGCCGATCCGGCGGGCGCAGAGCATGCGGCGCTCGAAGCGGTCAAAGTGGAAGAGATTTCCGTTCAGTCCCTGAAGGTCGAGCCTGTAGTCCCCTTCGTCGGGCGTATCTTCAAGGTTCATCATCCGCAGCAGTGTGGATTTCCCCGAGCCGCTCTCGCCGACGATGCCGAGAACCTCTCCGGGATAGACCTTGGCCGATACATCCTGCAGCGCCACGACATCGCCATATCGCTTGCTGACAGCGGCCATCGTCAGGAGCGGCGGGACGGTCATCAGTTGCGGCGGTAGTGGCTGCATTGTCGCAGCGGTGATGTGCTTTTCCTGAAGCGTCATGGACGCAGCTCCCCGTTATTGTACCAGGTGTCGCCGGTGACGACCGGCTCGCCCTCGGCGCGACGGATCGCCTTGACGCCGAAATGGCTGTCGGACAGCTCGTAGGCAGAGGTGCCGTCGTCCTGCGGGATCTCGTTCATGAAATAACCCCTCACACCGGAGCGATGGCAGGTGAGGCCGGCATGGTCCTCCACCTTGTAGGGTACGTCGGAAAACACCAGTGGCTCCACTCGGGTAAACGGCGGCACCGCAAACAGCCGCTTCTCACGGCCGGCAGAGAGGAAGGTCAGGTTTCGCGCCATGTTTAGCTTCGGCACGTCCCAGCGCGGGATCGGCGAGGGCGTCATGACGTGACGGCCGTTGACCAGCGCCGGATAGGCCGCGCCTTGCATGATGCGGCCGGAACGCACGATCTGCTCATAAAGCGTGAGCCACAGCCGGCTGTAGTCGGCATCGGCATGCATCTGCCGTGCAATCGACATGTTCGGCTCTACCGGCCTCAGCGGCTCCGGGTTCGGCACCTGCAGCACCAGGATCTGGTCTTCCTTCAGCTTCTCCTCCGGAATGCGGTGGCGGCTCTGAAGAATGGAGGCCTCCAGCGTATCGAGCGTTTCGAATGCACCGGAGACGCGCGAGAGAAAGCGGCGGATCGAGGCGGCGTTGACGCTGTCGTCGGCGCCCTGGTCGATTACCTTGATCGAGGAGGACGGCTTGATGAGGGTCAGCGTTACCTGCAGCCCCCCGGTGCCCCATCCGCGGGCGATCGGAACCTCGCGGCTGGCATAGGGCATCTGGCACCCGGGAACGGCAATCGCCTTCAGCATCTTGCGGCGCATTTCGCGCTTGGCGGATGCATCGAGGAAGCCGTAGCTGAAGGCTTCCCAGGGTTTTGTCAGCGAAGCGAGCGTCATGCCGGCTCCTCCTGCTTTTGGCTAGCCGGCATGGCAGGCGCCGCCTTTTTGGCGTTGGCGTCGCGCAGCGCGTCCAGCGATGACTGGAAGGTGACGTAGTGCGGCAGTTTGAAATGGATGCAGAAGCCCGAGGCCTCCACTGGTTCGGTGTGGTAGAGGAAGAATTCTTCGTTGACCGGCGAGTTCTTCGGTGCCGCTGGCGCGTTGAGATCCAGCGTGGCGCCGGCGATAACCTTGACCTCGTTCCAGCCGAGCGTGGCACAGAAGCCGAGGTCAAGCTTGCCGGACTCGCCCTTGTTGGTCACTTCCGCCTCCGAAACCTTGACGCGGCCAGCAGAAAACACAGTGCCGCGCGGGTGGCGCACACGCACGTCCGCTTCGGCCAGGCGCAGCTCATTGACCGTGGGATGGGCATTGCCATACCCACGCATGGCCGAATAACCGAGGGCCAGAACGCCGCCGGTATCGGCACGCGCCAGGCTCTGCAGCGTGTGCGCCCGCTTGGACGGAAAAAGCAGCGGTTCGCGGGTCAGGTCCGGAATGTCTTCCGGGGCTACGTGCGGGGCAGAAACATCGGCAACCAGCCCGGCCGCCTTCTGCCAGGCGGCGAGCGACGGCTGATGGGGCGGCGCCGGGCGGGCAGCGGGTTCCACCGGTGGCGGCACGTAAGGCTCACCCTCCAGCACGCCGGTTGCGAGCAGGCGATGCGAATAATCGAGCGTCGGACCCAGCAGCTGCCCGCCCGGAATATCCTTGAAGGCGGCGGAGATACGCCTGACGGTGAACAGCCCTTCCTGCGTCACCGGTTCGGCAATCGCAAGCCGGGGCTGAGTGGTGCGCCAGGCGCGCAGAAGCAGGACAGCCTCATACAGATCGCCGCCGGACTGTGCCAGCGAGAGCGCGGCCAGCTCGGGTTCGTAGAGCGATGCCTCGCCCATCACCCGATCGATCAGCCACGGCAGGGCGCGGCCTATTTCTGCAACGCGCTCCGCATCGATCTTGCCAAGTTCGGCACGGTAGAGCCGTTCCGATTGTTCTATGGCGCGCTCACCGCCACGGGTTGCCACATAGGCCATCACAATACCTCAATCATTGTGGATCGCGGCAGGCCAATCACTCTGTCGCCATCAATCAGGAAGAGTTCGAAGCCGGTGGGATACAGGCAGCGGGCGCTTCTGATCGCCCAGACTTCGTCCGGGATACCGCCGATCTGGATCTCCACTTCGCCTTCGACCCCGGGACCCGACAGCCGAAGACCGCGACCGCTCCCGATCTCAGCCGAAGCAAAGACGGTCGCGCCGTCGTCCGGATACAGGTGGGAGCCTGTCGGCAGCTCACGCAATGCGGCAAGACCGGCAGGTGTTTCGAGCGCCAGAAACGCATGATCCGCCTCGCCTGCGGGCGTGAGACAGGCGCCGGTAGCGGCAGTACGTTCGGCAAGGCGGGCATCACTGGCAAACACCCGGCACTCCCGATCGACAAGGGCTTCTGCAAGGGCAAAAGAGTCGGTATCTGGCAAATGCCGGATCTTGCCCGGCCGCGCGAGTGCCCACATCAGCGCTTCATAGGTGGCGTTTGCCCGTGCCTCTGATGTGTTACGGACCGGCACCACAGAACCAGGGCGATTGTTGAGGTTCAAGGTCGTCATCAGAACGTCTCCATCTCGACGCGCGTGGCCTCGACGGCGCGCAGGCGTTGCTCGTCTGCCGCCCGGATGCGCGTGGCTTGCGCCGCGATGAAATGGGCGAGACGCTGCTTGTCCATCTCCGCCATCGCGGCGGCGTCGATGACGGCCATGGCCATAGCGCGCTCAAGGTCGCGACCGATGACCATGCCGTAGCCCTCGATGTCCGTGTCCTTGACGCGAATATGGGCTTCCGCCACAAGCACCTCACCCAGATGAAAATCGGTGCCGGCCACAGTGTCGCGCAGGGGAAGCATGACGAGCCCGGTGCGGCTGTGGACCACCTCGATCTCGCCAAGCAGGGGAAGCACACCCTCTGCGAAACCCTTCAGCTGGCCGTCATCGGCCCGCGCCAGAGTATTCAGAAGATGGGCATGGCAAGGCGTTCCGGCGCTGGTGACGCCGGTCATTTCATCACTCATCATTATTCCTTTCGCGGCCGATCCTAGTCCCGGGCGGAGGGATCGGGGTCGTCGAGGGTATCAATACTGAACTGAACGCGGTCTCCGGCCCAGACGGCCTCCGAATAGCCAATCGCACGTCCGTCGGCTGTCACATCCGTCTTGGTCAGCACCATGACGGGATGATCGATATGCTGGCTGAGCAGTCTTGCCTCGTCCGGTTCAGGCCGTCTGGTGAATATGGTGGTGCGTTTGCGGAAATAGTCCGTGATCCCGTGATCGCGGTAGATTTCGGTGACGGAGGCGCCCGAAGCGCGCCGGGCGCCGAGATCGGGAAACAGGGCCGCGTCGTGGAAGGCCATTCCGAGACTGATCGGCGTACCATCCGCAAAACCCCGGCGAAGAATACGGTGAACGAGTGCTGCCTCGGGAAGGCCAAGCGCTTGAGCCACCCTCACCGGCGCCGACATGATCTCGGCCGAAAGATGTTCACCTGCGGGCGCAATGCCCTGCTCGATAAGGTTTTGCCGAAAACGTGTACGCCGACCGATCTGGTAGGTTATAAGCGGCGCGGCTTCGACAAAGGTCCCTCGGCCCTGTTCGACCCTGAGCTTGCCCTCGACCGCCAGTGCCGAAACCGCGCGCCGCACCGAGTGGCGGCCTGCGCCAAAGGCGGCGCAAAGTTCCGGCTCGGTGGGCAGGCGCGCGCCGGGAGCAAGTTTGCCCGAGGCAATGTCGCCGGCCAGGCGGTCTCTGATGATCTGCCAACTGTCTCTTTGCATGCACTTCGCCTGATTCATTCGAATGAATCTTGAATAGCGCAAACATATGACGTGCCGATGACGCTGTCGGATTACCGTTCCCGTTCGCCCCCCGTTGCGGCTAGGAGGCTTACCTTGACCGGCCCGTTGGATGCGAATCGTCGCGTCTCCGGGGCGACACAAGATCGGCGCACCTCTGTTCGTCGTTTGTGTTCCCCGCAAATGCTGCGATATTGTCTACGCTTGTCTGGAGGCGGCCGCGTCCTTTCCGTGGCCGACCAGGATGCAGGGCAAGCCGAGCTGGGCTCGGACCTTTCACAACCGTATGGCTTGCACTCAACTGCTGCGGCAGCAAGACCTGACTGAAAACGCCAATCCGTGCGCGCAGCCCAAAGCTCTGCATGCGAGGGCGGTTTCAAGAAAGCACGCACCGCAACGGCCTGATGCCAGGACATTGATACATTCCTCGTCCGCTCGCGGCCAAGCAGCGTACCGCGGACGTGCCGCGCTCAACAGTTCGTCGTCTCCGCCCAATGCGCCCTGCCCCGTTCGATCGCCTCCTCCAGCCGCTCGCGGGACGTGGCCGCCAGCCGTTCGACACCGAGCAGGCGGGCCATGGCGAGCGCCGGGTCGGGCTCGTCGAAGAGGTCCGGGTTGGCGACCGCGACGGAAGCCAGTTCGGCGATCGGGATTTCGAGGATCGAGCGACGCGCGTCGCCGTCTTGCGTCTGGCGATAGTCGATGACCGGCGCGACGGTGCCCTTGCGCCAGACGAAATCGCCGCTCGATTCGCTGGTGCGGTCGACGTCCCTCAGGTGCAGTGCGATCCGTTCGCGGATGCGGCCACCGGTGCGCAGCCATCCATGCGCGCGGGAGATCCGCTGGGCAAGAATGTCCTCGCGCAGCGGCGCCTCACAGTCGAGAACGGCTTCCACCATGGCCTTCAGCGTCGTGCGATAGGAGAACTCGTGGAAGCTGTCCGGATCGGCCCGGAACGGCGCCAGATCGGTGAGGCGGTATTGCGGGCCCGCCGGGGTCCGACTTTCAGGCCCGGTCGACAGGGGCAAGGGCGCGGCGACCGACAGCGGTGCGGCGGGCATGGTTGGCGCGCTGGTGCCCTCCCCCGCTGGCGGATCCGAGAGGCTCACGCCTTGCGGCACTTCTGAGACGCTCACATCCTCTGCCTCTGCCTCTGCCTCTGCTTCAGCCATGTCCTCCTCAACGACCGGCTCGACTTCGTGCCCCATGTCCCAATGGGTGCCGGCCGGGGCGGCCGTTTCTTCCTCCGCCGTCTGGCGGTGGAGCGTAAGCAGCGCCGTAAGGCCGGCATGCAACCGCTCGGCGGCGCCGTCCGCGTCGAACCACCAGTCGGTCGACCAGACCCGAAGGATGTTCCAGCCCAGCCCGCGCAGCACCTGTTCGCGCACCTTGTCGCGATCGCGGGCGGTGGCCGAGCTGTGATAGGTCGCGCCATCGCATTCCACGCCGGCCAGATAGGCGCCGGCCCGGTCTGGATGCCTGATGCCGATGTCGATGCGGAAGCCGGAAATGCCCACCTGTGGAACGATCAGCCAGCCACGCTTCTGCAATGCGTCGGCGACGGCTTCCTCGAAGGGAGATTCAAGCCCGCCGACTGAACCGTGATCCTGCGCCGGCAAGGCGACGGCCCCGCGCTCGGCAAAATCGAGGAAGGCTTTCAGGTGATTGACCCCGAGCGCCTTGGTCCGGCCGGTGTCGATCAGATCGGCGGTGAAGCCGGAAAAGACCAGCAGCTCCTGGCGGGCTCGGGTCACGGCGACGTTCAGCCGGCGCTCGCCACCGTCGCGGTTCAGCGCTCCGAAGTCCATCGACCGCTTGCCGGCGGCATCGGCGGTGAAGGTGAGGGAGAAGAGGATGACATCGCGTTCGTCTCCCTGAACGTTTTCGAGGTTTTTGACGATCGTGGCCTCGGTGCGATCCTCCGCGAAGAACCATTCGAGATCGGCATTCTGGCGTCTGGCATCATCAAGCAGATCCTGGATCAGCGATTGCTGCTGCGCATTGAAGGTGATGATGCCGAGCGTCGGACGGGCGTGCGGCTCGAGCCGTAGCCAGCCGGTCATGCGCCGGACGGCCTCGTCGGCGACGGCCTGGGCCTCGATGCGGTTTGTCCGGCTCTTGCCCCTGTCATAGACGCCATTGGGCACGGCCCGCAGCTGCACGGCGCGGTCTTCGACTTGTGGCGAGGGGAAGGTGATCAGCCGGTTCTGGTAGTAATATTGGTTGGAGAAGGCGATGAGGGATTCATTGCGGCTTCGATAGTGCCATCGGAGGTCCCGAAGCGGTATGCCCGCGGCGCGGGCCTCGTCGAGAATGCTTTCGAGATCGCGCTCGTATTCCTGAACGCTCTCGTCTTCCTCGTTCCGGCCGAAGAAATTCGTCGGCGGAAGCTGCTTCGGATCGCCGACGATCACGGTCTGCCGCGCCCGCGCAATTGCGCCGACCGCATCCCATGTGGTGATCTGGGAGGCTTCGTCGAAGATCACCACGTCGAACAGCGCCTGATCCGGGGGCAGGTATTGCGCGATCGACAGGGGCGACATCAGGATGCAGGGCGCAAGCTTGGAAAAGCTGGTCGGCATGCCGGCGATCATCTCGCGGATCGAACGGCTCGGGCGCTGCAACTCCATCTGGTGGCGCAGCAGTCCGAGCTCGGAATTGCGCGGCACGGTCTGCACGGCCGGCAGGTCGTGCGCAAGTGCGCGGACGACACGGCCTGCGGCAGCGGCGCGTACCAGATCATCGATCTCGCGAAATTCCTCGATCAGATGCTCATGCTGGAAGCGGCGGAAATCGCGCAGCACCGGATCGGCATCCAGCGTCGGCGGCAACCACCAGCGGGCATAGGCCAGCCGAAAGGCGGCAGCGGCCTCCTCCGGCGAAACCGCGCCGGCTTCCAGATCGTCGACCAGCGGCCCAAGGCCGCTCGCCCGTGCCACCTGGCGCACGCGACACCAGCTGGACCAGTCGCGCAGCAGGTGCCGGGCGCCGGCGAGTTCGCGCAGCTGCGGCCCAAGCTGCGCCAATGGACCGCCCGTATCGTCTTTCAGCAGGTCGATGCCCGAGAGCGACGAGAAAGTACGGGCAGCCTCCGTGACCGCGGCAAAGGCCCGTCCGAACTCCAGGGCAAGGTGGCGGAGCGGATCGTCGGCAGCGGCCGATTGCAGCACCGGGGCAACGGTGTGCACGACGCTTCGCATCTCCTCCGCGGCGCGGCCTAGCCGCATCAGGCTTTCGCGAATGCGCCCTGCCCCGGCCAGTCTTTGCTCGATCGCCGCGACATCGCTATCGAGACCGGAATAGCCGCTGCGCCTTGTGGCGAGCGTGCTGGCTTCGACCGAGCTCGCATGGACCTGCATGCGGCGGAGCGCATCGAAATCCCTCTCGGGGTCCGGCGTGCCACCCTTCGCATAGCTTTCCAATAGTTTTCGCACCCGGCGCTGACCCAGCCAGCGCTTCGGCCAGAGCGCGGCGGAGGCTTGGCGCCATTCCTCTTCAAGGGCATCCACGGGGATCTTCGAGACCTTTTCCCGGGCGAATGGTACGCTCAGCTCCCGCTCCGCCTGACGGTAGCCGTTGATCGCGCTCTCGAGCTCGCTGAGCGCACCCTTGAGCTGGTTGAATTCGCGATCGAACGCGATGCTGCAATCGGTCCCCGCCGTCTCGCAGAGCGTGCGGGCGAGCAGCAGCAGCGGCTGCAGGTCGGCGATCGAGGTGGCGGAACGCGGCGCAAGGCCCAGTCTGGATTGGAAAGCCAGATGCGCCTTCTCAATACCGTGGAGGCTCTCGTATAGCCGACGGGCCTGCGCGATGAGGCGCTCCTGCCAGTCGGAAGACCAATCGGCGATGTCGACAAGGGTAAGAACGGGCCGCCGCTCGACCGAGCGGTACACCCGGCCGAGCTCTGCGGCCAATTCCTCGAGTTGCAGGCGGCTCCCCTCGTCGTGACAATCGACGGCGGGAAAGGTGAGCAGGGGTGCATGGCGATCGCGACCAAGCAGCGCCACACCGAGCGCGTGATAAGGTGTGAGCCCGTTGCGATGGCGCCGATGCAGCGCCTCGACATAGGTGTTCAGCTGGTCGCGGCGCAGTCTCAGCCGCTCGTTGATCTGGATCCATTCGCTGTCATCGAGGCGCCGCGGGCTTTCCCAGGATTTTTTCAATTGCCCGAGGAAGCTCTTGCGGTCCGCCTTGCTCGAATGCAGTTCGAGACAGTGGTCGCCCAGGCCATGCTCGCGCAGGCGGCGATAGACGACGTCGAGCGCCGCTGTCTTTTCGGCGACGAACAGCACCGTCTTGCCGACCGCAAGGCAGTTGGCGATCATGTTAGCGATCGTCTGGCTCTTGCCGGTACCCGGCGGCCCGACGATGACGAAGTCGCGGCCTTCGGCGGCTGCAAGGCTGGCGGCGATCTGCGAGGAATCGGCCGGCAGGAGGCAGATGATGTCGGAGGGCTTGAAGCGGCGATCGAGCTCGCGCTCGTCGGCGAATGCGGCGGCACCGGTCTCGAACACCTGGTCCGGCGTGTCGATGAGATGCTTGACCACCCGGTTCTGGCGGAGCGCGTCCGTGCGCTCCACCAGGTCTTTCCACATCAGGTATTTGGCGAAGGAGAAGGTGGAAAGCCCGGTTTCGTCAACGACTTCCATGCCCGGCACGTCGCGCACCGCCTGACGCATCAGGCCGAGAATGCGCGGCACGTCGACGCCGCTCTCGTCGAGCGGCAGCGGCCCGGAGAACTGCGGCAGGGGCAAATCAAATTCGCGTTCGAGGAATTGCAGGAGGGTGGCGTTGAAGCGTGGCTCGTCTTCATGGAACTTGAGGCTGAAGCGGGACGACGCGCTCTTGCGTTCCAGCTTCACCGGCACGAGAAGCAACGGTGCCCGATAGCTGCGCTCGTCCTCTGGCTTCTTCTTCCAGCGCAGGAAACCGACGGCGAGAAACAGGGTGTTGGCGCCGCCCTCGGCAAAGTCGTTGCGAACCTGCCGGTGGAGCTCGATCAGGCGCTTTTCCAACTCGCGAGCGGTCAAAGTCGAGGCAAGCTCGTCCCGCTGTAGCGCTTCGGTGGCGAACCGGCGCTGCAGATCTTCTCCCCTCACCTCGCGAAACAGCGTTTCGTCGCGTTCGCCGAGCGGGTTCTGCTCGGGCAGGGAGATCAGGCGAACGGTCGCGCCGGCTGCGAGCCTGTCCTCCAGAAGCGCCGGATCCGTACACAGGAAGGGAATGGTCTTCGCGGTTTCGGCGAAGTTCAAGAGCCGGTTGCGCAAGGTGAGATCGACCAGCTTCTTCTGCCAGCGGTCGATCCGGCCGGCGGCGGTCGTCGGCTTTTCCTCGGCAAGGGCGGTCGGCATGGCTTCGAACGATGGCGCGGCGGGAAGCGGCAGCGGCGCCGCCGTGCCCACCTCCACATCGCTTTCCTCCGGTGCCCGCTTCAACGCGATGTGCGAGGCGAGCGGCGTGATGCCGCCGCTGCGCGATCGGCGGATGTCGATCGCCGCAACAAAACCGGCGCTCTGGTCTGCCTCGAGCCGCCGCTCGATCAGACGGCGCGCGGCCTCGAGCGTCATTGCGGGGCGCTGGGTGACGCCGGTGGTCTCGAAGGCCATCAACTCGCGCAGCGCCAGCGCCTTGCGGATCTCCATCGGGTCCGTCTCGATGGCGTTCGACAGGGTCCGCTGGTTGAGCCAGACGCCGACGGCGGCATGTCCGTCGAACAGAAGAATGACGGGAAAAAGCCCCGCCGCTTCCAAGGCTGCCGCCACCAGTAGCGTGAGATCCAGACAGGTCGCCAGACGCTGTTCGGCAACGACCAAGGGGCGCCGGACCTTCTGTCCCCTTGCCTCGAAGCTTGCCGGCGGCTCGGCATAGTGCAGGGAGAGGCCGGCAACGGCCGAGTAGATGGCGGCCGAGAGAAGAAAGCTGCGCTCCGGTTTTCCGCTCTGATAGCCGTCGAGCCCAGGAGGATGACCGTGCCGGGTCAGACTTTCGGCGGCCGTGCGCAGGATTGTTGCCACAGCGGGATCGTTCGGCATGACAAAGGCCGGAAGGAGCTACGCCATGTCCGCGACGCCGCCCCATTCGTCTCGGGCCAGGAGCCGGACGACCAGACGCTGTTCCGCGAGGATCTGGGGGCCCGCAAAAAGCGTCAGGGTGATCTCTCCGCGTTCGGCTTCGTTGAGCCCCGCCAGATAGGCCGCGTCGAGATCGATTTTCCGGTCCGAGATCGCAATACTGTCGCCGCTCAGAACGCGATCGATTGACCAGGTCTTGGCGCGCAGAAAGGGCGGATTGGAGGTGAGACGAAGTTCGAGAC
>DAIMJJ010000083.1:0-5366 GCA_036722275.1 Rhizobium sp. | reverse complement strand
GACCAGGTCTTGGCGCGCAGAAAGGGCGGATTGGAGGTGAGACGAAGTTCGAGACCTTCGAGGTTTGCAGGCGTCGGATTGGTGATCGTGATCGACCGGATGACCGGGATGGCATTTTGAAAGGAGGCGTAGGTGAAACAGCCGGCAATGTCTGCTTCAATGGTGATGTCCGGAACGGACGCCTCTTCCTCGACGGCGTCAACCGCTTGCTCGTCGCCCATGCCCTGCCCCCAAGTCCCAGCCACGCGTGCAATTCAAGGTTACAGGCAAAAGGACATTTCGCACAAGCCCAGGCTGCTTGCACCGTCGCGACAGGTCCATTGATTGCAGGGCGCGGCCGCCGAAAAGACAGCGGGGCGAGCATTCTGAAACGGACCCCGGCTGCGCAGCGCGTGGCCGCCGTGGGCCAACCGCTGTCCGCGTCATCATCGCGGTGTTGCAATCTCCCAAGGACAAACGGGTCCGGTGCATCACAACGAATGCACCGGACCCGCAATATGTAAGTCTCTGAAAACCGGCTTTGTCCCGTCAGCTGGGACGATGCCCTCAAATACCCGACAGCCCGTCCGAGCCGATATAGGCAATGCGCAGCATGTTGGTGGCGCCGGGCGTTCCGAGCGGCACGCCGGCCGAGATGATGACGCGGTCACCAGGCTTGCCGAAGCCTTCGGCGACGACGATGCGGCAGGCGCGATTGACCATGTCGTCGAGGTCGGTCGGCTCTTCGGAGACGACGCAGTGCAGGCCCCAGACGACCGAGAGGCGGCGCGCGGTCTGGATGACCGGCGACAGCGCGATGATCGGCACCTCGGGACGTTCGCGGGCGGCGCGAAGGCCGGTATTGCCCGACGACGTGTAGCAGACGATGGCGGTCAGCTTCAGCGTCTCGGCGATCTGGCGAGCGGCCAGCGAGATCGCGTCGGCGCCGGTTGCTTCAGGCTGGGCGCGCTGGGCGTAGATGATGCCCGGATAGTGCGGCTCGCGCTCGACCGTGCGGGCGATCGAGGCCATGGTCGAGACGGCTTCGACGGGATACTGGCCGGAGGCGGATTCGGCCGACAGCATGACGGCATCGGCGCCTTCGAAGACGGCGGTCGCGACGTCGGAGACTTCCGCACGGGTCGGAACCGGCGCCGAGATCATCGATTCCAGCATCTGCGTGGCGACGACGACCGGCTTGCCGGCACGACGGCAGGCGCGGATCAGCTGCTTCTGCAAGCCCGGAACGGCTTCCAGCGGCATTTCCACGCCAAGATCGCCGCGTGCCACCATGAGCGCGTCGGACAGTTCGATGATCTCGTCGATGCGCTCGATCGCCTGCGGCTTCTCGATCTTCGACATCAGGCCGACGCGACCGCGCGCGACCTTGCGCACATCAGCCAGGTCTTCGGGACGCTGGATGAAGGACAGCGCCACCCAGTCCACCTCATTGGTGGCCAGAACGGCATCGAGGTCGGCACGGTCCTTGTCGGTCAGCGCACCGACGGCGAGCAGCGTGTCCGGCAGGCTGACGCCCTTGCGGTCGGAAATCTTGGTGCCCGAGACGACGGTCGTGACGATCGACTTGCCGTCGCATTTCTCGGCCCTCAGGTGCAGCTTGCCATCGTCGATCAGCAGACGATGGCCGGGCTTCACCGAAGTCAGGATTTCCGGATGCGGCAGGTAGACACGGGTGTTGTCGCCCGGCTCGTCCCGGTCGTCGAGGGTGAAGGTCTGGCCCGGCACCAGTTCGACCGTGGTGGCGGCAAATTTGCCGACACGCAGCTTGGGCCCCTGGAGGTCGGCGAGAATGCCGATCGGACGGCCGCATTCGGCCTCCACCGAGCGGATCTTGGCAATCAGGCTGCGCATCACATCGTGGCTGGCATGGCTCATATTGATGCGGAACAGGTCCGCACCGGCCTCATGCAGCTTGCGGATCATCGCTTCGTCGGTCGAGGCCGGGCCGAGCGTTGCGAGGATCTTCACTTTGCGATTGCGCTTCATCAGTTCTGGCTTTCCTGCGTGCCCGGCGTATCGGACAGCTGGACCATCCAGCTGCCCTGTCGGCCGGTGTCATATTCCTTGAATCCCAGCTGCTGATAGCCGCGCGCGAAGCAGTCCTGGACCCCGACGATCTTGAACTCGTTTTCGGCGGCGCACATGTTGATGTCGCCCGTCCAGCGTCCGCCGCGGGCAGCATCCTCGGCGTAGAGATAATAATAGCGTGACTGCAGTTCGCCCTCGATCAGCGTCGCACAGGTCGAGGCAGGAACCTGCCACCAGCCCTCGGTGATCCAGCCTTCGGTCGCGCGGTAGCCGATCGCTACGCCGACAAGGTTCTGTGTGCCGTTGCACACCCTGAACTCGGCATGTGCCGCACCGGCGGCAAAGAGCGGCGCGACGAGGGCGCTGGCGAGGAAAATCTTTCGGAGATGACGCGCGCCCGAAAAGGCGACTGGAATTCTATCTTGCTTCAGCACGGTTTCCGCCGGAACTCCATGTTTGTGCGTCGACTGCTTTCTTGCGATGATGGCCGAGGAAAGTCAACGCAATTCTAATCGATTATATTTCTGACATAAACCATCGATCGCGATCTTGGCACAATCGTGGCCTTGACGAAAGCTTGCGCTCCGCTTTCCCCCATGTCATCAAGCCGGCTCACATCTTCTGCCGGACTGCAATGACCGATTTCCAGCCCTTCGAGATCCTTCCCGGCCGCCCCGAGCGCGGTCTGGTGCTGATCGCCGACCACGCGATGAACCGGCTGCCGCAGCGCTATGGCAGCCTCGGCCTGCCCGACAGTGCCTTTGCCCGCCACATCGCCTACGACATCGGCATCGAGGCCCTCACCCGGCGCCTGTCGCAGCGCTTGAAGGCACCGGCGGTGCTCAGCCGCTTCTCGCGCCTGCTGATCGACCCCAATCGCGGCGAGGACGATCCGACACTGATCATGAAGATCTCCGACGGCGCCATCATCCCCGGCAACCACCCCATCACCGAGGAAGAGTGGAACCACCGGATCGAGAGCTTCCACCGGCCCTATCACCAGGCGGTGAGCCGTACGATCGCAGCGGTCGCGGAAACGAGCCAGGCGGCACCGCTGGTGCTGTCGCTGCACTCCTTCACCCCCGCCTGGAAGGGTGTCCCCCGCCCCTGGCATGCGGCCGTGCTGTGGGACACGGACCACCGCGCCGTCGCCCCGCTGATTGCGGCGCTTCGGGCGCCCGGCGACATCGTGGTCGGCGACAACGAGCCCTATGACGGCGCGCTCAAGGGCGACACCATGTACCGCCATTGCATGATGAGCGGCATTCCCCATGCCCTGCTCGAAGTGCGCCAGGACCTGATCGGCGACGAGGCCGGCGTCGCCGCTTGGACCGACCGGCTCGCGCCGATCTTCGAAGATCTCAATGCCGAGCCCGCGCTTCATCGCTATGAGGTCCATGCGTCGCGCACGGGACCTTATCCGGACGTGTGAGCTTTGCGGCGCGGGAACGCTCCCGTTTCCGCCGCAATCTGCTGGCCTTGTCGCCGTCGCCGGGATGCGCGCAGCTTTGCGGAAAGCAAGACAGCGCGGTCCCGCGCCAAACTTGGGTCTTGACGCGGGCCGCGCTTCGCGGCAGGTCAGCCCCACCGAATGAAATTGCTGCCATCCAAGGAGAATGCCCATGTCTGATGCCGCACACGGCGTCGCCCGCGACCAGCTCCGCGCCTTCGTCGAGCGCATCGAGCGCCTCGAAGAGGAAAAGAAGACGATCGCCGACGACATCAAGGACGTCTATGGCGAAGCCAAGTCCATGGGCTTCGACACCAAGATCCTCAAGAAGGTCATCGCGCTTCGCAAGAAGGACGAGCAGGAGCGTATGGAAGAGGATCTGATCCTCGACACCTACCTGCACGCGCTCGGCATGATCGAGTCTCCGCCGGAAGAGTGATCGTCTCACTCAGCCTTCACGGCATCAAAAAGCCCGCTGGTCTCCCGGCGGGCTTTTTTGTTGTCTCGATGATCACCCGGCGGACGGATGAAAGGCGATGGGATCAGGGCGCTCCGAAACGGCTCGGATCGACCGAGACGGCGCCCTGCTGGAAACCGACCGGTACGGCCGCCGTCGGAGCGGTCAGCGAACGGCTGACGATGCGCGGCGCCTTGTTGGTCTTTTCGACCTTCTCGAAGCGGTCCTGGTTGAGCGCCCAGTAGGAAATCATGTCTTCCGTCAGGCGACCGCCGGTCATGGCCATGCGGGCGGCCTCGGCCTCGGCCTGGCTCGGGCGCTTGCCCTTGGTCGGCAGGCCGGCCTCGATGCCCGTGCCGGGGGCAGCCTTGGGCATGTCGAACCCATCGCCGAACTCGCCGGACCGGGCGGCCGGCTCGGGCTGCGGATCGACCGCGGCCATCTCGACGACAGGCTCTTCGGTGGTCATGTCCTCTTCGGCCTCGGCCTCGGTGCTGACGGCTTCGATTTCCGGACGGGCCGCCGGCATCGGCATATTGCTCTGTTCGAGCGCGGCTGCGGCTTCCGGAGACAGAATGGCCTGCTCGATCTCGTCGGCCTCCGCTTCCGCTTCGCCTTCCGCCCCTGCAAGCAGCGCTTCGGCGACGGCAGGGCGCGCGATCGGAACCGGGACGGTGGCAAGCGCATCTTCCGGCGCAGCCGTGAGAGAAGGATCGACCGAGGCGGTCATCACGTCGGACGTGTCGGCATCCCCCTTCATGCCGCGCGGGCCAAGAAGGGTCGGAACCGGAATCTTCATCGACTGCAGGTCCGGAACGCCGGCCTCCGGCTCAGGCGCACCGGCCGCGACCTGCGACAGCGCATCCTCGGCCGGATTGCGGGCGGTCGAATAGAGCGCGACGGCAAGGCTGGTGTCGGCGGGCGTCAGCGACGGCCGGGCAGACGGGACCGGTGCATTGATGGCAACGGTCGGCTGCGGCATGGTCAGTTCGGCCTGAGGCGGCGGCGGCACGGCGCTCGCCACCATCACCGGCTCGGACGCGGTCACGACCGGCGGCTGGGCCACGGCCGGACGCTCGTTCGGCACGACGACATCTTCTTCTTCATCCTCGTCGCCGCCGCCGAACAGCATGGCGAGCAGGTTCTTGCGCTTGCCGCTGCCCGAGCGCTCCTCGGCCATGAGGATCTGGTTGGAACCGAGACGCTTCTTGTATTCGGCGAGCGCCTGCTGGTAGCCCGGCAGCGGTTTGCCGTCGGAGGGAATATGCACGGTCTTGCCATCGGGGAACAGGCGCACCAGTTCCTGGCGCGACATGCGGGGCCACGCACGGACACCGGCGACATCCATGTGCACGAAAGGCGAACCGGAATTCGGATAATAACCAACGCCGCCGGCCTTGTCCTTGAATCTCACAGAGATGTCTTGGCCGT
>DAIMJJ010000082.1:12319-16424 GCA_036722275.1 Rhizobium sp. | reverse complement strand
AGCGCGGCGATCAGCTTCGGTCCCGCCTCGTTGGCATTATATTCATGATAGGCGAAGGGCCGGTTCTGGATACCGTAGCGATCAAGCAGGACCCGGGTCACGCGGGTGTCCTCGCAGGCCAGGACGTCGGCGCCGGCGAGCGTCTCCAGGGCCCTCAGAGTAATGTCGCCGAGATTGCCGATCGGGGTCGCAACCAGATAGAGCGCGGGCTCCAGCGGCCGGGCGGCGATCACGACGTCGTTCACCCGATAGGTCCGCTGCGGCGCTGTCGCCTCTCTGCCGTCGTCCACCACGCTCACTGTCCTGTCCTTGCTCCTGATCACCCCTTATCGTCCAGCCCCCGCGATTGGGCAAGGGCCGCCGGCCGCGGCCCTGCCGGCGTTAGCCATTGCGTCAAATTGGTGCGGAGGCCGCCCACCTGCCTCTTGCTTTTCTCGTTCAATTGCTGCCATTTTGCCCGTCCACATTGTCCGGCCCTCTTGTTGCGGCCGGGGGGAGCAGTGCGGCCACGACATCCGGGCCGCGACAGGTCGAAAGCGGTAGTGTCCATGCGTATTACTCTTGAACGGTCCAACCTTCTCAAATCGCTGAACCACGTCCATCGCGTGGTCGAGCGGCGCAACACCATCCCGATCCTGTCCAACGTTCTGCTGCGGGCCGAGGGCGCAAGCCTGGCCATGAAGGCGACCGACCTCGACCTCGAAATCACCGAAGCCACGCCTGCCATGGTCGAGCAGGCAGGCGCCACCACCGTGCCAGCGCATCTGCTTTACGAAATCGTGCGCAAGCTTCCCGACGGGTCGGAAGTTCTTCTCGCAACAACGCCGGACGGGGCCTCAATGACCGTCGCCTCCGGACGCTCGAAGTTTTCGCTGCAGTGCCTCTCCGAAGCCGACTTCCCGGATCTGACGGCCGGCAACTTCACGCATTCCTTCAAGCTGAAGGCGAGCGACCTGAAGATGCTGATCGACCGCACGCAATTCGCGATCTCCACCGAGGAGACGCGTTATTATCTGAACGGCATCTTTCTGCACACGATCGAGGCCGGCGGCGCCCTGAAGCTGCGTGCGGTTGCGACCGACGGTCACCGTCTGGCGCGCGCCGATGTCGAGGCACCGTCCGGCTCGGAAGGCATGCCGGGCATCATCATCCCGCGCAAGACGGTCGGCGAACTGCAGAAGCTGGTCGACAATCCCGACCTCATGGTCACTGTCGAGGTGTCCGACGCCAAGATCCGCCTGACCATCGACGAGATCGTCATCACCTCCAAGCTGATCGACGGCACCTTCCCCGACTACCAGCGCGTCATCCCGTCATCGAACGACAAGGAAATGCGCGTCGACTGCCAGACCTTCGCCCAGGCCGTCGATCGCGTCTCGACGATCTCGTCCGAGCGTGGCCGCGCCGTCAAGCTCGCCCTGTCCGATGGCCATCTGATGCTGACCGTCAACAACCCGGATTCGGGCAGTGCAACGGAAGAAGTCGCAGTCGGGTACGAAAACGACGCGATGGAAATCGGCTTTAACGCCAAATATTTGCTTGATATCACTGCCCAGCTGTCGGGCGACGATGCGATCTTCCTTTTGGCCGACGCCGGCTCGCCGACGCTGATCCGGGACACGGCTGGCGACGATGCTCTTTATGTTCTGATGCCGATGCGGGTCTAAGTCGCGATTCGCACAGGCAATTTTGCCGCCAGCGGCATTTCGCCTTGTTTTTGCGACAAACCCGGGCAACATTTACCGGGCGCGGATGTACGCGCTTGAAGGTCTTGAGTGGGGATTAGACCATGGTACGACGCCTGAAGGAACGGTTCGAAAAGAAGTTCGATGAGGAGATTCGCTTCTTCAAAGGCGTGATGCAAGGCCCGAAAAGCGTCGGTGCGATCGTGCCGACCTCTTCGATCACGGCCAAGCGCATGGCCAGTGTCGTCAATCCGCAGTCAGGCCTGCCGGTCTTGGAACTCGGCCCCGGAACGGGCGTGATCACCAAGGCTATTCTCGCCCGTGGCGTGAAGCCCGAGAACCTGGTGTCGATCGAATACTCCGAAGACTTCTACGACCGGCTCACGCAGGATTTCCCGGGCGTCAATTTCATTCACGGCGATGCCTTTGACCTGCCCAATTCGCTTGGCCGCTTTGCCGGCCAGACCTTCGATTCCGTCATCTCCGCCGTGCCACTGCTCAGCTTCCCGATGCCGGCCCGCGTCAAGCTTCTGGAAGACCTGCTCAACCTCCTGCCGCCCGGCCGCCCGGTGATGCAGATCACCTATGGCCCGGTATCGCCGATCCTTGCGCAGCCGGACCGTTACCAGATCCAGCACTTTGATTTCATCGTGCGCAATATTCCGCCGGCGCAGCTGTGGATCTACCGACGCGGCTGACCGCTCCCCGCCGGCGGCGCCGCGTATGTTCGGCCTCTACATCACCCACCCGCAGGTGATCATCGATCCCGCCGCCCCCGTACCGCAATGGGGGCTTTCGGCGATCGGCGCCGCGCGCGCCAGAGAGGCCGCCGCAAAGCCCTGGATGCGAATGATCCGACGGATCGTCTCCAGCGCCGAAACGAAGGCGGTCGAGACCGCGGAAATCTTCGCCAGGCCGCTAGGCCTTGCCGTCGAGATCATCGAGGCGATGCACGAGAACGACCGCTCGGCGACGGGCTTTCTCGACCCTCAGGCATTCGAGGCCGCCGCCGACTGGTTCTTTTCTCATCCCGACCAGAGCTTCAAGGGCTGGGAACGGGCATCGGACGCCCAGGCCCGCATCGTCGCAGCCGTAGACGCGGTTCTTGACGATCATGATCCGGCCCAGCCGATCGCCTTTGTCGGCCATGGCGGGGTCGGTACGCTGCTCAAGTGTCACCTTGTCGACCAACCGATCAGCCGCGCCTTCGACCAGCCGGCCGGTGGCGGCAATCTTTATGCCTTTACTCTTGCGGATCGGCGCCTCGCATGCGACTGGACCGCGATCGAAGACTGGAAGGGGATCGAGCCATGACGCCACGCGAACGCCTCATCGTCGGACTGGACGTGCCGACCATCCGGGAAGCCGAGACCATCGTCGAGCGGCTCGGTGACGAGATCCTCTTCTACAAGATCGGCTACCAGTTGGCCTTTGCCGGCGGGCTCGAATTCGCCCGCGATCTCGCCCAGAGCGGCAAGAAGATCTTCCTCGACATGAAGCTGCTCGACATCGACAACACAGTGGCCTCCGGCGTCGAGAACATCGCGAAGATGGGCATGTCCATGCTGACGCTCCACGCCTATCCGAAGGCCATGCGCGCGGCGGTCAAGGCCGCCGAAGGCTCCGGCCTCTGCCTGCTTGGCGTCACCGTGCTGACCTCCATGGACGAACAGGATCTCGTGGACGCCGGCTACGAATACGATCCGCACACCCTGGTGCTCAAGCGCGCCGAACAGGCGCGGATCGCCGGCATGGGCGGCATTGTCTGCTCGGCCGAAGAAGCGAGCGCCGTGCGCAAGATCATCGGCCCGGACATGGCGCTGGTCACCCCCGGCATCCGGCCGGCCGGCGCGGACAAGGGCGACCAGAAGCGAGTGATGACGCCCGCCGACGCCCTGAAGGCCGGCTCCAGCCACCTCGTGGTTGCGCGCCCGATCGTCAAGGCGGAGGACCCCAGGGCCGCGGCCCAGGCCATTCTGGCCGAGATGGCGACGGCTCTCTGAGGGGGCGGACCGAAGAGACGGTCTCCCCTAGTTATTGTCGACCACCTCGTTGGTTGGATCGGTGTTGCGGATCAACCCGGTCCAGCCACCGATGATGCGATTGCCGCGGACAATGTTGAAGCGCGCCAGATCGCGCGGATCGAGACTGCTACCCAGCGGCAGGTCCGGCGCCTCAAGGCGGTGGGTGGTGCGGCCGTCCCGCTGGTTAAGCCAGATGGCGGGTCGCGGACGGATCGGGCCGTCATAGCGGAAGATATTGCCCTCGATCCGGTTGTGCTCAGGCGTCTGGTGGCGGATCGTGCCGCCCTCACCGGCATTGCGATAGAGGAAGATGCCGCCGTTGATCGCATTCTCGAAGACATTGCCGGAGATCTCGTTGCGTGCCGAACCATCGACGGCAATCTGTTCCCGCCGCGT
>DAIMJJ010000082.1:0-12219 GCA_036722275.1 Rhizobium sp. | reverse complement strand
GATGGGACGAAAACATGGCCAAGGGCTACTGGATCGCACGGGTCGATATTCGCGACGCCGAACGTTACAAGGACTATGTCGCGGCGGCAAAGCCGGCCTTCGAGAAATTCGGGGCAAAATTCCTTGCGCGCGGCGGCGCCTTCACCGAGCTCGAAGGCAAGGCGCGCATGCGCAATGTCGTGATCGAGTTCCCGTCGCATCAGGCCGCGGTCGACTGCTACAACTCGCCGGAATACCAGATCGCCGCCAAGATCCGTCAGGAAGTGGCAGACGCCGAGATGGTCGTCGTCGAAGGCGCCTGATTAAGACCTTTTTCGAGGGGCCACGGACGCCGTCGGCCCTTCCTCTCGCCTTTCGATTCGGCTAAAGACTGCGTGATCTTCCGGCGCATCCCAGCGCATGCCTATTTCAAGGAGCCCGCCCATGACCTTGTCCAACCTTCCGCCGCTCGTCACCGTGTTCGGGGGTTCGGGTTTCGTCGGGCGTCACGTCGTACGGGCCCTTGCCAGGCGCGGCTACCGCATCCGCGTCGCGGTGCGCCGCCCGGACCTCGCCTTCTTCCTGCAGCCGCTCGGCAATGTCGGCCAGATTTCTTTCGTCCAGGCCAATCTGCGCTACCGCGCATCGGTTGATCAGGCGGTCCAGGGCGCCGATCATGTCGTCAACTGCGTCGGCATTCTTTTCGAGAGCGGTCGCAACAACTTCGATGCCGTGCAAGATTTCGGCGCTCGCGCCGTGGCCGAAGCCGCACGTGCGGCCGGTGCCGGCCTGACGCACATTTCCGCAATCGGGGCGGACGCCAAGTCGAACTCACTTTACGCCGCCTCCAAGGGCCGCGCGGAAGCTGCCGTTCTGTCGATCAAGCCGGACGCTGTCATCCTGCGCCCCTCGATCATTTTCGGGCCGGAAGACGGCTTCTTCAACAAGTTCGCCGCCATGGCGCGGATGATGCCCTTCCTGCCGCTGGTCGGCGGCGGCAAGACCCGCTTCCAGCCGGTGCATGTCGAGGACGTCGCCGAGGTGGTCGCCCGCTCCGTCGACGGCAAGCTCGCAACCGGCCGCATCTACGAACTCGGCGGCCGCGACGTGATGACCTTCCGCCAGTGTCTGGAGACCATGCTGGCCGTGGTCGGCCGCAAGCGCGCCCTGGTAACCCTGCCCTTCGGCATCGCTTCCCTGATCGGCAGCCTGTCGTCGATGATTCCCTTCGTGAAGCCGGCGCTCACCAGCGACCAGGTGAAGCTCCTGAAATCCGACAATGTGGTTTCCGATGCCGCAAAGGCGGAGGGACGCACGCTCGAGGGCCTGGGCATCACGCCGGCCTCGCTCGACGCGATCCTGCCGACCTATCTCGTGCAGTACCGTCCGCACGGCCAGTTCACCGGTTCGGGCAAGGCCGCCTGAGGCGCTTGCGGAACCTCTGAGACTGTCTCTGCGTTGCACAAAAGACGCAGAGACAGAATCCTTGCGTTAACTGCGAATTTAGCAAGATCTTCTATTGATGCCTCTGCGGGCAATGCGTAAACAACCAACACTTCGGGGCGCGACGAACACCGCCAGCGACCGTCACCATTCCATATCGAGGGGCCTTTCTATGGGTAAGTCTATCGCACTGTTCTTCGCATGTGCGGCACTGGTCATCATCGCCGGCTCGTTCCTGGCGCCGTCCACCGTCGCAGCACGCAAGGGTAATTGCGCGCCCGCCTATGGCGTCGATCCGTGCAGCACCGGATCCATTTCGGTCACCCAATAGGACCCCTCCCATTCCATGCGAAAAAGGCCGCTCTTCAGCGGCCTTTTTGTTGTTTGTACGGTTCGGCTGCAGCCGACCGGCTCACGCCCCGCCAATGCCGAGCGAGAGCCCGATGAGGCCGAGCACGCCGACGACGATGCGCCACCAGGCAAAGGGCGCGTAGCCGCGCCGGGATACGAAATCGAGAAGGCTGCGCACCACCAGCAGCGCCGAGAGGAAGGCCGCGATGAAGCCGATGGCAATGATCGCGCCGTCGTCGAAGCTCAAGGCGTCGCGGTTCTTGTAGAGATCGAGCACGAAGGCCCCGACCATGGTGGGCATGGCGAGGAAGAAGGAGAATTCCGCCGCCGAGCGCTTGTCCGTCCCGAGAAGCAGCGCCCCGACGATCGTCGCGCCCGAGCGGGAGACGCCGGGGATCATCGCGACGCACTGACACAGGCCGATCTTGAAGGCGAGCGACAGCGGATACTCGGTGACGTCGGTGTATTTCGGCGTCAGCTTCAGCCGGTCGATCCACAACAGGACGAGACCGCCGAGAATCAGCATGATGCAGATCACCATCGGGGTTTCGAACAGCACCGACTTGATGAAATCATGGGCGAGCGCGCCGATGACCGCCGCCGGCAGGAAGGCAAGAAGGATGGCCGCGACGAAGCGGCGGCTGGCCGGATCGGTCGGCAGGCCGATCGCCAGCAGGAACAGCTTGCGGAAATAGACGCTGAGGATGGCGAGGATGGCGCCGAGCTGGATCAGCACGGCGAAGGTGTTTTCCGGCGACTTGAAGCCGAGGAAATGTCCGGCCAGCAGTACATGCGCGGTGGAGGAGACCGGGATGAACTCCGTCAGCCCCTCAATCAGGCCGAGAAAGAGCGCGCTCAGAATGGATTGATCTTCCATGGAAAGTCCTTGAGAGGCAGGCGGGAGAAAATTGCGATTTGCTTGTATTGCGAAAGCCAAGCTCCTATAGCTTGGAAGCCGTGGTCATGACCAGCCGCAAGTCGCGCGCCCCATGCCGGTGCTCAAACGCCTGAAGAATCCGAGTGACAATGCCAACATTGTATCATCACCCCATGTCCACCGCGTCCCGGTTCATCCGGCTGGTGCTCTCCGAATACGGCTTCCAGGTCGATCTGGTGGAGGAGCAGACATGGGAGAAGCGTCGTGAATTCCTCGCGCTCAATCCGGCCGGCACGCTGCCCGTCTATGTCGACGACAATATGCGCGTGCTGTGCGGGCCGGTGGTGATCTCGGAATTCCTCGACGAGACCCACGGTGTCCTGAAGCGGGATCGCCGGCTGCTGGCCGAAGACCCGTTCCAGCGCGCCGAGATCCGCCGCCTGACGGAGTGGTTCCTGCAGAAGATGGAGCAGGACGTGACCAAGCCGCTGGTGCGCGAACGTGTGCACAAGCTGCTCATCCCGAATGGCCTGGGCGGCGGCGCGCCTGATTCCAAGGTGCTGCGCACCGCGCGGGGCAATATCCGCCAACACATGAAATATCTAAGCTGGCTTTCCGGCTCGCGCCCGTGGTTGGCCGGCGATCGCCTGAGCTATGCGGATCTCGCGGCCGCCGCCTCGCTGTCCGTGCTCGACTATCTCGGCGAGATCGAGTGGGCGGAATATCCCGTTGCCAAGGACTGGTATCAGCGGCTGAAATCGCGGCCGTCCTTCCGTCCGCTGCTGGCCGAGCGCCTGCGCGGCCTCACCCCGGTTTCGCACTACGCGGACCTGGATTTCTGACGGGATACGGGCCATGCCGGAGGCGCAGGCCGTATCCGTTATCGACAGGAAGCGCGCGACGCTGACGGCCTTCATCAAGAAGGAGGCCGAGGCACAAGGTTTCGAACTCTGCCGCATCACTACGCCCGATGCGATCCCCGACGCGCCGGAGCGGCTGTCCGCCTATATCGAGGCCGGCTATCACGGCACCATGGACTGGATGCCCGAAACACGCGAGCGCCGCGCCGATCCGCGGGTTCTCTGGAGCGAGGTCCGCTCGATCGTGCTCTTCGGCATGAATTACGGCCCGGACCTTGATCCGCGCCACCTTCAGGCCCAGCCCGAGAAGGGCGCCATCTCGGTCTATGCCCGCAATCGCGACTATCACGACGTGATGAAGGGGCGGCTGAAAGAGATCGCAACACGCTTTGCCGCGCGCGCCGGTGCCGACGTCAAGGTCTTTGTCGACACCGCGCCGGTGATGGAAAAGCCGCTGGCGGCGGCGGCCGGCCTCGGCTGGCAGGGAAAGCACACCAATCTGGTCAGCCGCGAATACGGCTCCTGGCTTTTTCTCGGCAGCCTGTTCACCACCGCTGACCTCGCGACCGACGCAGCCGAGATCGACCATTGCGGCTCCTGTCGAGCCTGTCTCGACGCCTGCCCGACGGATGCCTTTCCCGCGCCCTACAAGATCGACGCGCGGCGCTGCATCTCCTACCTTACGATAGAGCACAAGGGGCCGATCGATCCTCAGCTGCGGGCCGCCTTCGGCAATCGCATCTATGGCTGCGACGACTGCCTGTCCGCCTGCCCGTGGAACAAGTTCGCCCAATCGGCCCGCGAAATGAAGCTTCAGGCCCGCCCCGATCTGCTGGAGCCCGATCTCGGCTTTCTCCTCGCGCTCGACGATCCGGCGTTCCGGAGTTTCTTCAGCGGCTCGCCGGTCAAGCGCATCGGCCGCAACCGCTTCGTGCGCAATTGCCTGATCGCGGCCGGCAATTCGGGGTCGGCGGATCTCGCCCCCGCTTGCCTGACGCTCCTTGGGGATGCAGCACCGGAGGTGCGCGGCATGGCGGTGTGGGCGCTTGCGCGCCTCCTGACCACGCCCGAGTTCGAGCGTTTGCGCGCGCAATACCTGCCGCTCGAGGCCGAGGCGGAGGTCTGCAGAGAATGGATGATGTCGGAGTGACGATATGCATGTGATGATCTTCGGTGCCGGCTATTCCGGCAAGGCCATCGGAAAGCTCATGTCGGAGAAGGGTGCACGCGTCAGCGGCACCAGCCGCAGCCCGGACAAACAGGCAAGGCTGAAGGAGTTCGGGATCGAGCCCCTGCTGTTTGACGGGACGGAGATCACGCCGGCGTTTCGGGCGGAGCTTCAGACAGTGACCCATCTCGTCCAGTCGATCGCGCCGGGCCGCGAGGGAGACCCGCTGATCCGCCTCGTCGGCGAAGACAGCCTCAAGGTGCTGATGCCCCGGCTCGAATGGATTGCCTATCTGTCGACCGTCGGCGTCTATGGCGATCACGGCGGCGCCTTGGTTGACGAGGATGCGCTGCTGAAGCCGGTGTCCCAGCGCTCGGTCGAGCGCGTGGAGGCGGAGAGCGCCTGGCAGGCACTGGCCGCCCGCAGCAACCTGCCACTTGCTATCCTTCGCCTGTCGGGCATTTACGGCCCCGGCCGCAACGGCTTCGTCAACCTGACCAACGGCACGGCCAGACGTCTCGTCAAGAAGGATCAGGTGTTCAATCGCATCCGCGTCGAGGACATCGCCGCGGCCACGGTCTTCCTGGCGGATGCCGGCTTGGGCGGCGTCTATAATGTCACCGATGACGAGCCCTGCCCGCCGCAGGACGTGGTCACCGAGGCCGCCCGTCTCATGGGGGTGGAGGCACCGCCCGAACAGCCGTTCGAGACGGCCGAGCTTTCGCCCATGGCCCGCTCCTTCTACGGCGAAAACAAACGGGTTTCGAATGCCCGCTTGAAGGGCCTGGGCTTCCAGTTCCGGTACCCGAACTATCGTCTGTCGCTCCAGGACCTGTGGTCTCGCGCCACTTGGAACAAAGCCGATCCGGCCGCGTTTTAAGAGCAGCAAGACACCTCCAGACGATTGATCCACCGCCGTCTGCCCCCGAATCTCCACATTTCAGGCATGGAATGTGGCGGTTCGGATTATTTTTGCGCGATTTTTTTCGTGATCGCACCATTTTGGGATTCGCCTGAAATGGCATTCCGCTTTTCGACTGAAAATAAACTGCTTTTGCTAGATCTTTCCAAAAGGTAAACGGCCTGATTCGCCTTTTTGAATCACGAATGTTACATGCCGTAACACTCCGTGATCGACAAAAGGCACGTTTTTGCCATTTTTCCCCTCGCTTTGGCCCCGCCGCGCAAAATTCGGCTCGTGTCAACGACCAGGGAAACACACTTTGACGATTATCCGACGCTCTACCTTCACCGCCGCAACCCTTGTTGCGCTCTCTGTCTGTCTGCCGCTGACGGCCCATGCCGCCTCTTCCTGCGGTGGTGCATCCTGGTATGCTCTGCACTCCAAGACAGCTTCCGGTGAACGCATGAACCCGTCGCACCTCACTGCCGCCCACAAGTCGCTCCGCTTCGGCACCAAGCTGAAGGTCACCAATGCGAAGAACGGCAAAAGCGTCATCGTACGCATCAACGACCGCGGTCCGTTCATCCGTGGTCGGGTGCTCGATCTCTCCAAGGCCGCCGCACAGAACATCGGCATGATCCGTTCGGGCCACGGCAAGGTCTGCTACGAGATCATCGGCTGACCCGGGACATGCGAACCGCAGAGGGCGCCGGCGTTCGGCGCTTGCTCTTCCATCGGTTCGCCGTTACCACGCTCTCTTCGAACCGAGGAGAATGAACCATGCGTCTGGGCGGCCGCCTTGCCGGTGCGATCGAAGTGCTGGATGACATCGAAGCCCGCCGCCGACCCGTGGCGGATGCGCTGAAGGACTGGGGCCTGGCGCACCGCTTTGCCGGATCCGGCGATCGCGCGGCGATCGGCAACATCGTCTACGACGCGCTGCGGATGAAACTCTCGCACGCCTGGCTGATGGACGACGACAGCGCCGCAGCCCTCGGCTGGGCCGTGCTTCTCCGACAATGGCATTTCGCACCGGAAACGCTCGCCGCCGAATTCGAGGGCGACAACTTCGCCCCCAAGCCGCTGACCGCAGAACAGCTTTCGGCCTTCACCTCGCGCAACCTCGCCGAGGCACCGCTCCATGTGCAGGGCGACATTCCGGAATGGATCCAGCCGTCCTTCGAGGCCGCCTTCGGCGAGAACTGGCTGGCCGAAGCCCGCGCCCTTGCAGATCGTCCGACGCTCGACCTCAGGGTGAACACATTGAAGGCGGGCCGCGACAAGGTGCTGAAGGCGCTCGACCGCGCCAATGCCCAGGCCGCGCGGATCGCCCGCTTCGGCATGCGCGTCCCCGCCGGCGAAGGCGCCTCCCGTCTGCCGAACGTCACCGCAGAACTGAGCTTCCAGAAGGGCTGGTTCGAGGTACAGGACGAAGGATCGCAGATCGTCGCGGATCTCGTCGATGCGCGCGAAGGCGAGCAGGTGCTCGATTTTTGCGCCGGCGGCGGCGGCAAGACGCTCGCGATCGCCGCGGCGATGAACAACAAGGGCCAGGTCCATGCCTATGACGCCGACCGCAAGCGGTTGGCTCCGATCATCGAACGGCTGAAGCGCGCCGGAACCCGCAATGTCCAGGTCCATGACAGCCTGCGCGGGCTCGACAGCCTCAAGGGCCATGTCGACCGCGTGCTGGTGGATGCGCCCTGCACCGGGACCGGCACCTGGCGGCGACGTCCGGATACAAAATGGCGGCTGACCGCCCGCAATCTCGCCGAGCGCGTCGCCCAGCAGCAGGAGGCGCTCAGTGAAGCGGCGGCCTATGTCCGCCCCGGCGGCGAACTGCTCTATGTCACCTGTTCGGTGCTGCCGGAGGAAAACGACGCGCAGGCGAACGCCTTCTGCACCGCCAATCCCGAGTTCGAGCTGGTCGGAACCCTTGACCACTGGGACCGCCTGTTCGGAAAGACGGCGCCGCGGCCGCGCTCGGCGAACGGCCTGACCGTGACGCTGAGCCCTGCCTCCACCGATACCGACGGCTTCTTCTTCTGCCGGATGCGGCGCCGGGCCTGAGCCCCCGCCGCCCTCGGAAATTGACGAAGCGCAACGCGGATCGATCTTTCAATTCTCTACTATTTGACACCAGTTTCTTTTTCGGCCAAGACAGACCCGTTCGTTTCACGGAGAGGGCGCGCAAGCGTCGAAGGAGAGACCATGTCCCGGAAAACCATTCTCGGCGCTTCGTTCGCGCTGCTGATCGCCTCGGCGAGCTTCATCGCGAGCCCGGCGGCGGCCACCGACGAAGCCGCGGTCCTGGCCCATTACGCCGCCATGGCGCATGCCAAGTACGAAGATTCCCTGACGACGGCAAAGGCGCTCGATACGGCGATCGACGCGCTGATCGCCAGCCCGAGCGAAGAGACGCTGAAGGCCGCCCGCGCCGCATGGATCAAGGCCCGCGTGCCCTATCAGCAGTCGGAAGTCTATCGTTTCGGCAATGCGATCGTCGATGACTGGGAAGGCAAAGTGAATGCCTGGCCGCTGGATGAAGGCCTGATCGACTATGTCGATGCCTCCTACGGCACCGAAAGTGACGAAAACGCCCTGTTCGTCGCCAACGTCATCGCCAACCCCAAGCTGAAGATCAACGGGAAGGACGTCGACGCTACCAATATCACCCCGGAATTCCTCTCCGGAACCCTGCATGAGGCCGGCGAGATCGAGGCCAATGTCGCCACCGGTTACCATGCCATCGAATTCCTGCTCTGGGGGCAGGATCTGAACGGCACCGGTCCCGGCGCCGGAGCCCGCCCCTATACGGATTTCGACACCAAGAATTGCACCGGCGGCAATTGCGACCGGCGCGCCACCTATCTGAAGGCCGCCTCGACCCTCCTTCTCTCCGACCTGGAAGAAATGGTCGCCGCTTGGGCGCCGGAAGGCGAAGCGGCGAAGACCGTGACCGCCGATCCGAAGGCCGGCATCTCCGCCATCCTCACCGGCATGGGCTCGCTGTCCTACGGCGAACTGGCCGGCGAGCGCATGAAGCTCGGCGTGCTGCTGCACGACCCGGAAGAAGAGCATGACTGCTTCTCCGACAACACCCACGCCTCGCACCTGAACGACGCCGTCGGCATCGCTTCGGCCTATACCGGTGAATACACCCGCGCCGACGGCACCAAGATGACCGGTCCGTCGCTGTCGGAACTGGTCGCCGCCAAGGATCAGGCCCTCGACACCGAAATGAAGGCAAAGCTCAACAAGACGCTCGACGCCATGAACGCCATGGCCAAGCGCGCCGAGACGATTGAAGCCTATGACCAGATGATCGGCGAGGGCAATGCCGAGGGCAACGCCACCGTCCAGGCCGCGATCGACGGGCTGATCGACCAGACCAAGACGATCGAGCGCGTCATTGCGTCGCTGGATCTCGGCACGATCGAGCTTGAAGGCTCCGACAGCCTGGATAATCCTAACGCTGTGTTCCAATAAGAAAAAAGGCGGGCCACCGGAATTTTCGGTGGCCCGATTTCCATCATCATGCCCCGCATCATCGCTCGCTCCTTCCGGCGCTCACTGTTCGCCACCGGCCTGTCGCTCCTCGTTCTTGCCCCCGCCGCGGCGGACGAGCCCCCGGTCCGCACAGATCTGACACCGAAGGATCTCAAGCGCGTCGAGAAGGTCACGGCCCCGACCTCGGACTTCTCTGCGCCCGAACCGTTCGAGCTGATGCAGGGCGGTGCCGCGACCTCGACCAACCCGGTCAACGGCGATTCCTTCTCGCATTTTTCCTCCAACATCACCTTTGCCGAGGAAGAGGAATTCAAGCTCGGCAATGCGCTGTTCCGCAAGTTCTGGGTGTCATCGCCCTCCTCGACGCAGGCCTCCGACGGGCTCGGCCCGCTGTTCAACGCCCGCGCCTGCCAGAGCTGCCATCTGAAGGACGGCCGCGGCCACCCGCCCGAGGGCGCGGCGGACGCGACCTCGATGTTCCTGAGGCTCGCCCGTCCGGCGCGGACGGCGGAGGAGCGCCAGGCGATTGCCGATCTCAAGGCGGTCAATTTCCCGGATCCGACCTATGGCGGCCAGCTCCAGGATCTGGCCGTCCCGGGCCTTGCCGCGGAGGGGCGAATGATCATCGATTATACCGAAGAGACCGTGACGCTGGCCGGCGGCGAGACCGTCTCGTTGCGCAAGCCGCGCTACTCGGTCGCGGATCTGGCCTATGGTCCGCTCGACCCCGAAACCACGTTCTCTCCGCGCATCGCCAATCCGATGATCGGCATGGGCCTGATCCAGGCGATTGCCGCAGAAGACATTCTCGCCCGGGTCGACCCCGATGACCGCGACGGCGACGGCATTTCCGGCCGGGCGGCGCGGGCGCGCGATCATCGCACCGGCGAACTCAAGCTCGGACGCTTCGGCTGGAAGGCGCAGAACGCCTCCGTGCGCGACCAGAGTTCCAGCGCCTTCAAGGGCGACCTCGGCATCTCGACCCCAGACGCGCCGCACCATGCCGGCGACTGCACCGCCGCGCAGGAGCAGTGCCTTGCCATGCCGAACGGCGTGCAGAAGCGCTTAGGGGATACGGAAGCCCCCGATCCGGTGCTCGATCTCGTCACCTTCTATTCGGAAAACCTCGCACCGCCGGCGCGGCGCGGCATCGATGACGGGACGGTGCTCAAGGGTAAGTCGCTGTTTTACGCCTCCGGCTGCGTGGCCTGCCACACGCCGAAATACGTGACCAGCCGCAAGGCCGAGAACAAGGCGCACCGCTTCCAGCTGATCTGGCCCTATTCGGACTTCCTGCTGCACGACATGGGCGAAGGCCTTGCCGACGGCCAGGCCGTGGGCGACGCGAGCGGTCGCGAGTGGCGTACCCAGCCGCTCTGGGGTATAGGTCTCACCGAAACGGTCAATGGTCACACCTTCTTCCTGCACGACGGCCGGGCGCGCAACCTCACTGAGGCGATCCTCTGGCATGGCGGAGAGGCCCAAGGCGCCCGCGACCGCTTCGCCGCCCTCGAGCCCGATGATCGCAAGGCGCTGATCGCCTTTCTGGAGTCCCTATGAAGCCTGTCCTCCTCGCCCTCGTGGCCGCCCTTGGCCTGAACGCCGCCGCATCGGCCCAGGAGGCCGCGCCGGCTCCGGCCGCGCTGAGGATGGAGGCAGTCCCCGCGGTGATGGAGAAGGCGGTCGATGGTTTCATCCGACCGGGCTACCACCGCTTCCGCGAGACGGCGAGCGCGCTGGAAACCGATCTGAAGGGCCTTTGCGCGGCGCCGTCGTCCGAAAACTTCGATCTTGCCCGTGCAGCCTTCGACAAGACGGTCGCCGCCTGGTCCACGATCGAGATCGTGCGCATCGGCCCGGTGATCGAGGCCAATCGCTTCGAACGCATTCTCTTCTACCCCGATCGCAAGAGCACGGGCCTGAAGCAGGTACAGGCGATCCTCGCCAAGCCGGATGAAAGCGCAACGTCCGTCGAGACGCTGAAGGACAAGAGCGTCGCCATGCAGGGGCTCGGCGCCCTCGAATTCGTGCTGTTCGGCACCGGCGCCGACACCCTTGTCGAGGAGAAGCAGGGTTTCCGCTGCCGCTATGGTGCGGCCATCGCCGGCAATCTGGTGCGACTCGGCTCCGAGCTTGCCGCCGCCTGGGACGCACCTGATGGCATTCAGACGGCCTGGAAACATCCGGGCCCCGACAATCCCGAATTCCGCGACGGCCGCGAGGCGATCACCGCCCTGCTCGGCATCCTGGTGCACGGCGCCGAAGCAATCCGCGACCAGCGCATCGAGACCTTCTACAAGGGAGAGGACAACAACACCTTCCCGAAGCAGGCAATCTACTGGCGCTCCGGCAATACCTTCACCTCGATCAACGGCAATATCGAGGGCTTGAGGAGCCTGATCAAGCAGTCCGGCATGGTCGATCTTCTCGCCGACGATTCGCGCTCTGTCGTTTCCTCGATCGACTTCGTCGCCAAATCGCTGACGCGGGTGGCAAAGGATATCAATCCTGACGTCGAGGCGGCGGTCTCCGACCCTGCCGAGCGCGCCAAGCTCGATTTCCTGCTGCTCAACAGCAAAGACCTCATCCTGCGCCTCAACAACGATTATGGCGGAGCGATCGGGCTTGCGGCCGGTTTCTCCTTCTCCGACGGTGACTGAGATGCCGCGCCCTGCGCTGATCGACCGTCGCTCCTTTGCCAAGGCGGCAGGCGCCCTCTTCCTCGCCTCGCTCTCGCCGCGCGCGCTCCACGCGCTTGAGCGCAGCGACGCAGTCTTTGCCGCGGGCTTCCGCGCACCGGACGGTAGTTTCGGCATCGGGTTGCTTGCAGAGGACGGCACCTTCATCGATCGCATTGCGCTGCCCGACCGCATCCATGGTCTCGGCCACTGCACCGCGAGCGGGCTTTCCGTCGCCTTCGCCCGACGGCCTGGCACCTTTGCGGTGATCTTCGATAGCCGCGGGCGGCAGGAGCCGCTGATCATCGCCGCGCCGGACAACCGCCACTTCTTCGGCCACGGCCAGTTCTCCCCCGACGGACGCCTGCTCTACGCCAGCGAAAACGATTTCGACGCCAATCGCGGCACGATCCGCATCTACGACCCCCCCGACCGGGTCCGGCGCATCG
>DAIMJJ010000081.1:0-16517 GCA_036722275.1 Rhizobium sp. | reverse complement strand
GCTGCCGATCGTTGCGATGTCGAGATTCAGCACGGCGGTCACGGCCGAGGCGACGGCGACCGCGATCAGCATGCCGGGCCAGGTCGGGCGCAGTTTCCTGAGGCCAAGAATGATCGCGATGGTCAGTGCGGCGATCCCTGCGGATGACGGGTCGAGCGTCGGCAGCGCGGCGACCAATACCGGCAGCTTCTCGACCAGCGGACCGGGTTCGCGTCCGGAGAGGGCGAGGCCCAGCAATTCGCTGATCTGGCTTGCGAAGATGATGACGGCGATGCCGGCGGTGAAGCCGACCGTGACGGGGTAAGGGATAAACTTCACGTAATCGCCCAGCTTCAGAAGCCCGGCCAGCATCAGAAACACGCCGGACATCATTGTCGCGAGGATCAGTCCCTCGATCCCGTGGGTCGCCACCGTGGTCGACACCAGCACGATGAAGGCGCCGGCCGGGCCGCCGATCTGGTGGCGGCTGCCGCCCAGCAGCGAGACGAGAAAGCCGCCGACGATCGCGGTATAGAGCCCACGGTCGGGGGTCACACCCGAGGCGATCGCAATCGCCATCGACAGCGGCAGCGCAACGATCGCGACCGTCAGGCCGGCGACTGCGTCGGCGCGCAGTCGCTCAAGCGAATAGCCCTCACGGAAGACGGCAATGGACTTCGGTACGAAGGCGTCGGTCATTCAATCCCCCCGATGGCGCGCATCCCCCATGTTCTTCCATCTAATCAGAGTCACCCCGTTGATCGCTAGGGTCCAGGCCGCCTTGCCCGACAAATTTTCAGAGGTTCCTAGCCGGCCGTTCCGGCCTCGCCCATGGCTGCGTCGTCCTTCTCCTGGGCGCGGCGATAGGCGGGCCTGTCGCTCACCCGCGCGAAATAGGTTTCGAAGGCCGGCCGCCGTTCGATGGAGCCGAATTGCAGGCCCCAGCCGATATGCGAGCCGACATAGACGTCGGCGGCGGTGAAGGCCTGGCCGGCGATGAAGGGATTGGTCGACACCGCGATTTCGAGTGTGTCCATCACATCCTCGAAGCGGCCATAGCCGATCATGCGCCGCCGTTCCTCGGAAACTTCGAAGCCGAGGCTGCGATTGCTGACGGCGGCTTCCAGCGGGCCAGCCGCAAAGAACAGCCAGCGGTAATAGCTGCCGCGCTGCGGCCCGGGCGGGGCAAGCCGGGCCTCGGGAAAGGTATCGGCGAGATAGGCGCAGATGGCGGCACATTCGGTGACGACGACATCGCCGTGACGCACGGCGGGAACCTTGCCCATGGGATTGACGGCCCGGTATTGCGCCGACTTCATCGCCGCGCCGAAGGGCAGGATCACGGTATCATACGGCTGGCCGGTCTCCTCGATCATCCAGCGGGCAATGCGCCCGCGCGACATGGGATTGGTATAGAGCGTCAGATCGGCCATGGCTTCCTCCGGATTCGTTCCCTTTATGTTCTGTTTCTAGCAGCGCTCTTACCCGAACGCAAGACGGTAGGGTGGGAACCTCCGGCGCGGGTTCAGCGGCACAGAGGACCGTGGGATGAAAGCCGTTCCGAAGCGGACCTTCTGCCGGATCGGGAGCAACGGCGGTTCTGGCGGGAAGGACATTCGGGTTGTTCGTTCCGAAACAAAGAGAAAAGGCCCGCCGGGTCGGGCGGGCCTTCGTCGTCATAGGCAGCGGGCCGTGCTGTTATTCGGCCGCTTCCGCATAGTCGCTCATCGGCGGGCAGGTGCAGACGAGATTGCGGTCGCCATAAACATTGTCGACGCGGTTGACCGAGGACCAGTACTTGTCGACCCGGAAGGCGCCGGGCGGGAAGCAGGCCTGTTCGCGCGTGTAGGGACGCGTCCACTCGCCGACCAGATCCTCGACCGTGTGCGGGGCATTCTTCAGCGGGTTGTCGATCTTGTCCATGCGACCTTCCTCGATGTCGCGGGCTTCCTCGCGGATGGCCAGCATGGCATCGCAGAAGCGGTCGATCTCGGCCTTGGTCTCCGATTCGGTCGGCTCGATCATCAGCGTACCGGCAACCGGCCAGCTCATGGTCGGCGCGTGGAAACCGCAGTCGATCAGGCGCTTCGCCACGTCGTCGACGGTCACGCCGGCACTTTCGGCGAGCGGACGGGTGTCGATGATGCACTCATGCGCCACGCGGCCGGCCTCGGACTTGTAGAGCACCTCATAGGCGCCGGTTAGCCGGGCTGCGATATAGTTGGCGTTGAGGATCGCCACCTTGGTTGCCTGGGTCAGGCCTTCGCCGCCCATCATCAGGCAATAGGACCAGCTGATCGGCAGGATCGACGGCGAGCCATAGGGGGCGGCCGAAACCGCACCGGGGCGGCCGTCGGTTGCCACATGGCCCGGCAGGAAGGCGGCCAGATGCGCCTTGACGCCGATCGGGCCCATGCCGGGTCCGCCGCCGCCATGCGGAATGCAGAAGGTCTTGTGCAGGTTGAGGTGGGAGACGTCGGAGCCGATGTCGCCGGGCCGGGCAAGGCCGACCATGGCGTTCATGTTGGCGCCGTCGAGATAGACCTGGCCGCCATGGGCATGGGTGATCTGGCAGATCTCGCGCACCGTTTCCTCGAACACGCCGTGCGTCGAGGGGTAGGTGACCATGCAACACGACAGCGTGTCGGCATATTGCTCAGCCTTGGCACGGAAATCGTCGAGATCGACGTCGCCGTTGTCGCGCGCCCTGACCGGCACGACCGTCATGCCGGCCATCTGCGCCGAGGCCGGGTTGGTGCCGTGCGCCGAGGTCGGGATGAGGCAGATCGTGCGGTGCGTATCGCCGCGCGACAGGTGGTAGTTGCGGATGGTCAGAAGCCCCGCATATTCCCCTTGCGCGCCCGAATTTGGCTGCATGGAGATGGCGTCATAGCCGGTAACGGCGCACAGCTTCTCCGACAGGTCGTCGATCATCTCCCTGTAGCCCAGCGCCTGGTCCGCCGGGGCAAAGGGATGGATCTCGGAGAATTCCGGCCAGGTGATCGGCAGCATTTCCGCCGTCGCATTGAGCTTCATCGTGCAAGAGCCGAGCGGGATCATCGCGCGGTCGAGCGCAAGGTCCCGGTCGGAGAGCCGGCGGATATAGCGGGTCATCTCGCTTTCGGCGCGGTTCATGTGGAAGATCGGATGCGTCAGGTATTCGCTGGTGCGCAGCAGATCATTGGGCAGGCGATAACCGGTGTCGAAATCGGCGACGGCGAAATTGCCGCCAAAAGCGCGCCAGACGGCTTCCAGCGTTGCCGGGCGGGTGCGCTCGTCCAGGCTGATGCCGATCCGGGTCTCGCCGACCTTGCGCAGGTTGATCCCTTCGGCGACGGCCGCGCGGAGAATCAGGCCCTGCATGTGGCCGACCTCGACGGTGATCGTGTCGAAGAAGGTTTCCGGCTCGACCGTATAGCCGAGCTTTTCCAGGCCCTTGGCCATCAGCACGGCCTTCTGGTGAACCTGCTGGGCGATCGCCTTGATGCCCTTCGGCCCGTGGAACACGGCATACATCGAGGCCATGACGGCCAGCAGCACCTGCGCGGTGCAGATGTTCGACGTCGCCTTTTCGCGGCGGATGTGCTGTTCGCGGGTCTGCAGGCTGAGGCGGTAGGCGCGGTTGCCCCTGGCGTCGACCGAGACGCCGACGAGACGGCCCGGCATGGAGCGCTTGATGGCATCCTTGACCGCCATATAGGCAGCGTGCGGGCCGCCATAGCCGACCGGAACGCCGAAGCGCTGGGTCGAGCCGATGGCGATGTCGGCGCCCATCTCGCCGGGGGACTTCAGCAGCGTCAGCGCCAGAATGTCGGCGGCGACCGCGGCGATTGCGCCGGTCTGGTGCAGACGGGCGATCAGGCCGGAGAAGTCATGGACGTGGCCACGCGTGCCCGGATACTGGAAGATCGCGCCAAAGACGTCGACCGGGTCGAGGTCCGTGAACGGGTTGCCGACGATGACCTGCCAGCCGAGCGGCTCGGCGCGCGTCTGGATGACGGCAATGGTCTGCGGATGGCATGCCTCGTCGACGAAGAAGGCCTTGGCCTTCGACTTCGATACGCGTTCGGCGAGCGCCATGGCCTCGGCCGCAGCGGTTGCCTCGTCGAGCAGCGAGGCATTCGCGACGTCAAGCCCGGTCAGGTCGCAGACCATGGTCTGGTAGTTGAGCAGCGCTTCGAGGCGGCCCTGGCTGATCTCCGGCTGGTAGGGCGTGTAGGCCGTGTACCAGGCCGGGTTTTCCAGGATGTTGCGCTGGATGACCGGCGGCGTGATGGTGCCGTAATAGCCCTGGCCGATCAGCGAGACGAGCGCCTTGTTCTTGTTGGCGGTCTCGCGCAGCTTGTCGAGCGCCTCGCGCTCGGTCATGGCCGCCCCCCAGGTGAGGGGGACGGCCTGGCGGATAGACGACGGCACGGTGGCGTCGATCAGCGCGTCGAGGCTCTTGTAGCCGACGACCTTCAGCATTTCCTCCATTTCGGCCGGCGAGGGGCCGATATGGCGGCGATTGGCGAAATCATAGGGCTGGTAATCGGTGAACTGGAATTCGGTCGGCGTGCTCATGCGATCAGCTCGTTATAGGCGGCTTCGTCGAGAAGGGCGTCGGCGTCAGACGGGGTCTTGAGCTTCAGCTTGAAGAACCAGCCGGCGCCCTGCGGATCGGAATTGACCAGCGACGGATCGTCGACGATCGCCTGGTTGATCTCGGTAATCTCGCCGTCGAGCGGACAATAGACTTCCGAGGCTGCCTTAACGGATTCGACGGTCGCGGCATCCGCGCCCTTGTCGAAGGTGGCGCCGACCTCCGGCAGTTCGACGAAGACCAGATCGCCCAGCTGTTCGGCGGCGTGGTTGGTGATGCCGACGGTGGCAACGTCGCCCTCAAGCTTCAGCCATTCGTGTTCAGCGGTGAATTTCAGCATGTGATGTTCCTCTCTTGGAAAATTGGATCGCTACGTTTCGTGTGTGTGGCACCCCCCTCTGTCCTGCCGGACATCTCCCCCTCAAGGGGGGAGATCGACGAGAAGCGCTGTCGTGCGTCCCTTTCGGACATGGCCGGATGGGTGGGGTTATGCCGCGATTTTGATGGCTGAACGGGAACGCCCCGATCTCCCCCCTTGAGGGGGAGATGTCGCGAAGCGACAGAGGGGGGTGAGCCGGTCACATTCATCGGCAGTCTTATCGCTTGTACGTCGGAGAGACGAAGGGCATGGCGGCGACGGTGACGGGCAGGTACTTGCCGCGCACCTCCGCGAAGAGCTGGGTGCCGGGCTCGGCATGGCTTGCCGGCACATAGCCCATGGCGACCGGGCCTTCGGCGCTCGGACCGAAGCCACCGGAGGTGACCTCGCCGAGTTCCGTCTTGCCGTCGGCATCGCCATAGAGCTTGGCGTGACCGCGCACCGGCGCCTTGCCCTCGGGTTTGAGTCCGACGCGGCGGCGGCTGGTGCCGTTCTCCAGTTCCGACAGGATGCGATCGGCGCCGGGAAAGCCGCCGGCGCGGGCGCCGCCGGTGCGGCGGGCCTTCTGGATCGCCCATTCGAGGCCGGCTTCGATCGGTGAGGTCGTGGTGTCGATGTCGTTGCCGTAGAGGCAGAGGCCGGCTTCCAGCCGCAGCGAATCGCGTGCGCCGAGGCCAATCGGTTCGCAGTCCTCATGCTCCAGCAGCTTTTTGGCCAGCGCTTCGGCCTGGTCGGCCGCAACCGAGATCTCGAAACCGTCCTCGCCTGAATAACCCGAGCGCGAGACGATGCAGGGGATGCCCGAAAGCTCGATGTCGCGGACATCCATGAACTTCATGGCGGCGACGTCGCCGCCGAGGCTCGCCAGCACCGTTTCGGAAAGCGGGCCCTGAAGTGCCAGCAGCGCGCGGTCGTCGCGATAGGTGACCTCGACGCGGTCCGAGAGATGTTTCTGCATGTGGGCGATGTCGGCCTCTTTGCAGCCGGCATTGACGACGACGAACAGGTGATCGCCGCGATTGGCAAACATCAGGTCATCGAGGATACCGCCGTGATCGTCGGTGAAGAAGCCATAGCGCTGACGGCCCGGCTTAAGGCCGAGCACATCGACCGGCACGAGGCTTTCGAAGGCAAGTGCGGCGTCCTCGTACTTGCCCGACTTGGCGCGCAGCTCGACCTGACCCATGTGCGACACGTCGAAAAGCCCGCATTTGGCGCGGGTGTGGAGATGCTCCTTCAGCACGCCGGCCGGATACTGCACCGGCATGTCGTAGCCGGCAAACGGCACCATGCGGGCGCCAAGCGCGACGTGAAGATCGTAAAGGGGAGTTTTGTGCAGTTCGACGGACTGGTCCAAGTCGGCGCCTCCGGGTTCAAAAGGCGCTCGCGCGCCGGCTCAAGGTCTCGGGCACGGATGTGCCGGTGTCATGAGCCCCCTCTGTCCCTTTGCCTGAGATTGTTATCCCTTCGGCGCACCCTTCGCCTTTCGGGAAGGTTTCTCTCCAGAGTTCCAGTCGACGCCCTGCGGTCCTTTTGCCTGAGAGTTTCCGGGGCGGTTGCTCCTTCGGCACCGGAGTGAACCGGTTTCTCCCTGCAGGGAATGGCGCAATTATCGGTCCGGGGGAGGGCTTGGCAAGAGGCAAAGGTCGCCGACGAACAAATATTTGTCGCTGGTGCTTCTGACTTTCGTCGCGTGGCGGCGGCAGGGCAGGGGCCAATCCTGCTGTTTGCGGCGGATCAAAGACGTGGCGTTGCGAATGGACGAGAAGGGGTTCAGGGCAATTCGAGGGCTTTGATTTCCGGTCGAAAACGGCTAAGGAGTCACCCGTTCGGAGGATGGACATGTCGAAGGCAAGGATCAGTGGGGGCGGCGTGTTGCGCATCTTGTGCGCCATTGCCCTTCTGTCGCTGGCCTTTGCCCACAAGCCGCCGCAGGTCATGGCCGCGGCCTATGCCACGGTCTCGCTGCAGTTGCCGGACGGCACCTATGCCGACATGTGCATTGGCGACACCGCCGCCAAATATCCGCTCGTCCGCTCCTATTGCGAAGTCTGTGCGCTCGCCGCAACGGCACTTCTGCCCGCCCCGGCCGGTGATGGCTGGCTGATTAGCCAGTTTGCCGGGCTGCTCAACGATCCGGTCATCGTCACCGAACGCCCGACCGTGCTTGCCGTCGAGCGTCCGCGCTCGCGCGCGCCACCCGTCCTGTCCTGATTTCTTCGACCACCGACAGAAACACGCGCCGCTTTGGCGCATGCGGCCGGCTCCATGGAGAGCGCCGCACAGGAGACGACAAAATGAAAACCATGATTTCCGCACTCGCGACCACCGCTGCCCTCGCCCTTGTTGCCGGTTCGGCCCAGGCTCATGCCACCTTCGCCAATGCCCCGGTCAAGCCGGAATCCTATGTCGCCGCAGTGCTGCAGATCCCGCATGGTTGCGATGGCAAGGCGACCAACGAAGTGCAGGTGAAGCTGCCCGAGGGCTTTGTCTTCGCCAAGCCGATGCCGAAGCCCGGCTGGGAACTCGAGATCATCAAGGGCGACTACCAGAAGACCTACGACAATCACGGCAAGGCCGTGAAGTCGGGCGCGGTCGAGATCCGCTGGAAGGGCGGCGACTTGCCGGACGACAATTATGACACCTTCACCATCAACGGCAAGGTGAGCGGCGTGGAAGCCGGCGGCGCGCTCGCTTTCTCGACGACCCAGCTGTGCGGTGCCGACGGCAAGGTCGCCTGGGACGAGGTGGCTGCACCCGGCGTCGATCCGCATTCGCTCAAGCATCCGGCGCCGCTGCTGAAGCTCGCCGCCGCAGCCGATGACATGACGATGGGCCACGGCGCGATGCACAGCCAGATGATGGCGCAGGCCGACGGCCATGCCATGCACGGTCACGGAGCGATGGACGGCTCCGGCATGGCGGGCGCCAATCCGGGAACGATGGAGCCGGTGAAGGTCGGCGATCTGGAACTGAGCGCCGGCTTCACCCGCGCCATGCTGCCGAACCAGCCGGTCGGTGGCGGTTTTATCACCATCAAGAACACCGGCGCGGCCGACGACGTGCTGATCGCCGCCGAATCGCCGAGCGCCGGCTTCATGGAACTGCATGAGATGGCTATGGAAGGCGATGTCATGAAGATGCGTCCGCTGAAGGACGGTATCCCGGTTCCCGCCGGCGAGACGGTCGAACTGAAGCCGGGCGGCCTGCACATGATGTTCATGAAGGTTACCGAGCCCTTCGTCGAAGGTGGCAAGGTCAATGTCAAGCTGACGTTCCAGAAGGCAGGCTCGGTCGACATCGTCCTGCCGGTCGGCCCGGCCAAGGGCAAGTAAGCCGGTTCAGGTCCCGGATAAGAAAAAGGGCCACGCTCGCAGTCGCGGGCGTGGCCCTTCTCATCCGGGAGGATGTATTCTGGTCCAAGGCTCAGCTGGTCGAGTTCATGTAGGCGTCGAGCGTTTCCTTGAGGCTCGCCTGGGCCAGATTCTTCTGGCTTGCGGTCAGGAAGTAGAGCGCCAGCGCCGGCGGCTGCACGATATTGACGAGCGCCCGCAACTGGAAGTCCTCGCTCACCGCTGCCTTCTCGGCGAGCAGGCGCGTGCTTTCCTCGACATAGGAACTGCGCGATCCGCGGATAGGAACCTTGGAGTTCTCCATCGCATAGGCGGCTGTCGTGGCCGAGACTGTAACGACCTGTGTCATGGGCTTCACCAACTTGCGTGTTAATTGTCTCACATTACATCACGCCGCTCTCCGCTTCTTTAAATCGGACGCTGCAATTTTACTAAAATTCGATCCGGCGAAATCGATATTGTTCAAGGATGAATTATTTTCGTTGAGGAGCGTCCGGAGCGGCCCGATCCGCTTGCAATTGCGGCGCGATCTGTCATTTTCCAGCTGAATTTGCGCTCGCCGCAATTGTTCTTGGAGACAACAGTCACGCGCTCCCGCGCCGACCTGGCGAGGGAGGAGGGGAGGAAAGAATGATCATTCTCGTCGGATATGTCAGCATTGAGGGGCAATCGAAGAAGATTGCCGAAACCATCGCTGCGCAGATCGAGAAGGGCGGCGACCGTGCGGTGCTGGTCAACGTGCTCACCGGTGCGGAATACGGCGTCGATCACCCCCAGGCGGCGATCCTGTGCGCGCCGATCCATGCCGGGCGCTATCCGGCGCCCTTCGTCGATTTCGTCGAGCGTGAGCGCGACTGGCTGAAGTCGGTGCCGAGCGCCTTCATCTCCGTGTCGCTGTTCATCCGCAGCGAGTTCGCCGAGGAGCGTGAGGAGGCGATGCACTTCCCCGATGCGCTGATGGCCCAGAGCGGCTGGACGCCGGGCATGATCCACCACGCCGCCGGCGCGCTGCGCTATACCGAATACGACTTCTTCAAGCGCTGGATGGCCAAGCGGCTTGCCGAGCGCGAAGGCGCGCCGACCGACGTCAACAAGGTGTTCGAATTCACCGACTGGGCAGCGCTCGAAGCCTTCACCAAGGATTTTGTCGCAGCCGCCAAGGCCTGATGTTTGCGGACCCGCCGGTCTTGATCGGCGGGTCTTGCGGTTTGGGGACGGGTTTTCCGGGCGAACGTGAGGACGCATGTACCAGATCCTGCTCGTGGCGCTCGGCGGCGCCTTAGGTTCGGTTTGCCGCTATCTGGTCGGGCTCGGCGCCCTGCGGCTGATGGGGCCGGCCTTTCCTTGGGGAACGCTCACCGTCAACGTCGCCGGCTCGTTTGCCATCGGCGTGCTTGCCGAACTGATCATTGCCCGCTTTGGCGCGTCGGTGGAACTCCGCCTTCTGCTGATCACCGGCTTTCTCGGCGGCTTCACCACCTTCTCGGCCTTCGCGCTCGATGCCGTCACCCTGTTCGAGCGCGGCGCTTCGGTTGCCGCGACCAGCTATCTGCTGTTGAGCATCGTCGCCTCGATTGCGGCCGCCATTGCCGGCATTGGTCTGATGCGTTCGCTGCTCTGACCGGTTTTCCTGTTTCCATCTTCGGTCGAAATGCTCTAAAGCGCTGCTCAAGACGAGATCTGCGGGCTTTTCCGCAGCAGTGACCGAAAGATTGGCTATGGCAGGCATCGAACATATCACCGTGGAAGCCGACGAGGCCGGGATGCGCCTGGACCGTTGGTTCAAGGTGCATTATCCGGGCCTCGGCTTCGGCCCCTTGCAGAAGCTCCTGCGCTCCGGCCAGGTGCGTGTCGATGGCGGTCGCGTCAAGACCGATACGCGTGTGCAGCCGGGCCAGGTGGTGCGCATCCCGCCGATCGACGTCGACGCCAAGAAGTCCGGACCGATCGCCAGCCACGACCTGAAGCATGGTGACGATCACGAACTGCTGTCGCGCATGCTGCTGCACGAGGACGAGAAGGTCTTTGTGCTCAACAAGCCGGCCGGGCTTGCCGTGCAGGGCGGCTCGGGCCTGACGCGGCATATCGACAAGATGCTCGAGGCCTGGACGAGCCGCAAGGGCGAAAAACCGCGCCTGGTGCACCGCCTCGACCGCGACACGTCGGGTGTGCTGGTGGTCGCCCGCACGCGGGGTGCAGCCCAGAAGCTCACTGCCGCTTTCCGCGAGCGCGACACCAAGAAGACCTACTGGTCGCTGGTCAAGGGGGTGCCGCGCAAGCGCGAGGACAAGATTTCCACCTGGCTGGTCAAGGACCAGACCGACGAGGGCGATCGCATGCGGATCGCGCGCCACGGCGAGGAGGGCGCGGATCACGCGATCTCCTACTACCGCGTCGTCGACACCGCCGCCCAGAACCTCGCCTGGCTGGAGATGGAGCCCTATACCGGCCGCACGCACCAGCTGCGCGTGCATGCGCTCCACATCGGCCATCCGATCATCGGCGACCCGAAATACTTCATCGACGACCACAATTGGGACTTCCCCGGCGGCATGCAGAAGCGGCTGCATCTGCATGCGCGTCATATCGACATTCCGCATCCGTCCGGCGGGCGGCTGAAGGTCACCGCACCCTTGCCGCCGCATATGGTGCAGAGCTGGAACCTTTTGGGCTTCGACGTCAACGGACCCGAGGACGACGGCGAATGAAACTCGTTCTGTTTGATTGCGATGGCACGCTCGTCGACAGCGTCGGCCTGATCCACGAGGTCATGGTGCGGACCTTCCGGCATTTCGGCAAGACCGAACCGACCGTTGCCGCCACCAAGGCGATCATCGGGCTGACGCTCGACATCGCCATTGCCCGGCTCGATGGCAAGCGTCATGCGGACACCGAGGCGGTGGCGATGATGGCGCATTACAAGGAGATCTTTGTCGGCGTACGCGGCGAGCTGGGTTTCCAGGAACGGCTCTTTCCTGGCATTGATGCACTGATCGCGGCACTCGTCGCGCGCGACGACGTGCTGATTGGCGCGGTGACCGGCAAGTCGCGCCGGGGTCTCGATTCCGTTCTTGAAAGCCATGGGTTCACCCCCCATTTCTTCGTTTCCCGTACGGCCGATGAATGCCCGTCGAAACCGCATCCGGCGATGGTCACCGAATGCTGCGACCAGGCAGGCATGGTGCCGGCCGATGCGGTGGTGATCGGCGATGCCATCTACGACATGCAGATGGCCAAGGCGGCCGGAGCCAAGGCCATCGGTGTGTCCTGGGGCTATGCCAGCGTCGAGGAATTGTGGGCCGCCGGTGCCGATGCCGTGGTGGACCACCCGGCCGACATTCTTGCCTATATTCACTGAGGATCCGCGATGCGTGACGAGCTCTCCGACATTTTTGGCGTCTTTGTGCCCGAGCCCAGCCACGAGGACCCGGTTCGGCGTGCCCAGATCCAGATGAAGCGGCCGCAGGCCAAACGCTTCTACACGGATGTCACGGTTGAGGGCGAAGGTGACGGCTTTGCCGTGAAACTCGACGGCCGTTCGGTCAAGACACCGGGCAAGAAGCTGCTGGCGTTGCCGACCAGAGCCGCAGCCGAGCTGGTGGCCGAAGAGTGGCGCGCGCAGGGCGAGACCATCGATCCGGGCAGCATGCCGGCGACGCGGATCGCCAATACGGCGATCGATGCCGTCAGCGTCCAGGCGGAAGCGGTGTTCGAGGACATCGTGCGCTATAGCGGCAACGATCTGCTGTGTTATCGGGCGGATGGGCCGCAGGCGCTCGTCGAGCGTCAGCGTGAGCGTTGGGATCCGGTGCTGGCCTGGCTTTCGTCGACCCATTCCGCGCGCTTCATCCTGATCGAAGGCGTCATCCACCAGGAACAGCCGGCGGAGGCGATCGCTGCTTTCTCCCGGGCCCTCGGGCCGGACATACCGGCGCTGGCGCTGGCCTGCCTGCACGTGGTCACGACCATGACCGGTTCGGCGTTTCTGACGCTGGCGCTGCGCGACCGCCATCTTTCGCTTGACGACGTCTGGTCGCTCGCCCATCTCGACGAAGACTGGACCGACGAGCATTGGGGCGTCGATGCCGAGGCCGAGGCGCGCCGGCAAGCGCGCTACATCGATATTGCGGCTGCCGACGCCATGCTGAAGGCGCTCGACGCTCAGGATTAACTGTCCGCTAACCATAAATGCTGGACTCTCTGACGGAAGAGAATCATCCGTCCGGGGGCCCTGATGTTCGCGCGCTTCTTCAAGCTTGGCTTTGCGCTGTTGTTGTTCGGCGTGCTGGCGTCCTGCACCTTTAGCGGCGGCCGGCCGATCACCCGGCCGCTCAGCTATCATGTGCGGGCGGTGACCGTTCTGGCCGATGCGCGCATTCCGACCAGCATCGTCGCCGGCGTCGACCGCCGTGTCTCCGCCGCGATCGCCGCGACCCGTCCGCCGGCCGGTGCCGAGCGGGTGGTCGTGCTCGTCAAGATCGACAGGCTCGGCTATGGCTACAATGCCCGCCGCAATTTACAGACCGCTCGCTTCACGGTTACAGCGACCTCGGTCGAAACGGGTAACCCGGTCGCGACCGGCAGCTTCCTCGTCAACAATCCGACGAATGATCCGATGATGGCCGAGGAGAGCCTGGCCGAGGAGATCGCCAGCCGCGTGCGCTTTGCCTTTTCGCTGGCATCGCCGTCGCTGCGCAAGGTCGTTCGTCCGCCGCGCACGCAGTCGACCCGGCTGAAGACGGCGCTTGCACCCGAGGCGCCGGCAGTTGGCGCGCCGGCACCGATCGCCGACGAACCGGCAGCCGCCGTTCTTGCGCCGGTACCGTCCGCGCCGGCCGCGGGCGTGGTCGACACCAATGTCGAAGAGGGCGCAAGCGGTGTCGTCAAGCTCGGCGGTGAACCGGTGCCGGTACTTCCCTGCGATCCGGTCAAGGACAAGGGTTGCACCGCGCCGAAGCCGTGAACCCTCCCGCTCGATTGACTTGCGCCGGGCTTGCCCCTATTCCAATAAGACGGATGGTTTCCGGGCCTAAAACCTGTGGCCCGGGAAGCAAAAGGGAATGCGACGGCGGGGATCCAGACCGGGACCGCCAATCGCAGCCGACCCCGCGACTGTAGAGCGGCGAGGGTCTTCCGTCCGGCGGGAGAGACGCAAAGGGTGGCGGTTCGCGTGGTGCGGACGGCCCGCAGCGCAAACCAGCCGGAAAAGCCACTGAAGGGCTGCGCGATCAGCCGGGGCTGGACGCCTCTATCATCTACGAATCGTCCTCCCTTTCGCGCCGCATCGACCTTTGGGAAGGTGAGGAAGATCCGCCGGTGTTCATCGGACACCACGACCCGCGAGCCAGGAGACCTGCCAACCGTGCCGGGCATTTGTGCCCACACCTTGAAAAGGGGAGGCTCCCCTTGTTGCCAGCACGGAGGTTGTCGTGGCGACATACTGGAAGATCGGGATCCCCGGATCCCGTGATCGCGCACATCGTGCGGGATTGCTGAAGACGTTTGCTGCCTTTGTCGCCGGCCGTCCGCTATGCGCATCCGTTTCTGCGTCTGGCCTGCTCGGCGCCGTCTGCCGCAATGGCCATCTGCGTGTCGGGGCGTAAGCCATGGCCGACCGTTCCCGCTCCATTTTCGTTCTCGGTGGCGCCCGTTCGGGCAAGTCGCGCTTTGCCGAAGGTCTGGCGCGCGACACCGGGCTTGAGCGCCTATACCTGGCCACGGGCCGCGCCTGGGATGAGGAAATGCACGCCCGCATCGCCACCCACAAGGCCGACCGGGCGGATGACGGCTGGACGACCCATGAGGAGCCGCTCGAGCTGCGGTCGGCCCTGACCTCCCTCGACCGACCGGACAGGGTGATCCTTGTCGACTGCCTGACGCTCTGGATCACCAATCTGATGATGGAGGAAGGACGTGACGTCGATGCCGAGGGGCAGGCGCTGGCCGCCTGCCTGCCGGATCTGCAGGCGACCGTTCTCTTCGTCTCCAATGAAGTCGGCCTCGGCATCGTGCCGGAAAACCGCATGGCGCGGTCGTTTCGCGACCATGCCGGGCGCCTTCACCAATCGATCGCCGCTCAGGCGGCTGAAGTCTATTTCGTCGCGGCCGGACTGCCGCTGAAAATGAAGGGTTGAACCATGCTGCAACAGAAGATCCCCGCGACCGTCATCACCGGCTTTCTCGGTGCCGGCAAGACCACGATCATCCGCAACATGCTGATGAACGCCGGCGGCAAGAAGATCGCGCTGATCATCAACGAGTTCGGCGATCTCGGCGTCGATGGAGACGTGCTGAAAGGTTGCGGCGCGGAGAATTGCTCCGAAGACGACATCATCGAGCTGACCAATGGCTGCATCTGCTGCACGGTGGCCGATGACTTCGTGCCGACCATGCAGAAGCTGCTGGAGCGCGATGTGAAGCCCGACCATATCGTCATCGAGACGTCGGGCCTTGCCCTGCCGCAGCCGCTGGTCGCCGCCTTCAATTGGCCGGATATCCGCACCCGCGTGACCGTCGACGGCGTCGTCACCGTGGTCGACAGCGCCGCGGTTGCTGCCGGTCGCTTCGCCGACGACCATGACAAGGTCGATGCCGCCCGCGTGGCTGATGAAAACCTCGACCATGACAGCCCGCTCGAGGAACTGTTCGAGGACCAGCTGACCTGCGCGGACCTGATCGTGCTCAACAAGACCGACCTGCTGGACGCGGCCTGCATTGCCGCCGTGCGCGCCGAAGTGGCCGAGCGTATCCATCGCAAGCCGACGCTGGTCGAGGCGAAGAACGGCGACGTGCCGGCGCTGGTGCTGCTCGGGCTTGGCGCCTCGACCGAGGACGACATCGAGAACCGCAAGTCGCACCACGAGCTGGAGCATGAGGCGCTGCACGCAAGCGGCGAGGCGCATGACCATCACCACGACCATGATGAGTTCGAGAGCTTCGTCCTCAAGCTCGGTCCAGTCGCCGATCCCGCCGGTTTCGTCGAGCGTCTGAAGGGCGTGATCGAGGCCCATGACGTGCTGCGCCTGAAGGGCTTCATCGACGTTCCCGGCAAGCCGATGCGCCTCGTCATCCAGGCCGTCGGCACCCGCATCGACACCTATTTCGACCGCCCCTGGGCCGCTGGCGAAACGCGCGAGACCCGTCTCGTCGTCATCGGCCTGCACGACTGGGATTTTGCAGCCGTGGTCGAGGCGGTCGAGAAGGCGGCCTGAGGCTTGAATAGGCGTATGAGCGTGCGGTTCACCCCCCTCTGGCCTGCCGGCCATCTCCCCCTCAAGGGGGGAGATCGGCATTCGGTAATCGCAGCGTCGGTGGTTGAACCTCCCGCACTTGTCAGCGCCTGGAGTGCGCGCTCGAGGTTGCAGCGTTCTCTGGGGCTTGCCGTCTTCCGATCTCCCCCCTTGAGGGGGAGATGCCCGGCAGGGCAGAGGGGGGTATCCGCCGTGCTCCGAAGCAGAAACGAGGGGCATGGTATCCATGCCATGCGCGCATGCATCTTTTCCTAGCCCAGAAGGGATCGATCAGCGACGGGGAAGAGGCGGTCGATCTCGGTCAGACGCCGGGGGACGTGCTGTTCCTGTCGGCGGCCGATACCGAGCTTGCAGCCATCGCAGCCGCGGTCGGGGCGCGGGACGGTGGCCCGAGCTTCCGCCTTGCGAGCCTGATGAGCCTTCGCCATCCGATGTCGATCGACACCTATGTCGAGCGCACGGCGCGCCATGCGCGGCTGATCGTCGTCCGGGCGCTCGGCGGTGCCAGCTATTTCCATTATGCCCTCGAGGCGCTCCATGCCTGCGCCCGCCGGACGGGAGCCTTGATCGCCGTGCTTCCCGGCGACGACAAGCCGGATCCGGGGCTTGCGGCGTTCTCCACGGTCGCGGATGCGGATCTGTCTGCGCTCTGGGCCTATCTGATCGAGGGCGGCGATGCCAATGCCCGCGCCTTCGTCGACTATGCCTCCGCCCTTGCCGGGCACGGTGAAAAGCCGGCCCCCGCCGCGCCGCTGCTGAAAGCGGGCATCTGGTGGCCGGGCAGGGGTGTGATCGGGGTTGGACAGTGGCGGGACGTTTCGAACAATGCCCCTCATCCGCCTGCCGGCACCGTCTCCCGGTCGGACGGGGAGACGGTGCATTCTGACTCGCTGTCGCCGAATTCCGGGATACCCCCCTCTGCCCTGCCGGCGTTCGTCGCTGCAATCGATTCGCCGGACCGATTGCTCCGCTAC